>DAHXNO010000055.1 GCA_027365345.1 Granulicella sp.
GACGGGCCGCAGCGTCTGTGCGCTGCGGCCCGCGGAGGAAAGCGATGCGCATTCTTGCCATCATTCGCCAGGTGCTGGACGCCGAGGAGAGCGTTTACGTTGATCACCGGGCCATTGATCTCAAAGGCCGCAAGCTCGTGATGGATACCATGGACGAGTACGGAGTGGAAGAGGCGCTCCGCATTCGGGAGCGCGGTGCGGAGGCGGAGATCGTGGTTGTGGGTATCGGGCCGGAGCGCTTACAGGAGGCGCTACGCTCGGCCCTTGCGATGGGCGCCGACCGCGCAATCCACGTGGAGACCGACGAGGAAGTGGATCCGATTGCTGTGAGCGGAGTGGTGGCTGCCATTGCGCGTAAGGAAGAGGCGCAGATGATCTTCTGCGGAGGGCAGCAGGCTGACTGGGATAGCCAGGTGCTGGGCGCCGCAGTTGCCGAGCATCTGGATTGGCCGGCCGTGACCTGGACGCGCAAACTGGAACTGCAGGGAACCAGGCTTACGGGGCAACGGGATGCCGAGGACGGGGTGGAATCGTTTGAAGTGGATCTGCCCGCGGTGGTAACCACGCAACAGGATCTGAACGAGCCTCGCTATCCTACGCTGCCCAATGTGATGAAGGCGAAAAGGAAGGAGATTCGCCGTGAAACGCTAGAGTCCTTTGGGGTGGGCTTGAAGGTGCGCAGCCATGGAGTGGAAGCGCAAAGTAGGGAACGTCTGCGCGAGGTGATTGATGGCCGCGACGCAGCGGCGGCGGCGGCGCAACTGCTGACCATGCTGCGCGAGAAAGCCGGGGTGCCGGCATGATCCTAGTGGTGGCGGCGCATACCGATGGGCGGGTGAGCAGAAGCACCTTTGGACTGATTACTGCGGCCAGGCAAATCGGGAGAAGCGGCCCGGTAACAGCTCTGGTATTGGGCAGTGGCGTGGCCGGTGTTGCGACGGAGATTGCGCCCTATGTGGATCAGGTTCTGGTGGCAGATCGCCAGGAGTTGGCGCAGTATGATCCGCAGGTATGGGCCGCCGCTGCAGCTCAGATTGCGCGGGAAGGCGAGGCTGATACGGTTCTGCTGACGGCCTCACGCAGTGGACGCGAGTGCAGCGGACGGATCGCCGTCAAGCTGGATGCCGCTCTGCTGGAAGACGTGGTGAGTGTTGTGGATCAGCAGGGCGCGCTGACAGCGGAGCGGTACAGTTGCCTGGCGCGCGTGACGGAGAGGATTGAGGCGCTGTCGCCGGTTGTGGTGGTGGCGGTTAAACCGGGCATCTTTGCGGCTGCGCAGCCAACCGGAGTAGAACCAGGCGAACAGTACGATGTGGAGATCGCTTTGCCCGCGGCGCGCTTCCGTGTGACGGGCAAGGTTGGCTATGCGAGCGACCGGATTGCGCTGGCGGATGCGGACGTGGTTGTGTCCGGTGGCCGTGGCGTGGGCGATGCGGCCGGCTTCGAGCGGCTGGTTGTGAGACTTGCAGATCAGCTTGGCGGCGCTGTGGGAGCGACGCGCGCGGTGGTGGACGCAGGCTGGAGAGGTTATGCTGATCAGGTTGGCCAGACCGGGAAGACCGTGCAGCCAAAGGTTTACATTGCGGTTGGCATCTCAGGCGCGGTTCAGCATCTGAGCGGCATGAATAAAAGCCGCCTGATCGTGGCCATCAACAAGGACGCGGAAGCGCCGATCTTTCGCGTTTGCGATTTTGGAATTGTGGGAGATGTTGAGAGCGTTGTTCCGGCGATGATCGAACAGATTGCCGTCGCACGACTTCGCCGCGCAGGCTGATAAGGCGCGCGGCAGTTCGCCCTCACATCATGGAGAGGCTCTTCATGCTGCCGATTGAGCACAGAGTGGCGTTTGCGATCTTTGCCCTGATCATGACCGGGCTTTCAGCGCCGGGCTTTTACGGCGTTTTTCGGCGGATTCGTATGGGCCGCGCCGATACGGATCGGCGCACGGACCATCCCTGGAAGAGGCTGCGCTACGCGTTGGTGACGACGATCCTGCAGCGCAGAGCCTTCCGCCGGCGTCCGGTGGTTACGATCCTGCATTCCTTCCTCTTTTACGGATTCACCTACTACATGCTGCTCAATCTGGTGGATGCGGCGGAAGGCTATACCGGATTCTCCATCTCTTCTGCCCATCCTCTCGGCGCGCTCTACAATCTACTGGCCGACCTGCTGAGCGGATTGGTCCTGATCGGCATTGTCGCTCTGGTGGTGCGCCGCTATCTTGTTCCTGCGCGGCGGGACTTCCGATTCAACGACAAAACACTGCTGCATCCTCTGGTGAAACGCTGGTACATTCAGCGGGATTCGGCGATCGTCTCCGCCTTCATCTTCTTTCACGTCAGCAGCCGCTTGCTGGGAGCGGCCGCCAAGTTGCGGCTCCATGGCGGCGACTCTTTTCAGCCGATTGCTTCGGCGGTATCTTGCCTGATCGCTCCGAATCATGCCATGGCCTGGAGCATCTTCGCTTACTGGGCAGCGCTGGGCAGCATCCTGGTGTTCTTCCTATACTTCCCGTACAGCAAGCACATCCATCTCTTTTTTGCGCCGGTGAAGTATTTTTTTGCGCGCCAGGCGAACTCCGGCGAGCTTCCTTATCTTGATGTGAACATGGAGGCGGCTGGAGAAGACACAGCGCTTGCGCTGGGCGCCGGAACGCTTCAGGAGCTGACCTGGCCGCGTCTTCTGGATGCGTACGCCTGCATCCAGTGCAATCGCTGCCAGGACGCTTGTCCTGCCTCCGCCACAGGCAAATCGCTGAGCCCGGCTGCGCTGGTGATCAACAAGAGAATGGAGCTGAATTCAACCAGCGTCGACCAGGCTGGATCGCGAGCGCTGCTGGACTTTGCCCTGACGCCGGAGGCGCTTTGGGCCTGCACCACCTGCGGGGCCTGCCTGGAAGCCTGCCCGGTGCAAAACGAGCCCATGATGGACCTGATTGAGTTGCGTCGCAACCAGGTGATGATGACGGGCGAGTTCCCGACGCAGTTGCAGGCAGCCTTCCGCGGCATGGAACGAACCGGCAATCCGTGGGGAATCAACCACGAAAAGCGTATGGAATGGGCTGAAGGACTCAACATCCCTACGATGGAGGAAAATCCGGCGCCGGAGGTGCTCTATTGGGTTGGTTGTTCCCCGGCCTACGACCCGCAAGCACAAAAGACAGCGCGCGCCTTTGCGCGCCTGATGCAAATCGCGAAGGTGAATTTCTCTGTTCTGGGAAAGAAGGAAAGCTGCACGGGAGACAGTGCGCGGCGCGCAGGCAATGAATTTCTTTATCAGGAGCTAGCCCGGAAGAATATCGCCACGTTGAAGGCGGCTCGACCGAAGTTGATTGTCACAACCTGCCCCCACTGCATGAATACGATCGGCCACGAGTACAGGCAACTGGGTGGCGACTTCCGCGTCTTGCATCATACGGAGTTTCTTGATTCGTTGGTTGCGTCAGGGCGGTTGCAGGCACAGCGACTGGACGCGACGATCACCTTTCATGATCCGTGCTATCTTGGCCGCCATAACGGCGTTTATGACGCGCCGCGCAATCTTCTGCGCGTCCTGAGCGACGATTGCGTGGAGATGCCGAGAAGCCGCGAGAAGTCTTTCTGCTGTGGCGGCGGCGGAGCGCAGTTCTGGAAGGAAGAAGAGGCGGGTGAGGAGAAGATCGCGGCCAACCGTTTGCAAGAGGCCCACGAAGCGCTTCAGCGTGGACCGCAGGCCAAGGTGCTGGCGGTGGGATGTCCGTTTTGCAAGAGCATGCTGAGCGCCACGCCGGAGGCGGCAGGAGAGAAGATCGAGATTCGCGACATCGCGGAGTTAATGCTGGAAGGCGTGCAGGGCGCAGAGGACACGCCAGCGGAAACCATGAAGGAGGCAAAGCGCGACGGCCCGCAGGGCACTCCATCTGGAGCAGGGAACGGGGCGCAGACGCCGGCAGTTCCAGCTAGCGCCCCCTTGTCTTCAGCTCCGGCTAGTGGGGAAGACAAATGTCAATTGGAGGCCCCAGCCCCCGCGCCGATGGAGGTTCCCAAGCCCGCACCACGTGTCGAACGCAAGATGTGGACTCCCAAAGGCCCCAAAGCGAATGGATAGGCAGCGTGGCGCATGGCGCGGCGGGGTTGCGCATTCCTGCGTGGACGGAGTGGAGCGCCCGCTTGATTTGCTGCGTTGGCCTGAGCCGTTACCAAGGTCGTCTGGCATCTGGACGGCGAAGGCTTTGGCGCGCGGCGGCGGCGGCTTCAGTGACGGCTTCAGCGGCGGCAAGTGCTAGCTAGGAGGGCGTTGTGGTGGCCGTAGCAGCGGGAGGTGCGGGCTTGGCCGTCTGTTTCTGTTTCTTTACCGCTGCCCCTGCTTTCTTCGTCTTCGCAGTCTTTGCCGTTTTCCTGGTCTTCGGCGCGGTGGTCACCGCCGCAGTCTTTTTTCCCGCGGGCTTCTTGTGCGCTGCTTGCGCAGACCGTTTCGTTCGCGGAATTCCATATGCCTCGCCGTGACGGACGATCGTCTTCTCGTCAAAGGTATGGGTGCTTGGATCGTTGAAGGTAGCGCCCGGTGGAACAAGGGTATTGGTGACCGTCTTTCCAGAGGGCTGGCCGATTCGAAGCTCTATGCGGGAGGTATCGATACCCTTCTCCTGGACCAGGTACTGGCGCGCATTCATCGCGCGCTCGGCTCCGGCAGCAGGTTTCTCAGGCGGGGCCGTGTTGCCCACGATCACAAGATGCGCTCCGGCCTGCTGCTTCAGGGTGAGGGCGATATCATCCAGGCAGCCCTTGGCCTCGTTGTCGACACGCACCGGCCGGCGGTGATCGCGGGTAAAGCTCAAGCTGCAGAGTGGCTGGGTTTGCGGCACAACCGGGACGATGGGAGCGGTCAGCTTGACCTGGGTGGTTGCCGTGGCGGTCTGCCCCAGATCGTCCACCGCATGACACGTAACGACGATGGTTTGGGGACTGAGGCCGGCGGTGGTCAGGATCGCGGTGGGTCCGGAGCTTGCAACCACCCCAGCGGTTGCCGAGTAGGAATAGGTAAGGGGACGATTCTGCGGGCTGACCCCGACCGTACTGATAGCGATGTCTGTTCCAGAGACTGCCGTGCCTGGATTGGCGCTGCAGGTAAGGCTGGGCGGTTGGAACTTGAGGATGGTAAACGGAGCGCTGCAGGAGGCCTGCTGCCGTGCCCGGAAGCCCTGCTGGACGTGCCCGGTGATGACGTAGTCTCCCGGGGCCATGCTGGTGGTATCAATCGTAGCCTCCGGGCCGGCGGCTGTGATTTTGCCTCCGTTGGAGGCCCAGGTGTAGACAGGAGTCTTCCTGGGATCCAGGTGCAGCGCATTCGCCTCCACCTTGATGGGCTCACCGGGGTAGACGCTGGAAGGCTGCGCGCCGCAGCCCAGCATCACCGGATAGGGTGGCGCCACATCGCCGAGGCGAAGCACCAGGCCGGCAGACAGCTTCATGTTGGTGAGGGAGCTAAAGCCGCCCTGGGTTCCTGAAGGCAGAAGCAGCGGACCGTACACCACCTGAGAGTACTGATAGTCAGCCTGGATGGGGCGAAGAGCGAGGTGATGATGGAAGAAGGGCAGGATATAGTCCACCCCGCCGCCGCCAGTAACTCCCCAACCCCACATTAACCCTTGTCCTGCGGGCCCGTTGGTGCGTTCACCACCACCCAATGCGTGGATGAAGGGTACAAAGCGCCCCAAAGGAAGGCGAACGATCGGGCCGCCTTCCGCGGTGTAGACCAGTTGGCTGCAGGTTTCACCGGTGCAGGTGGGTACGTACTGCTTGTGCTCATTGCTGCCGGAGAAGTACCCGCCCTCCAATTGCACGCCGAAGTAACGGTTGAAATAGGCGGAAACACTCACGGTTGCATTCGGATTGTAAACGCTCTGGAACTGGTAGCCGTCTACGCTGCTGTGGTCTGGATGGAAGTAGCCGTAGCCTCCATAGATATCGACCCGCGAGTCAACGAACTCTTCTCCAGCCTTGGTCGCCTGGGCGCGGCAGTGCACCCCAGCCCCTATGGCTGCGCTGAAGCTGAGAAGAAGAAGAACCATCCGGGTCGTCAAGCGATGCATTGTGGTGCTCTCCTCCAGGTATCCCAATCCAGTTGACGGTCGTTCGCACTACACAGACAGATCCAGACGGTCCTCGAAATCAGGTCTTGGGAGATCAGGTCTTGGAGCTAAGTTTACTTTATTAAGATCTTCTCAAAGTGGTGCTCAGCTACAGAAAGCCGGGGATCGTCTCTCCCCCGGCCGACGATCCCCGGCAGAAAGACTTGATGCGGGACGCAAAAACGAATAGACTCACTCTTGATGAAAGATACCAGTTTCCGAGTTGCGCGATGTTCGCGGCACATTGAAGTGTGCTGAACGAGTTCGTGTGTCTCCCGTGAACGGCTTTCATCCAAAATTTCTGGTCAGTTCATACTAATCCTACAAGCCTTTGCGGGGCACTTTATCTGTGTAAACCCGGACCATTGTGGTCCGCAAAGGGAGGATGTGTGGTTACTGAAACGGTTGTTGGCGAAGAAATCGCGAAACAGCTCTACCAGAAGCGACTGAATCATTTACAGGCATTGGAGGCAGAGAGCCTCTATATTCTCCGCGAAGCGGTGGCGGAGTTTGCTCGCCCTGTAATGCTCTATTCGATTGGAAAAGACTCCAGCGTGATGCTGCGGCTGGCGCAGAAGGCCTTTTATCCGGGCCCGATTCCATTTCCGCTGCTGCACGTGGACACCGGCTACAAGTTTCCCGAGATGATCCGCTTCCGCGACGAATATACCAGGGAGATTGGAGCGGAGCTGATTGTGCATCGCAATGAGGCTGCGATTGCGGAGGGGGCGAGCCCCTGGAAGCTGGGTACGCAGAACTGCTGCGCTGCGCTGAAGACGCGTTCGCTGTTGGACGCCCTGGAAGAAGGCGGCTTTGATGCGGCCTTTGGCGGGGCAAGGCGAGACGAGGAGAAGAGCCGGGCCAAAGAACGGGTTTACAGCTTCCGTGACGCGGCGGGGCAGTGGGACCCGAAGAATCAGCGGCCGGAGTTGTGGAGTCTGTATAACTCCCGTCTGCGCAAGGGTGAGAGCATCCGGGTGTTTCCTCTCTCCAACTGGACAGAGCTGGATATCTGGCTCTACCTCTACGCGGAGCAGATTCCGATTGTGCCGCTTTACTACGCCGAAGAGCGGGAGGCCGTGATTCGCGGGAGCATGATTACGCTGGTGCATCCGGGAATGCGACTACTGCCGGGAGAGAAGCCGCGGAAGATGATGCTGCGCATGCGCTCGCTGGGTTGCATGCCCTGCACGGGCGCGATTCGAAGTGAGGCCGAGACGCTGCCGCAGATCATTGAAGAGCTGATCGGCTTTCGGCGCAGTGAGCGCGAGGGTAGAGCGATCGACCACGATGAAGAGGGGTCGATGGAGTTGAAGAAGAGGGAGGGTTACTTCTAATGAGTTCAACATCTGCAGCGCGGGAGATGCAACAGGAGAACTTGCAAGAGCAGAGGTTTCGCCAGTTTCTGGATGGTCATCTGGCGCAGGAGATGCTGCGGTTTACCACGGCGGGCAGCGTCGATGACGGAAAGAGCACCTTGATCGGACGGCTGCTTCACGACACCAGGAGCATCTATGAAGATCAGCTGGCCTCGATCCGGGCCAGCCGGGTCAACCGTTCCGGCGGAGCGGTGGACCTCTCTCTGCTGACGGACGGGCTGAAGGCGGAGCGGGAGCAGGGAATTACGATCGACGTGGCCTATCGCTACTTCTCCACGGCCCGGCGCAAGTTCATCCTTGCGGACACTCCGGGACACGAGCAATACACACGCAACATGGCCACGGGAGCTTCCACGGCGGACGTCGCCATCGTACTGATCGACGCCAGGGCCTTTCAGCGCGCCGGCGAACTGCTGCCACAATCGCGCCGGCATACCTACATTGCCAGCCTTCTACGCATTCCGCACGTGGTGGCAGCCATCAACAAGATGGATCTGGTGGAGTATCGCGCGGATATCTTCGCCGAGATCAGCGCGGAGTTCAGCGAGCTTGCCATGCGGTTGGGGATCGGCAGCACAGCGGTGATTCCGGTAAGCGCACTGGCTGGCGACAACGTTGTGGAGCGCAGCCAGAGGATGGAGTGGTACAACGGGCCGACGTTGCTGGAGTATCTGGAGACGGCTCCGTTAGCGTTGCGTACGGCGGCTGATGAGCCCTTCCGGTTTCCAGTCCAGCTTGTGGTTCGTCCCAACGCAGAGTTCCGCGGATTTGCCGGGCGGGTGGAGCGTGGCGAGGTGCGGCCCGGCATGAGCGTGAGGGCTCTGCCGAGCGGTCGAGTCACCAGGGTGAAGAAGATCGTTACGCATGATGGCGAGCTGCCTGCGGCAAGCTTCCCGCTCAGCGTCACTCTGGAGCTTGAAGACGAGATCGACTTGAGCCGCGGGGAGATGCTGGTGGGGGACGCACAGGCGACGCCCCAGGCCAGCACCTGCTTCCGGGCGATGGTGGTCTGGATGCACGAGCAGCCGATGATTGCGGGGCAGACGTATCTGATCAAGCACACCACGCGAACCATTCGTGCTTCCGTCCGCAAGATCCGCTACCGCGTGGATATCCAGAGCTTTGAGCATTCTCCGAGCGCTCAGTTGCAGATGAATGACATTGCGGAGGTAGAGTTTTCCGCTAGTCTGCCCTTATTTTTTGACGCCTACGCCGACAACCGCGAGATGGGGGCGCTGATTCTGATCGATCCGGTGACCAATGCGACGCTGGGCGCCGCGATGATTCTGGACTCCCTGGAGGATGGCGAGGACGCTATCCAGGAAAATTCACAGGACGACTCCGCTGCTGCGACAAGCCTGCGTGGACAGGAGCCTGTAGCGCTGGTCTGGCTGCGTGGCCTTGCTGGTGAGGCCGTGGAGCTACGCGACCGCATTCTGCAAGCAGGCCGGCCGGCGGTGATGGTAGACGATCGATTGATTCCGGATGGCTCGTTGCCGGCAGCGTTTCGTGCTCTGCAACTGGCCAAGGTGACAGCGATCTCAGCCCGGCCGGAGATAAACGCAGCCATCGTCGATCAGCTTCGTGAGATGGCCGCAGGCAGTTTCTACACCACAACCGATGCCGCTGCGGTGTTGGCGACAATCCCCACCGGGCAAGAGGAGGCGCGATGAGCGAGTATGGAGTTCCGACATCCGATTTTATTCTCGACAAGTGTGAAGCACTCTCGGCTGAAGATCTGGTTGCTGAGGCCGTACGGCTGGCGAAGCTTCAGCGCAGCGACCAGACCAGACCAGAGTCCAAGATGGGGAACGTCTGCCTGACCAGCAGTTTCCAGACCGAAGATATGGTTGTGTTGCACATGCTGCGCAGGCTCCTTCCGGAGGTTGCGGTGATCTTTCTGGAGACCGGTTATCACTTTCCGGAGCTGATTGCCTATCGCGACCGGATGGTGAGGGAGTGGAATCTGAATCTGGTGAATGCGCTGCCCAGAACCAGCCTGGACGAGCATGAGCGGGAGTTCGGTCTGCTGCATCTGGTGGACGCGACGCGGTGCTGCGCCATTCGCAAGGTGGAACCACTGATGCGCTCCCTGGAACCGTTCGCGTGGTGGTTCACGGGACTGCGCCGCGATCAGTCGCCTACCCGCGCTGGGCTGAAGAAGATCGAGGACCATCGTCTGCCAACGGGAAGATCATTGAAGAAGGTGAGCGTGCTGGCGGACTGGGATTGGGAGCGTGTGGAAGGTTATGCGCGGGAGCACGGGATTCCCCGGCTCTCTCTTTATGAGCGCGGTTACCGCAGCATTGGGTGTGAGCCCTGCACGGCGATTCCCGAGGCTGGCGCCGACCCGCGCAGCGGCCGCTGGGGTGGCAAAAAGCTGGAGTGCGGCATCCACACCTTTAGCGTGAAGCAGTAACTGCGGTTCACGAAGGAGAGATCGCGGTCCAGAATAGCTTGCCCCCCGGGGATCCAAGTTTCCGCAGTCGCCCCAGCCGGATGCGGCAGGTTGAGCGGGCCGGGGAAGGCTTGTGTCTGAAGCGTTGATTCCTCCCGGCCCAGCTTCAATCCCCTATACTGTACTGAGACTTTATGCGTGACCGGCGCAGGATTGTCGAGATGTGGCGTAGGGGAGATTCGGTGGCCCTGATCACGCTGGTGCGTGTGGAGGGTTCGAGCTACCGCAAGGTAGGGGCTCGCATGCTGGTGGGAGCCGACGGACAGTACGTGGGTTCGATCTCCGGGGGGTGTCTGGAAGCCGAGGTGGTGCACAAGGCTCCTTGGATGGTGCGCTCCGGAGCGGTAATCGTACGGTACTCCACCTTCTTCGACGATACAGCGGAGATGCCCTTTGGCCTGGGCTGTGGCGGGGCAGTGAATCTGCTGATCGAGCCGGCCGGCACGGTCGAGTTTCAGATTTTGATGGAGGCGCTGGAGGCGTCGCTGGAGGGCGTGGGCAGCCATGTAACCACCTGGCTGCCGGAGGCTGGCCGACCCTTGCGGCGCGCGGTGACAGCGGAGAGCCCCGGCGAGTCTGCGGACACCTTCACAGAGACCATTCTTCCGCCGCAAAGATTGATCGTCTTCGGAGCAGGGGATGACGCCAAGTCCATGGTCGAGTTGGCCGCTCTATTAGGGTGGAGGGTGACGGTGGTGGATGGAAGAGCGCATTTGGCGCTGGCCCTGCGATTCCCGCAAGCCACGCAGGTGCTGGTTGCCAAAGAGTTCGGGGAACTGGAGGGTTTGGCCATTGGACCTCAGGACGCGGTGGTGATCATGACCCACAGCTACGAACAGGACAGGACCTGGCTGGCAGGAGCCTTGAGCCGCAGGCCTGGGTACCTTGGCCTGCTCGGGGCGCGGAACCGCAGCGCCTTGCTGGTAAGCGAGACCGCTGCGACGCTGGGTTGGAGCGTGGAGCAGGTATGCCAGCACGTCTATGCTCCGGTTGGCCTGGATCTGGGAGGCGACGGCCCCGATGCCATTGCTCTGGCAGTGATCGCCGAGGTACAGGGGCGCCTGAATGGCAGAGTGAACGTCTCGCGGCAGATGACTGCGGCGATGGTCGCCGCACAGATGGAGCAAGGGCTTCAGAAGGGTACGAGCCAGGCTGCCGTGCAGTCTCGGTGTGCGCTGTGAGCGTTGCCGCGATCGTCCTGGCTGCCGGGGCCTCGCGGCGGTTGGGGCAGCCGAAGCAGGCGGCGATGGTTGGCGGTGAGACGCTGCTGCAGCATGCCGTTCGCGTGGCGCGCCAGGCAGGACTGGAACCTATTCTGGTGGTGGTGCGCGACCTCACGATGGCGCAAGGGTTGGATGACTGCGAGGTCGTAGCGAATCCGCTGGCTGAAGAAGGAATTGCGTCTTCCATCCGTTGCGGCGTGGAACGCGCTCGGGCTGAGGCAGCGGCGGGCGCCGTGCTGATGAGCTGCGATCAGGTGGCGCTGCGGCCGGAGCATCTACGCCAACTTTGTGCGCGGACGGATCAGTTGACGGGTTCGGGATATGCGGGGAAGGTAGGGATTCCAGCCTACTTTCCGGCACAGTATTTTGCAGACCTGTTGACGCTTCAGGGTGACATGGGTGCGCGAAAGCTACTGCTCGGAGCTGCGGCGGTGGCCGATGAAGCCCTGGAGCTGGATGTGGATACTGCGGCGGATCTGGAGCGCGCTCGGGAGTGGATGCAAGCGCAGAGGTAGAGCCGCCTGGGGGCGCAACGCGGGCTGCTGTCGGCCGCTTTGTCTGCGCTGGTCTGTCTGTGGGATGGCCTGGGGCCAGAACTTCTCATGTTGCCAGGCAGGAGCTCTTTCCTCCACGGCGGACAGTAGTATTCTGACCGCAGGGTGCGCTTGAGGTGCAGAAAGATGATTGCCATCAAGCACATACTCTATGAGTTGGGACAGCTTACCGGCCCGGCCCGGCCGTTCCCGCCAAGCACGCTCCGGAGGCAGCATGACCCGTATCCCCTTCGTCAAAGCCCACGCCTGTGGCAACGACTTTCTGATCCTCGACGAGGGCCATGCCCATGGGCGGCACGCGGTTCTGGCGCACAAACTATGCAGCCGCAACACCAGCGTTGGCGCGGATGGTATCGAGTTTTTGGAGCGTAAGCCGA
Source organism: Granulicella sp. (assembly GCA_027365345.1). Taxonomy (GTDB): domain Bacteria; phylum Acidobacteriota; class Terriglobia; order Terriglobales; family Acidobacteriaceae; genus Granulicella. The sequence goes on from DAHXNO010000055.1 coordinate 12,101, forward strand.
ACGGCGAACTCTTTCTCCGGCTGTTCAATGCCGACGGCTCGGAGGCCGAGCTTAGCGGCAACGGCACCCGCTGCGTAGCCGCGTGGCTGGCGGCCAGCGAAGGCCGGCATGAAGTTGCCTTGGGCACCCACGGTGGCCTGCGCACCTGCCGCCTGATCCGCCAGGACGGCAGCGACTACTGGATCGAAAGCAATATGGGAGTCCCGCAGGTCACACCGATGAGCCTTGAGATCCCAGAGGTAGAGGGCGCTATCCGTGGCGCGGCTGTGAACGTGGGCAACCCCCACTTTGTCCTGTTTCCAGAGAGCGATACCTTCACCACCCACAACCTCACCTGGCAGGCGCTGGGCGCCAGGATTGCGACGGATGGCGCCTTCCCGAGGGGAACAAATGTAGAGTTTGTCCGCCTGCTGACTCCCAGTCACATTGCCTTCCGCATCTTTGAGCGTGGCTGCGGTCCCACTACCTCCAGCGGCACCGGAACCTGTGCGGCCGCCGCGGCTGCCATGGCGCTGCGCGGGTCGGCGCGCAGGCTTTCGGCCAGCACCCAAGGCGGCACACAGCAGGTTGCCTGGCCCACGGACTCCAGTGAGATGCTCCTCACCGGCCCCGCAGAGATTATCTGCACCGGCGAGGTTGATTTTGCCTGACTCCATACCGATTCGCCCCAGGATCAAGGAAGGCAGCCGCATCGCCATCGTCTCTCCCGCTTCCGCTGCACAGCCGGAGCTGGTCGAGCAGGGACGAGCGCATCTGGAGGCCTTCGGCTATCGTCCAGTGGTCATGCCTCACGCTCTGGACCGCGGACCGCTCTACCTGGCCGGGGCGTCCGAGGACCGTGCCGCGGATCTTCACGCAGCCTTTGCGGATCCAAGCATCGAGGGCATTCTTTGCACGCGCGGCGGGTGGGGTTCAGGCGATCTGCTGCCGCAATTGGACTCGGATTTGATTCGCGCCAATCCCAAGGTCTTCGTGGGCTACAGCGATCACACCTCACTCCACATCTATCTGTGGAACCTCTGCCGCATCACCACCTTTTACGCTCCTATGGCTGCGTCCGACTGGTCCAATCTCAACGGAGTGGACGAACGCACCTGGCGAGCAGCGCTTCATGGGGAATCAGCCTGGTCGGTGGGACCGGCCGACGGGATCCGTATTCTGCGTCCCGGCGATTGTGACGGATCGCCCGTTCCGGGTTCCAGCCCGGTTGAAGGACGCATCCTCGGCGGTTGTCTCTCCCTGCTGACGGAGTCCCTGGGCACTCCCTACGCGCTGAATCTCACTGAACCAACGATCCTCTTTCTGGAAGACATCAACACCAAGCCGTATCAGTGGGACCGCATGATCAGCCATCTGCGTCTAGCCGGCCAGCTCCGCCACGTTTGTGGCATCGTCCTGGGTGACCCGTCAGCCAACGTCCAATCGTCCGAGTCATCTGAGATTGCTCTTCTGGAAACCGCCTGCCTGCGCGCGCTTGGCCAGTCTCCTGGGGAGTTTTCCGGCCCCGTCGCCATCGGTCTCCATTGCGGCCATGTCGATCAGCAAAACCGCTCCATCCCCCTGGGTGCGTGGGTAAGATGGAGCTACGACACGATAAGCGAGATTCCAGAGTGAAGAAGAGAAGCGAAGAGTCAAGGGGACTTGATATCCAGAAGCCCGGCGGGCATGAAGTCCAGGAGCCCAGCGGGCTTGACGTCCGGGAGCCCAACGGGCTGGCCTCCGGCGGCAAGCATATCCACTTGATCGGCATCTGCGGCACGGCCATGGCCTCGCTGGCCGGGATGCTTCGCGCTCAGGGCCACCGAGTGACCGGTTCAGACACGGCCGCCTACCCACCCATGAGCGACCAGCTTCGGGCCATGGGCATACCCATCCTGGAGCCCTACAGCGCGGCGAACCTGACCCCGGCGCCGGACCTGGTCGTGGTGGGCAACGCCATCTCCCGGGGCAACGCGGAGCTGGAGTTTCTGCTGGATCGGCCGATCGACGCCCGTATACCTTTCACCTCCTTGGCGGCGTTGATCTATGATGAGTTTCTGGCCCAGCGTGAGCGGCTCATCGTTTGCGGAACCCATGGCAAAACCACCACCACCAGCATGCTGGCCTGGATCTACGAGGTTGCAGGGAACTCCAACCCGGTGTTCACTCCGTCGTTTCTCATTGGCGGAGTCGCAGAGAACTTCGGCAGCAGCTTTCGTGTGCACAGCGGCTCCCGCACCTTCATCCTGGAGGGCGATGAGTACGATACCGCCTTCTTCGATAAGGGTCCCAAGTTTCTTCACTACTTTCCCGATGCCGCTATCCTGACCCACGTAGAGTTTGACCACGCCGATATCTACGCCGATCTCGCCGCGGTAAAGACCGCCTTTATGCGCATGGTCAACCTTATCCCCCGCCGCGGCCGGTTGATCGCCTATGACGCGAATCCCAACGTCACGGAGTGCTGCGCCAAAGCTTTTTGCAATATCGAGCGCTATGGATTCCAATCAGGCTCCTACTGGCAGGCGGTCCATTTGCAGCAGAAGGGCGCCACCACTGCCTGGACCCTGCTGCGGGGCGGGGAAGAGTTCGCCCGCTTGACTCTTCCCATGGCCGGCGAGCACAACGCTCTGAACGCGACGGCCGCCGCCGCGCTCGCGGCCGGTCAGGGCGTTTCGGTGGAGGCCATCACCCAGGCCCTGGCTACCTTCCGCTCGGTCAAGCGCCGCCTGGAGGTCCGCGCCGAGGTCGCCGGCGTCACCATCATTGACGACTTTGCCCACCATCCCACGGCGATCCGCGAGACGCTGCGCGCCCTGCGCTCGGCGTACCCAGGACGCCGTTTGTGGGCCATTCTGGAGCCTCGGTCGAACACCCTCCGCCGCAACGTCTTCGAGCGCGAGTTGGTGGACTCACTGGCCCTGGCCGATCAGGTGGTTCTTGCCGCCGTCTTCAAAAGCGAAGCCATCCCTGCCCTGGAACGTCTGGATCCGGAGCATGTGGTCTCCGCTTTGGCTACCCGCAACATCCCGGCCATTTTATGCTCCGATGCGGATGCCATTGTTACGGCCATCGCACCACGGCTGGCTCGCAAGGATGTGGTGGCCATCCTCTCCAATGGCGGCTTCGGCAACATCTACGAAAAGCTCCCTGCGGCCTTGCGGTAACGTTCGCTTGCTGCGCTGGTCCGCAGTGGAATAACGGATTGGCTGCGCCAATGGAGACACAACTCATGGGTCCGCCCTGCCAGAGCATGGGATGGACGCCGGAAAGCAGCGGCTTCTCCGCTACATCTCCCAGATTCTGAATGGCAAAGTTTCCGGATTGTCGCGCTCAAGCGCATGCGTTCTGTCCGGTTTGGCGGGGTCATAGCGCACCACGATGGCCTTCGCCTCGCCCACCTCTCGCATCCAGCGGCTGCCCTCGGAATCAGAACAGGGCACGCTTCTCAGATACCCGCCGAAGTACTCGTCCTTCAAGGCGAAGTAATACGGATACTCTATCTGAACGGGCCTTACCGCGGTGGTCTCGGCGAGTTCGTCGCAGGGAACAATCTTTCCCTCCAGCAGCTTCGCGGTTGCGGTGGGCCATGCGGAGGATTCCTGCAGATGCCGCCTTCGGGCCCTACCCCGGAAGTATCGAACGAGCCAGCCAAACAGGATCGAGTTCATGCCCATGGATTCTAATGCTTAAAGATGTGATTCCCAAAGGTCGCTTGCTTATCGCGCACTGAGTGATTGGTGTCGATTTCAACCGATCGATGGATACCGGAAACTTGCTGGGCTCTCTGCTATGCTCTAAGCACTGTATCCGACCCGCAGCACTGAGGGGAATTTGAAGCAAAATCGAGCGCTCAGGCTGCTTTCGGTCCTCTTGTGTTTCCCTGCGCTGTCATTTGCCCAGAGCAAGACCAAGAATCGGTCCTATTCCATCTTCGTCTATTACCGAATTCATCCTGAAGCATGGCAGTGGTTTGCCGCACCGCCATTCACCAGCAGCTACGCGTATGCAGAGTCCCTGCTGCGGTTTGGAGTTGCACAGCGGATCCGCCGTTGGGACTGGGAGTTGGAAGCATCGCAAGTCGCGCTGCTGGATATACCCAGGGATGCCATCTCCAGCGATGCCGCGCAGAGCCAACTCGGCTTCGGTGGCACGTTCTACGCAGCCAACAACAGCCAGTCAAACTCTGCTGCCTTGTTTCTCAAACAGGCGTTCGTCCGATACAGCTTTAGCAAGGACGACAAGAGGGTGAGGATTGGGCGCTATGAGTTTTTTGATGGCGCGGAGACGACTCCGAAAAACGCTACTGTGCGCTGGTTGCAGACCTATCGTGTTGCGCAGAGACTGATCGGCAATTTTGGATTGGTGAACGCGCAGCGCAGCTTTGACGGGTTTGACGGTCATTATGGAAACCTGTCCGCCGGCAACGGAGATAACTGGGATTTGACCGCGATGGTCTCTCGGGCGGATCAGGGCGCCTTCGCGGACAATGGCAACCCTGAGCTGAATGTCGATGTGCAATATCTTGCTTACAGCCGTTACGCGCTTCACCAGCACCTTCTATGGAGAGCCTTTGGGATTGGATATCACGATGGCAGAACGGGAGTGTTGAAGGTAGACAATCGTCCCCTTGCCGTTCGCGAGGCAGACCGGAAGAATATCCGTCTGGGCACCTATGGAGGAGACTTCATCGCGTCCATGCCGGCTCGAAAGGCGAACTTCGACCTGGTGGGTTGGGGATTGCTGCAAAACGGCAGTTGGGGCGAACAACAAGACCGCGCTTACGCATGGCTGCTGGAGGGTGGAGCGCAACTGCGCCATGTTCCCACCGAACCATGGCTGCGCGGTGGGTACTCCGCGACGAGTGGTGACAACACGCCAGAGAACAACAGGCACTCCACGTTTTTCATGATTCTTCCTTCTCCCTATATCTACGCCCGTGCGCTGTCTTACAACATGATGAACAACAAAGACGGTTATGTGCAGTTGATTGACCGCCCGAAGAAGCATCTGGAGTTGCGGGCTGACCTGCACTGGCTGCGGCTAAGCTCCAGCAAGGACCTTTGGTACCAGGGCGGAGGGGCATTCAATAGCACAGCGTTCGGCTATATCGGCCGGCCAAGCGGAGGCTATGGCTCTTTTGCATCGATCGCAGACATCACCTGCTACTGGCAGCTCACGTCTCGACTCAGCTTCAACACCTATTACTCCTACACCAAAGGAAAGAGCGTCGTAGGCAGCGACTATCCATCAGGGCGCAACGGACAGTATGGCTTCGCCGAACTGATCTTCCAGTGGGGCCTTCCGCAGCGGAGCGATAGGTAGCCCAAGCGGCCCGTTTCTTCCACAAGCTGCACTCCACAGACTCAACCACACCACAGAAACAAACCTGACAGGCATCTGCTGAATCGCGCCGATGCATCCTCCCAGCCCGAGCGGCGCATGTTCCTGTGGCTGCCGGTGACGCCTTGGCTGTTTCCGGACAGGTATTGACAGGGGGCAGCAGCAGTAACGGGCTGCCTTTAGACCTGATGCCAGACCTAAAACGGTGGCGACGGGCTGGCCGCCGGGTCTTCCGGGGGCGGATGCGCCGGTTCGAGCGTTATGCGAAGATTTCCTTAAGGAAGACGCCTATTGGTGCATGGCTCGGGCCAGAAGATACATGCGGTTACGGTACGTCGTGTATGTTGGTAGCAATCGGCGTCCAGTTGGTTTGACGTCGTATCGCTCTTGCAGGAGGTGGTTCTGATGAAGCGATCCTCCGGATCCCAGGCCTGCGAAAGGGTCTCCCCAGGGCACTCGCCCTGGATGGCATGGACTCGAGCTGGATTTCTAGCCTGCGCTTTGGTCTGTCTTCCGGGTTGCGCCCGCCAGACAGTCACCGCCGCGCCGCCTCCGCCGCCGTCCCATGCGCTGGTTCAGCGGGTTACCCAGGCGCGGAACGTGTTCCTCTCCAACGCCGGCGCCAACGACTACTTCAACGGCCAAATCTCGGGCGCTCCCAATGTGATCTACAACGAGCTCTATGCCTCCCTGCGGCAGTGGGGCTACTTCCAGCTTGCGGATTCTCCAGACCACGCCGACCTGATCTTTCAGGTACACGGCACGGAAGCCGCGCCGGAGATCATCACGGACGCCTTTGGACAATCCCGAGGGCGGCAACACCAGCCTTATCTCCAACTCACCATCCTGGACCCCAGCAAGGATCCAACCAACCCCGCTACGCTTGACACGATCGTGACGCCCGCCGGCAGAGGAGAGAGTATTCCGCAAGGCAAGATCGCCTTGGCGAAGTCCATCGAGTGGCTCACCTACAAGATCAGCACGCTGGTCTCGACTCTGCCCGCCCGATCCTCCGGGCTGAATCCGAAGACCGCTCTTCGCCCTTCCTTTGAGACGCTACTCAACTCCCAGGCCCCGATCCCTCCGGAGTTTCTCAACGCCCGAAGCGTTTACCTGGAAGCTGTCCAACCCCAGAAAAACGGAGGGTTATTCTTAGGCCCTGATCTCAAGGATCTTCAATCTGCGTTGTCGAAATGGGGCTACTACCATCTTGTTTCCAGCCCGCAGGCCGCCGATGTGATCTTCCATCTGAGAAACGATCCGGACAACGGAGTCTCCCTGACCGTGACCCCGCCGCACAGTCAGGTGATTCTTTGGACCATCGACGATCCGCGTTGGGGCTTTACCCGCAGCAGCGCCAAAGTGGACAGAAATCTTGTCAGCCTGCTCAAGCAGATTCATCATATCCCCCTCAGTCGAAAAGAGATGGCCGATCTGCGTTAGATCGTCGGCTGGCAGCGGTCCGAGGGATATCCCAGCCCGCTCCCAGAGAGAGCCCAGCCCGATTTCGGACGGATGACGGCGGGACGGCGGATGCCGCTGCGCGGCGCAACGCGAGTTTGGGGTGTGAAGGGCTTTCGCCCTGCGCAGGGGATTCGTACACTAGCGCTATGGCTGCTGAGTTCACTCACCTTCATCTGCATACCGATTACTCCCTGCTGGACGGGGCCTGCGACGTTGATAAGCTGGCCAAACACCTGACGAAGCTGGGCCAGACCTCTGCCGCCATTACCGACCATGGCAATATCTACGGCGCCGTTCATTTCTTCGACGCCATGAAGAAGCAGAAGTTGAAGCCCATTCTGGGTTGCGAGCTCTACATCTGCAAGGAGGAGTCCCACCTGCGGGAACACGCGGACCCGGACTCCAAATATAACCATCTGCTGGTTTTAGCTGAAAATGAGGAGGGTTATCGGAACCTTGTGCGCCTGACCAGCGAGGCGGCATTGCACGGCTTCTATAAGAAGCCTCGCGTGTCCAAAGCCTTCCTGGCCCAACATACCAAGGGTCTTATCTGCTTCTCCGGTTGCCTTGCCGGTGAGGTGAGCCAGCACATCATGGCAGGGAACTACGACCTGGCCAAGCGGGCTGCCGGCGAGTTGGAGACGCTGTTTGGGCGGGGAAACTTCTTTCTGGAGATTCAGGACCACCACCTGGAGCCGGACAAAGTGGTGACCGAAGCCATGTTCCGTCTGGAAAAAGAGCTCGACATTCCGCTGATCGCCACCAACGACTCGCACTACATTGAGGACCAGGACTCGCGCGCCCACGAGGTGCTGCTGTGCGTGCAGACCGCGGGCAGCATGAATGACCCCAAGCGCTTCAAGTTCGACACCCAGGAGTTCTATATCAAGAGCGCGGAAGAGATGCATCGCCTCTTTGCCCATGCGCCCGAGGTCTGCACCCAAACGATGCAATTCCCGGAGCGATGCCAGCTCGAGCTCTCCAAGGTCGAGAATCCGTTTCCACAGTTTGACTGCCCGGACGGGATGGACATTGATACGTACTTTGAACAGGTCTGCCGGGAAGGTTGGCGCCGCCGGCGTGAGACGGCGATCAAACACCTGGAGGAGACGGGCAAGCTGCGCAGGTCCATCGCGGAGTATGAAGCTCGGCTCCAGCGTGAGATTGAATGCATCAAGCAGATGAAGTTTCCTGGCTATTTCATGATTGTGTGGGACTTTATCCGCTATGCGCGGGAGCAGGGCATACCCGTGGGCCCGGGCCGTGGCTCGGCCGCCGGCTCGCTGGTGGCCTATGTGATGGAGATTACCAACATCGATCCCTTACAGAATGAGCTGCTGTTCGAGCGCTTTCTGAATCCTGAGCGTGTCTCGATGCCGGATATCGACATTGACTTTGACATGAACCGCCGTGGGGAGGTGATTGAGTACGTCCGCCGGAAGTACGGCAATGACCAGGTAGCCCAGATCATCACCTTCAACACCATGGCGGCCAAGGCGGCGATCAAGGACGTGGGGCGGGCCTTCGACATGCCCTATGGCGAGGTGGATCGGATCGCCAAGCTGATCCCAACTACCATCGGCATCACCATTGAACAGGCCCTCAAGGAGAATCCAATGTTGGCGGCCGCGTACGAGTCTGACGCGCGCATCAAGGAGCTGATCGATACCGCCCAGCGGCTGGAGGGATTGGTGCGAGGGGCGGGCGTGCATGCTGCCGGGGTTGTGATTGCACCTCAACCGCTGACTGAGCTTGTTCCTGTAACAAGAACAAAAGAAGAGGCCATTGTAACCAGCTATGACATGAAGGCTGTGGAGAAGATGGGTCTGCTGAAGATGGACTTCCTGGGTTTGACGACGCTGACAGTGATCGACGATTGTCTGAAGCTGATCCAATCCAATCGCGGGGTGACGGTGGATCTGTCAACGATTGATCTGGAGGACGAAGCCACGTTTGAGCGCGTCTTTCACCGGGCGCTGACCTCTGGCGTGTTCCAGTTTGAGTCGGCCGGGATGCGGGATGTTCTGCGCCGCTATAAGCCCAACTCCATTGAACATCTGACCGCGTTGAATGCCCTATATCGCCCTGGCCCGATTTCCATGATCGACGACTTTATCGAGCGCAAATGGGGGCGGCGCGAGGTGGAATACATCCTGCCTGATCTGGAACCGATCCTTCGCGAGACCCTGGGCGTGATGGTCTACCAGGAGCAGGTGATGCAGATCTCCAACCTGATTGGGGGGTACTCGCTGGGAGGGGCGGACCTGCTGCGCCGCGCGATGGGAAAGAAGGACGCTGCTGAAATGGAGAAGCAGCGTGAGATTTTCCTGGCTGGAGCGGCGGAACGTAATTATCCCAAGGCCGCAGCCGGGGAGATCTTCGATCAGATGGCGAAGTTTGCGGGGTACGGCTTCAACAAGTCTCACTCGGCCGCCTACTCCCTGCTGGCGTATCACACTGCATGGCTGAAGACGCATTATCCGGTGGAGTTTATGGCCGCGCTGCTGACGTCTGAGACGAGCAAGCCGGAGAACGTGGTGAAGTATATTGGCGAGTGCCGCGAACTGGGGATCGCCGTGATACCGCCGGACGTTCAGGTTTCTGCCGCCAACTTTACTCCCACCGGGGACTCGATTCTGTTCGGTCTAGCGGCCATAAAGAACGTGGGCCACAACGCGATTGACTCCATTCTGCGCGCCCGTGAGGAGCTGCGGGCGGCAGGGAAGCCGGGGTTCAGCACGCTCTATGAGTTTTGCGGCAAGGTAGATCTGCGGCTGCTGAACAAGCGGGTGCTGGAGAGCTTGTGCAAGGCGGGCGCTCTGGACTCTTTTGGGCCGCGAGCGCGGGTGTTTGCTGCCTTGGACAAGGCCATGGATCGCGGGCAGAGGTCGCAGCGCGACTCTGCCGCGGGCCAGCATGGCCTGTTTGGCATGTTTGACGAGCCCTCCGCCGCCCAGAGCGAGGAGGCGCTTCCATCGGCTCCGGAATGGGACGAGCACGTTCGCCTGCAGAACGAAAAGGAGGTGCTGGGCTTCTTTGTGAGCGGACACCCTCTGGATCGTTACCGCGAGAAGTTGCGCAATCTGAAGGTGGTGGACACGGCCACGGCCTGTGAGATGAAGCCTGAACCGCAACAGTTCCGTCGCGGCCGCTCGGAGGACACCTCCCAGGAGATCCAGATCGCGGGTGTGATCACTGGCCTCAAGGTCGCCAAGTCAAAGCGCACGGGGGAGTTGTATGCCCAAGCCGTCCTGGAGGATACGGTAGGCAGGGTGGAGCTGATTGCCTTCTCTTCCGCATATGAGAAGCTCTCTGAGAAGCTAAAGATCGACGTTCCGGTGCTGGTGCGCGGAGCGCTGCGTGGCGAAGAAGATGCCGCGCCCAAACTAGCCGTGACTGCCATCACCGCGCTGGAGGACGTCCAGATCAAGCTTCCGGAGGCGCTGCGCATCCGTGTTCCCATGCATAGTCAGGATGCACAGCTTTTGAGCAAGCTGGAAGCGATCTTCCGCTCCGCTCCCGGCAACGGCAAACTGATGCTGCGCCTTGAGGAGCCCAACCAGTTCGCCGTCGATTTGGAGCCCAAGGGTCTGAACGTGGCGGCTGACGTAGGCTTTATTGAACAGGTGGAGTCCCTGGTAGGCCGCGGGGCGGTGCAGGTGATCCACTAACACAGGGGGATCCGCTAGCGTGGCTGCGGCTGAAAGGGGCTTGAGCAGAGCGCTTATTTGGCATTTGTTCAAAGGCTGGTTGAAGGTTCTGCCTGCCGGATAGGGCCGATTCCGCGCAGGCATGTCTCTGCCGCAAGCGTCGCCGGAGCGGCCATGCGCGCCGCAGGATCGATTTCTCCCGTACAATCATCTTGGCAAACGAGTTGGCGGAAAGAACCTGGACAAAGGGATCGTGTTAGCAAAGGAATTTCAGTAAAAGACGGCAACAAGACTATGGTCAACGTTCGCAACGAGACCCCGGTAAAAGAGATGGCAGAGACAGTATCCGCAAAGAGTTCCACGAAGGCCGCAGCCCCGGTACCAGAAGCCTGGGTGAAGACGGAGCTTGCCCGGCATCCTCAACGTTGTTACCCGATGGACTTTATTCAGACTCTTTTCACGGGTTTTCGAGAGATTCACGGCGATCGTCAATTCGCGGACGATCCTGCGATGACTGCCGGTATGGCGTACTTTCACGGCCAGCCGGTGATGGTGATTGCCAACCGGAAGGGCCGCACGGTGAAGGAGCGGGTCGATCGGAAGTTCGGCTCTCCCGATCCGGAGGGATATCGTAAGGCCTTACGCGCCATGAAGATCGCGGAAAAGTTTCATCGCCCGGTTTTTACTTTTATCGACTGTGCCGGGGCCAACCCGGGCCTGGGCGCCGAGGAGCGTGGCCAAGCCGAGGCGATCGCCCGCAATCTGCTGGAGATGTCGCGTCTGCGCGTCCCCACCATCGCGACGATCACGGGAGAAGGCGGCTCCGGCGGCGCCCTGGCGCTGGCTGTGGCGGATCGCGTCCTGATGCTGGAGAATGCGATCTACTCTGTGATCTCTCCCGAGGGCTGCGCCTCCATCATGTGGAAAGACGCAGCCCGCAAGCAGGAAGCTGCCGCGGCGCTCCGCTACACGGCTAGCGACGTGAAGCGATTGGGCTGCGTGGATGAGGTGATCTGTGAGCCAGAAGGCGGCACGCAGAACGATCCTGCGCTTGCGGCAGAACGACTCGACGAGCGGCTGGCAGCGCACCTTGAGTTACTGCAACGGCTGCCTTTGGAGGAGATGCTGGCGGCGCGGTACCATAAGTTTCGTAACATTGCGCAGTTTTACACTGTTGCCTGAGAGAGATGGCTGCTCGGGCCGGACCTGAGATCACAGGGATGAACCACTGGGCTGTCGGCAACGTGAAGGTTGGTTTGAAGGGTATCGAGCCCGGCAGGAGGGTATTCGACATCCAATGATTAGGCGTCAGTTCGCTCTCCAGCAACTCGGCCAGGTCTCTCCCATCCTGTGCAGGACCGTCTGAACCAAAGGAGTCTTTCTACCTTTGCAACCCTCACGTCCCTCGTCTCTTCTGCGCCCCTTTCACATGCTCCTGTTTCTGGGGGGGTGTGTCTGGGTGATGGTGTCTCGCGATGTGGCGGTGCGCGCCGCCGACGGCCTCTCGATTCGATTCAATCTTTCGATCTTCAATGATCTGATTCAGCAAGCGTTTCTTCTCTTTTTTCTGCTTTGGGGCTTTGCCACTCTGCGCTGGATCTTTAACCAGTCTTCGGCGCCGTACGGCAACAAGCAACTCACCGGCATCCGTGATGCCAACGCGCTACCGACGCGCGCCACTTCGAAGGAAGAATGGCTGCGTGGCGCGGCGGTTGGATGGGGTATGGTGCTGGCCGCTCTGCTGCCGATGGTGCTGGATGGATCGCTCCACCCGGAGTTCAATTTTTCCCTGAATAACCTTGGCTTGACTTTGGTTAGCGTGGTCACCCTTGCCGTCCTCACGCTGACCTTCGAAGTCACCTTTCGCGGGTTCCTGTTCGTAGAGTTTCTGCAAGCCACCAGCCCGGTTTTTGCCACGATCTTCTTTTCCTTTTTCATCGCCGCAGTGGGAGTCTTCCGCCCTGGCGCGACAGTGTTCGGTCTCCTGAACGAATTCTTATTCGGCATTCTTCTGTGCACCTGCTATCTGCGTACCCGGGCTCTCTGGATCGGGTGGGGCCTCCACTTTGCCTGGAACGCGGTTCTGGCCGTTCTGTTTGGCCTACCGCTGACGGGAGACGCCAGCTACAGCAACATTGTGTTTACCTCCATCTCTGGCCCGCAGTGGGTGACGGGTGGCTCCTATGGGCCGGACGCGGCGTTGCTGACCACTGCCGTTCTGCTCCTCTCCATGGTTGTTGTACTGCGGGTGACGCGCAGCTACGCATGGGAGTACACCTATGTAGCTCCCGTGCCGGGCGGCTATCCGATGGAACCGGCTCCCGCGGCCGGTCACGAGGCAGCGCCTGCGCCGCTGGTCCAGATTCTGGGCTCCGCTCCCGCGACGCCTGTGGCTGCCCCGTCCGATGCCCCGTCTCCTCCGGAGATTCCCTCTTCCCAACCCTGAGGCCACACTGCCCCAGAAAACTCGCACTTCGGGTAAGCAGGAAGACCTGCGGCATCGTGTAGACTTGCAGAAGAGCTTTCCATCGGCCCAGCGCCCTTGCTACCCCTCCTGTTCGGCCCAGCCCACCAGCCCAGCCCGTCACGGATGAAGCAGGGTCGCTGCGCGCGCATGAGGCCGCATATTGGAACCAGGAGGGAATCGGGCATCAGACCCGCCGTCGCCGCGGCACCGCAGGGCGAAGACCCGCGCATCGGCGCGGCGCTGGAAGGCGAATTGCAGTGGGCGGGCGGCGCGGCGCAAGCCGAGCTTGCATGGTATGCGCAGCGCGCCACGCACAGCGGCATCGCGGTGGTGTGCGTGCAACGCCAGCACTGGTCAGCGGCTGGCTCCAGTGTCACGGTGGATGATGGCGCCGCGGGCGTGGCGCAACGGCTGGTCGCGCAGTTGTCGCCGGGGCGGGAGGTGGTGCTCGAAAAGTACATCGCCTATGCGTGTTCGCCCGCCGACTCGACCCCGGATCTACCCGCATTGCGCGCACGTGCCGAGCGGGACAGCGCCGCCTTGGCCACCGCTGGCTTCGACACATTGTGCGAGCAGCAACACGCCTGGCTTGAACCATTTTGGGCGGCGCTGGACCTGCATGTTCCAGGGCAGACCGAGATCGAGCGCGCGCTGCGTTTCGGTTTGTTCCACGTGCAGCAAGCAGTGGCGCGCGATGGCAGCGGCAGCGCAGCAGCCAAGGGATTGAGCGGCGAAGGATACGAAGGGCATTTCTTCTGGGATGCCGAGGTG
>DAHXNO010000114.1 GCA_027365345.1 Granulicella sp.
CCAGCGGCCCTGAGCGCGGCACTGTTCCAGAGCGGTGGAGCCGGCCATAGCCCCGGGCTTCTTCACCAGCACATCCAGGTAGTGATCCAGTGTTGGCGCGCACGTAAAAGTGAATAAATCTGAACAGTGGCCGCTTCCAGGAAGACAAATCAGTATCATCGCCGCAGGCGGGTTTTGCTTTTGACATCATCGCCGCAGGCGGATTCCGGGAGGAAGATTTGGTAGGATGATTTTTCGGAGGTAGAGAGAGGAAGCCCCAGTTGTTTTGCCCAACTGGGGCTTTTGCATTGGTGGCCCCGTAGTGTCAAAAGGACCTCACCATCAACTAGAGTCATCCTGCCATGACCTGCGTCGGTTGTCCAGTGGTCCTTTGGGAAACCGTTGCCCGTTGCCTGTTCCACGGTCTTCCGCCAGCGTTTTTGTTCCTATCCACCCTGTGGCGGGGCGTTCTATCTTTGCTGCCACTGCGATCGCGGCCAGCGTTATTGCAGCACGCATTGCCGGGAGAAGGCCAGGCGGCTGCAGCGCCGCGAAGCCAACCGTCGTCATCAGCAAAGTCTCGAAGGACGTCTCGACCATCGTGACCGCCAGCGCCTGTACCGTCGACGCCTGAAGCGCCGGCGCCGCAAGGCCCGCGTGACGGATCAATCTTCCCCTGACATCTTTCCCTGTGCCAAGCTGTCTGGGCCTCCGGATTTTTTGCCGATGCCGGAGACGGAACCTGTTTCCGGCTGGGTCGCATGCCACATCTGCGGTCGCCGGGGACGTTGGATCCAACATTTTCCCGAGGGGAAGTATGATCTCCGCTGAAGACGTCGCCCAAATTCGTCATCTTTTTTATGCCGAGCACTGGAAGATCGGCACCATTGCGGCCGAACTCCGCCTGCATCCGGAAACCGTGCGCGCCGCCCTGGAGACGGACCGTTTCCACCGCCCGCCCCGGCTCCGCGACCGCCTTGCCGATCCCTACCTGGAATTTCTTCGTCAGACCTTGCAGCAATATCCTCGCCTGCGCGTTACCCGCCTCTACCAGATGGTCTGTCCGCGTGGCTACACCGGCAGCATCAGTCAGCTGCGCCGTGTCGTGGCCGGCATGCGTCCCTCCCGTCAGGAAGCATTTCTGCGTCTGCGCGCCTTTGCCGGCGAACAGGCCCAGGCCGACTGGGCCCACTTCGGAGAAGTCACCCTCGGGGGCGCTCGCCGCCGCTTGTCCGCTTTCCTGCTGACCCTCTCCTACAGTCGCGCCCTGTGGCTGGAATTCTTCTTCGACCAGACCCTGGAAAACTTCTTCCTCGGTCACGTCCATGCCTTCAGGGACTGGGGTGGAAGCCCGCGAACCATCTTGTACGACAACTTGAAAAGTGTGGTGCTGGAACGTCGCGGCAGCGCCATCCACTTCCATCCCCGCCTGCTCGAACTTTCTGCCCACTACCACTTTGCCGCACATCCTTGCCGTCCTGCCCGCGGCAACGAGAAAGGCCGGATCGAGAGAGCGGTCCAATTCGTACGCTCCAGCTTCTTCGCCGCGCGCCCCTTCACCACGCTGGAGGACTTCAACCGTCAAGCGCTCGTCTGGCGCGATCAGGTCGCCCATCAGCGCCCCTGGCCCGGCGATGGTTCCCGCATCCTCGCCCAGGTCTTCGAGGAAGAAAGGGCGCGCCTGTTGCCGCTGCCCCTGCATCCTTTCTCCTGCGATCTGATACGCGCCGTGCACGCGGACAAGACCCTCTGCGTCCGCTTCGATCGCAATGACTATTCCGTCCCACCCCAGGCCTTGGGCCGCGCCCTGACGCTGGTCGCTTCTCCCACCACGGTGCGTCTGCTCGACGGGGCCAAAGAGATGGCTTCTCACCCCCGCTGCTTTGACCGCCATCAAGTGATCGAAGACCCCGCCCACCGTCAGGCATTGCTGGAGAGAAAACGCAGGGCCCTCGGCGCCACCGCCTCGGGGCGTCTGGCAATTTGCGTCCCAGAAAGCCAGGCCTTCCTCCAAGCCGCCTTCGAACACGGAGAATCCACCACCCGTCTTACCTCGCAACTGCTTCTCCTGCTGGACGACTATGGCGCCGAGGAACTGACCGCCGCCCTCCGCGAGGCCCTGGAGCATCACACCCCGCGTCTGTCCTCGGTCGCCTTTATTCTCACCCGCCGCCATCGCCAACAGCGACGCGCGCTGCCTCGGCCCGTCCATCTCTCGCGCCGTCCCGAGTTAGAAAACCTGACCGTCTCTCATCCCTCTCTGAAGGCATACGATGAACTCTCCGAAGACCCCAAAGACCCTGACGACAAACTCTGACCTGGTTGCGCAACTGCATCAGCTCAATCTGCTGGTCACCGCGCACAACCTCGACGATCTCCTGGCCCGGGCCGCCACCCAGCGCTGGAGTCTACGGCAACTGCTGGAACATGTCGCTGGCTCGGAGATCGAGGACCTGGCCCGGCGCAGCCTCGAACGCCGCCTCGCCCAGGCCCGCCTCGGCCGCTTCAAACCTGTGGCCGATTTCGACTGGCACTGGCCCAGCAAAATCGACCGCCCTCTGCTCGAACGCGCCCTCACTCTGGACTTCCTCACCTCGGCCAGCAATCTCATCCTGTGCGGAAGCAATGGGCTGGGAAAGACCTTGCTGGCCAAAAACATCGCCCATGCCGCCGTACTCGCCGGCCACTCCGTCCTCTTCCGTACTGCCGCCGACCTGCTCGCCGATCTCGATGGCGATTCCCCCGGCCTGCTGCGCCGTAAGTTCCGCTTCTATGCGCGCCCCACTCTTTTGGTGATCGACGAATGTGGGTATCTGGCTTACGACGCCCATGCCGCCGACCTGCTCTTTGAAATTATCAACCACCGTTACGAACGAAATTCCATCCTGCTGACCACCAACAAAGCCTTCAAAGACTGGAACACCGTCTTCCCCAATGCCACCTGTATCGCCGCTCTCCTCGACCGCCTCACCCACCACGCCGACGTCACCCTGATCGAGGGGACTTCCTACCGCGTTCGAGAAAGCGAACTGGAAGCCGCGGCGCGCCGGCAGAAATCGGAAAGAGGCCCGCATGCCCGTTGAGGACCTGTCCACCTATCGCCGGACGTCGATCGATCTCTATCTCCGCCTGCCCGACACTCCGCGCCGCCTCAGCCGCTATGACCTGCGTTTGCTCGAACAGCTTTGGCTGCGGCAAATTCCTCTGTCCACCATCGAGACCGCTTTCCTGCTGGCCTCCGCCCGCCGTGCCCTTCGCCCCGCCGACGCTCCGCCCCTCGCACCGATCCGCTCTCTGTATTACTTCCTGCCCGTCATCGAAGAATGTCTCCAAACACCTTTGCCCCACGCCGACACCTACCTGGCCTATCTGCGCGGCAAAGTCCTCCTCCGCCCTGCTACCGGCCCTGGTCACACTTCACCCTCCAAGGCATAACTCCCTCGCTCCAAACCATCCGGCCACTGTTCAGATTTATTCACTTTTACGTGCGCGCCAACACAATGGGCACAGGCGCCGTGTTTCGAGCACATCCCCTCCTTGAAAAAACTAGCGCACACGCTGTTGGAGACGATACGCTACCTGGAATTGAACGCCGACTCCCTGCCCGATTACGGGAAGCGTTACCGCGCCGGTCAACGGATCTCAACTGGGTTTGTCGAGTCGGCGGTCAATGAAATTGTCGCGAAACGGATGGTGAAGAAACAGCAGATGCGATGGAACCGTTATACCGTCCAGAGGTTTCTCGACGTTCGCGTT
>DAHXNO010000116.1 GCA_027365345.1 Granulicella sp.
ACCCACCAGGGTCACGTCCCGCAGGTTCAGGGCATCTATCAGCTTGTAGATATCCGTGGCGAGGGTGTCATAGTCGTAGCCGATGCTGGGCTGAGAGGAGCGCCCGAACCCGCGACGGTCGTAGGTAATCACGCGGTGACCAGAGGCGAGCAGGGCCGCGG
Organism: Granulicella sp.; assembly: GCA_027365345.1. Lineage (GTDB taxonomy): Bacteria > Acidobacteriota > Terriglobia > Terriglobales > Acidobacteriaceae > Granulicella. The sequence goes on from DAHXNO010000116.1 coordinate 162, forward strand.
TCTGCCGCTCCCATGACGATCCGTTGAGCGGCCAGCAGTGAATAAGGACGACGGGTTTGCCGGCGCCGCGATCTTCGTAGTAGAGATCGATGTCTGCGCTGTTTTCTTTGCCAACGTTCAGGAATGCCATCGTTTTGTCCTCCTGTTGCGGTTGTCTTGCTTCGGTTGCCAGAGGTGTTCGTTTGTGTGGTTGGATGCGGCGGCGAAGAAAAGGGCCCGGCGTTCTGCCGGGCCCCTGCAAAGACAAGCGGTGGAATCTTGTGCTTACTCCGCGCCCCAGCGCTTAAAGACCAGGGAACCATTGGTGCCGCCGAATCCAAAGCTGTTAGAGACAGCGTAGTCCATCCTGGCCGGCTGCGCCTTGTTGGGAACGTAGTTCAGGCGGCAGTTGGGGTCCACGTTTTCCAGGTTGATGGTGGGTGGGGCGATCTGATGCTGCAACGCCATGATGGTGATGCCTGCTTCCAAGCCCCCGGCTCCGCCCAGCAGGTGGCCGGTCATGGACTTGGTGGAACTGACCAAAAGCTGGTGGCTCCTTGCCTTTTCACCGAAGACATTCTCAATGGCTTGCGACTCCAGCGAGTCGCCGACCGATGTTGAGGTAGCGTGGGCATTGACGTAGTCGATCTTGTCCGGAGAGATGCCGGCGACGCGCAGCGCGGCCAGCATGGCGCGGCGGCAGCCCTCGCCCTCCGGAGCCATGCCGGTGATGTGGTAGGCGTCTCCGCTCATGCCATAGCCCACGATCTCACCGAGGATGTGGGCTCCGCGAGCCTGGGCCATGCCGAGTTCTTCCAGGATGAGGATGCCGGCGCCTTCGCCGCAGACGAAGCCGTCGCGGTCCTTGTCGAAGGGACGGCAGGCGTGTGTGGGGTCATCGTTGCGTGTGGAAAGGGCCTTCATGGAGGCGAAGCCGCCCACGGAGAGGGGCGTGATGGCAGCCTCAGCGCCACCGGCGATCATGGCGTCAGCGTCCCCACGCTGGATGATGCGGAAGGCGTCACCGATCGAGTGGGCTGAGCTGGTGCAGGCAGTGGCTGTGGCCTCATTGGGGCCCTTGGCGCCGAAGCGGATAGAGACGTGGCCGGCGGCCAGGTTGATGATGGTGGCGGGAATGAAGAAAGGAGAGATCTTGCGCGGGCCGCCGTTCATCAGGGCCGTGTGCTCCCGCTCGATGATGTCAAATCCGCCGATGCCAGAGCCGATATGGACACCCACCCGGTCGGCGATTTCGGGCGTAATCTGGAGGCCGGAGTGCTGCATGGCCTCCTGCGCGGCAGCCACCGCAAAGTGGATGAAGCGGCCCATCTTCCGGGCCTCCTTCTTTTCCACAAACTGGTGTATGTCGAAGTTCTTCACTTCGGCAGCGATCCGGACGGGGTGACCGGTGAGATCGAATGCGGTGATCTCAGCCATGCCGCTCTTGCCCGCCAGCAGGCCATCCCAAACCTGCGGAGCAGTATTCCCCACACCGCAGATCAGGCCCATACCCGTTACAACGACACGACGTTGCGACATCTTCCTCTCAATCCTTTTGTTCTCCGCCAACGCTGACTGCTCCTGCATCGATTTCGAATCGATTCAGGAGCAACGCCAGACGGATCGGCCGATCTGAGCGAAGCCGTAGTTTGCTTGCAGCCAGGCTCGGCATTCGATCTGGAGCCGCACCGGGCGGATTACTTCGCCTTTTGGTGCTTCTCGATATACTCGGTCGCGTCCTTGACCGTCTTGATCTTCTCGGCATCTTCGTCGGGGATCTGGATATCGAAGGCCTCTTCGAACTGCATCACGAGTTCGACGACATCGAGCGAGTCAGCTCCAAGATCCTCCTGGAAGCTGGCGCCGGGAGTGACTTCAGCCTCATCTACCTGAAGCTGTTCGACAATGATTTGTTTCACCTTCTCATCAACTGCTGCCATCGTGCGATCTCCTATGAAGTCCTGGGTTGGGGTGCGGACAGAGGCCTCTGTTTGGGAGGCGCCCAACTGACTGCCCCAGTGTGAAAGCATACCGACGCGCTTGGACGGTGTAAAGAAGCCGAGAAAGTCAGAACCTCGAAATCACTTGGCCACCAACCCCTCAGACGCTCCCGGCGGTGAAACTAAGGTATATTCTAGCCTGAAACTCCGCTGCCAAAACACGGGTTCAGACCGGAAAGAGTCGGCGAACTTCGACTTGGCCGGATGTGAATTTCAGGGCCGTGGTGTGTGGCTGCTGTCGCCAGCGTCCAGGCGGAGCGGTAAAGGTGTTTCATGGCTGTCAAGGTATGTTTCTGGTGCGGATCTACAGGATTCCGCCGGACGAATCGACGCGGAGTTCTGCAGCGCTATGTGCTGAAAGCCCTGGGATGGTACCCATGGGAGTGCGTGATCTGTCGCCGTAAGACATTTATCCGCAAAAGCGGATAGCGTCATCGGCCGGAATAGAATCTTCCTGAGGTTCTATGCAATCCGCTATCTTGCTGGCGCTCTCCGCCGTGGTCGTCTTGCTGGTAGCGCTTCTGTTTCGTTTTGCGCGTAAGGAGCAACCAGCGCGTTCCGAAGTGGATGCGCTCCGGGCGCTTGTGGCGGACAAGGACCGGGAGCTGGCGGTGCTGAGCGAACGGTTGGCGAATCGCGAAGCGGAGTCAAGGGAGTTGACGCTGCGCCGCCAGGAGTTGCAGGATGAGCAAACAAGTCTTCGCCAGGATCTGAGCCGTCTGCAACAGGAGAATGCAGGGCTACGCAGCAGGGCGCAGGCTGAAGAGGAGTCCAAGCATCTACTCAAGGCGCAGTTTGCCGAGGCCGCGGTGGACGCGCTGCAGGCGAATGGAAAGACCTTTTTGGCTTTGGCGGAGAGCAAGCTCAAGGAGCTTCAGAAGGAGTCATCCGGCGAACTGAAGACCAGGAAGGCAGAGATTGATGGTCTGATTCATCCCATGGCCGAGACGCTGAAGACGCTGGATGAGAGCGTCCGGAGTCTGCGGCAGTCTGAGGCCGGCCTGCTGGCCGAGACGCGGCAGTTGGCTTCAGCCCTGAAAGAGACCAAGAAGCGGGGCAACTGGGGCGAGTTGCAATTGAAGCGCATCGCCGAACTCTCCGGTATGGAGGAGCGCTGTGACTTCACTCTGCAGACCCACGTCACAGCGGAAGATGCCGTGACCGAAGAGAAGCGGCGGCTCTATCCCGACATGACGGTCCATCTACCCAATCACCGAGTGATTGTGGTGGACTCCAAGGTGTCCATGGTGGCGTACGCGGAAGGCTCCAGCTCCAGCGATCCGGCGGTGCAGCAACAGAAACTGACGGAGCACGCCAGAGCGGTGCGGCAGCGAGTGGACGAGTTGGCCGGCAAAGAGTACCAGAGCCACCTGGAAGGGGCGGCGGATTTTGTCATCTGTTTTCTGCCTTTGGAGGCGTACTTCAGCGCTGCCATCGCAGCCGATCCGGATCTGCTGGAGTATGCGGCGCGCAAGTCGGTGATTCTGGCTTCGCCCACAACGCTTCTCACCATTCTGCGCGCCGTGGCCCTGGGCTGGAGAGAGGCCAAAGTGGCCCAGGAAGCAAAACAGATCTTCAACCTGGCAACCGATCTCTACGAGCGTTTCCGGCGGTCGACGGAGTATGTAGAGGGGGTTGGGGATGGCCTGAAGGCTTCAATCAAGGAGTACAACCGCTTCATCGGATCGATTGAGTCCCGGGTCTTTCCTCAAGCCCGTAAATTGCAGCGGGTCAGCGGCGTAGAAAAAGAGCTTGCCGACCTGGAGCCGGTCGAGATCACTCCCCGCGAACTGGTGGCCAGCGATTGGCTTACGGAACAAGCGATTCTGCCACCTTCTGTGCCAGCACAAGATCGTTCCGAGGCGGAGTAGCGGGGCAGGGGCAGGGCTCCACCTACTGCGCAATGGGTTGTGCGGGTCGTTGGGCCGTTCCAAATCTTGAAGAACCCGATTTGCTGCTTCGGCGCGATTTCACAAGACCCTCAGCTTCGATGTGGCCTCACCTTTCGGGATGAGGCGTCTCCAATTCTATCGTTTGGCGATTTTACGCCTTGATGATTGAATAAGGACTTGAGCACACTTGCTCTCAAAGGTACAGCGCTTGCGTTTATTCTCCCTGTCACGAACCGTTCTTTTCACGATTCTTGTGTCTTCGTTCGCAGCTGTAAGGGCGAGCGCACAGACTTCGATACCACCCAATCAAGTTGATCCGTTTAAGGACACCTCCATGTTGATTCCGCCTCCCGGAGACAAGATTGCGCTGATTGAGTGGGAGGATCTGGAGTGCCCAGCGTGCGCGCATGCATTCCCTTTCGTGCACATGGCTGTGGCCCACTATCACATTCCGTACATTCGCTATGATTTTCACATCCCGGGACACCCGTGGAGCTATCAGGCATCCATCTACGCGCGCTACCTGCAGGATGATGTTTCACCAGAACTGGCGACGGAGTATCGCCGGGAGGTCTTCGCCTCGCAGTTTGAGATTGCCGGCCCGGACGATCTTACCCGCTTCACCCAGGAGTTTTTTGCACGGCATGGCAAGCAATTGCCGTTTGTCCTAGATCCCCATGGACAATTGGCGCGGGAGGTGAATGCGGACGATGCGCTTGGCGAGAAACTGGGGTTAACGGAGACGCCGACGATCGTTGTGGCGACGACGAAGGGCTGGATTCAGGTGAAGGACGTGTCAGATCTGTATCAGGCGATCGATCAGGCAGAGGCCATGGTGAAGTCCTCCTCGCCGAGTCATCCGGCGTCCAAATCCAAATAAGCTTCAAGCGCTCTGCGCAAGATAGACGGGCCGCTCCCGCCTCTGGGACCGGCCTCTCTTCTTTTGGTGCGACCTTGCGCGCGCCGAGCGATCCCAAGCCGTAGTCGATCGCACAAAGCCTCCTTTTGGGTAGCGCTTTGGAGGAGATTTTTCAGGCGCTGGGCCAAGCCTGCAGGGCAAGATCAGCGGCTCTGTTGAGAGCCTCGCGGCTGTGACCGCTGCAGGCCTGCACCGCCAGGCCGTTCATCATGCTCACCAGGAAGAGCGTGAGGGAGGGAACGTCGGTGGAGGGAGGCAGGTCGCCTTCACGACGGGCACGCTCGAAGCGCTCGCGCATTTGGGAGATGCCGCGTTCGCGGATGGCGGCCATCTCGCGGCAGATGGGCTCTCCTTCCGTGCTGGCGACCAGCGCTCCCTGCACCCAGAGGCAGCCCCCGGGGTTGGCCTTGTCCGTGGCTAAATCAACTGTGCCGCGGAGCAGCATCTCGGCGACCTGGCGGGCGCGGGGCAGGCCGAGTGCGCGCCGCACGTATCGGCCGGGGCCGACGCCGTAGCGGGCAACCGCCTCACGGAAGAGGCCCGCTTTGTCGCCAAAGGCAGCGTAAAGGCTAGGGCGATTGATGCCCATCGCGGCCGTCAGGGCCTGCAACGATGCTCCTTCATAGCCTCGTTTCCAAAAGACTCGCATGGCGGCGTCGAGAGCTTTCTCGCGATCGAAGGAGCGGGGACGGCCCAAGTGGGGTTTGCCGGCCAGTGGCGGTGGGGAGTGAAACGGCGCTGGGAAAGCCGAAAGACTCATACCGAAAGATGTTATCTCCGCCAGGGTGGTTTGTGCAGCAGAATTCGTCATCCACCGAAAAGGCCCCCTGCTGGCGGGAACTCCCTGGACTCCGGATGCAGGGGGGTGACCGTAGAACTGTTGTCTGACCATCAGCCCCTCTCGGGTAGCGTTTGAGCAGACCGCTGGCCAGATCAGATTGCGCGGCCCTGCCGCTGGCCGCTATGCGTTTCTGGCGTCCTCATACTCTTCATGCCACGCCGTCTGGATGGACTCCAGAATGCTTTCATTGGACTTGGATGGATCTCCAATGAAGCCCGGAAGCTGCATCACCCACTTATGCAGATCCGTGAATCGAACAGAGTAAGGATCCGTATCAGGGAACATCTCCTGCAGTTGAATCCCAATCTCAAGAGCGTCAGACCAGTCAAGTTCGCGCGGCATGAGCTAAGCCTCCTGGCCTCAAGTTTACTTCCGATTGTGCAAAGAGATAGATACGGAGGCGCGAGAGGGGATGGCGCGATAAAATAACCTATCCGGTCCGGTAAATAGAAGGTAGCCGGTCCGGTACGGCGAGACAAGCAAGCATTTATGACGTCAACCTCCCCAACTCCGAATCAAACTCCGCAGGCCGCATCGGCCAGGAGGCAGCCAGCCGGGATCAAATCCCGGCGCCGCGGCACTGTCCGCGGACGGCTGATTGCAGCTTCCCGCAGGCTGCGCGAGGTTGCATCGATCGCCTCGGCGCTGGCCAGCACCGGGCACCCCTACATGGCCCACATTGTGCCCATGCGGCGCTGCAACCTGGCCTGTACCTACTGTAATGAGTTCGATGACGTTTCCAGTCCGGTGGACATAGAAGAGATGCGGCGCAGGGTCGGCCACCTGGGACGCCTGGGAACGTCCGTGATCACCATCTCCGGCGGAGAGCCTCTGCTGCATCCGGAATTGGAAGAGGTGATCCGCAGCATACGCGGCGCGGGTGCGATTGCGGGTATGATTACCAACGGCTATCTGCTGATGCCGGAGCGGATCGAGCGGTTGAATCGAGCCGGATTGGATCACATGCAGATCTCAATCGATAACGTCATGCCCGATGACGTATCCAAGAAGTCGCTGAAGGTGCTGGACGCCAAGCTGGCGATGCTGGCCGAATATGCGGAGTTTCACGTAAACATCAATTCGGTGGTGGGTGGTGGAATTGCGAACCCTGAGGATGCGTTGACCATCTCCCGGCGGGCGTTGGGATTGGGGTTCAGTTCGACCATTGGGATTATCCACGACGGCAGCGGTCAGTTGAAGGCGCTGGGGAGCCGCGAACGCAAGGTGTGGAATGAGGTTCGGCGGCTGACCTGGCGCAGCTACTCGCGGTTCAATGGCTTCCAGGAGGCGATCGCCAATGGATTGCCCAATGATTGGCGGTGCAGGGCGGGGTCGCGGTACCTGTACGTCGATGAGAATGGGATCGTCTCATACTGCTCGCAGCAGCGCGGGTATCCTGGGGTTCCGATCGCCGAGTATAGCAGCGACATGGTGAAGCGCGAGTTCTTGACAGAGAAGTCTTGCGCGCCGAACTGTACGATCAGTTGCGTGCATCAGGTGAGTTACATCGACCACTGGCGGGCGCCCCAGAAGACGACCGTCACGCCCGGCGGCGAGGGTCACGGAGCCTCCTCTGGTCTGGTGCAGATCCAGTGAAGCAGATTCCGCAGGCGGGTCCGCTAAAGAGATTCTGGTTCAACGAGCCGGTGTAGCCAGGTCAAGAACCATGAGGTTGCCTTGATCGAAGGTGTGGCGGCGGCTGTGGATGAGTTGTTCGAACTGTCGATAGCTGGCTAGCCGGATCTGCGCCTCACTCCGGATCCACTGGGTTGTGCTCGGATCGGCCAGTTCTTCCTGTTCCCGCAGGGACACATTGGGTAGCGTGGAACTGTCAAACGTGAGAGCAAGATAGCGCAAGTGGTGGGAGAGCAGGTAGGACGCCAGAACGTCTCCATCGGAGCGGCTGGGCCAGCCCGGGGGAAGGCTGGCTGCGCCGGGGATATCGGCGATGGCGATGGGATGCGACCGGAAGTCGAGAAGGAACGGGAAGTCAACGGTGGCGATGGTTCCATAACTCTTCCCGGCGGGGGCGTTCTGGGGGGGAGTGGGAATGGCGCGCTCCATAGCTCCATAGGCGAGCACCGTGCTCTCCGGTTCGATGTGATAGTCCGTCAGGCTGGTCCTCAGGCACTTGAGGGTCATGGCGTACTCGTGGGTCCAGGAGTTGAATCCGACATACATTGCCAGACAGACGCAGATGGTGGCGCTTCCCCACTTGATGGACAGGGACTTGATCGATGGCGCGAGATTCGCCTTAACGGCAGCCGCCAGATAGAGCAGGAGAATCGCGGCGAGGATGGCCGGATAGTTGTAGCGGCGCACGGAGTCGCCCCCCGTGGCCAACCCGACCAGAACCGATGCGCTGAGCGCCGCGGCCGTCAATGCGGCGAGCACCCGCGTCCGCTCGTCCCGTTCGCACCAGAACCACTCCAGCAGAAGCACAGCAGCCAGAGGCAGGTTGAAGATCATCACCTTGGCAATAATCTTTACCGTATGACCACCGGAAGGTGGCGGAAAGAGACCGTAGGCGCTGTACTGATAGCCCTTGCCCAGGATGGGGTAGAACCAGGTGCCCGACGCGCTGTGGCTGGCGATCATCCAGGGGATCAAGACCGCAAGGCATCCCAGGCCTTCCAGAAGCAGGGTTCTCAAGCCGGCGCGAAGACCACGGTAATGGGCGTGAAGAAGCCCAATGCAGAGAAGAAACAAGACTCCATGAGGCAGATAGGTGGACTTCAATGTCGAGATAGCCGATGCGGTAATTCCCAGCAGCACCGCCTGGAGCCGAGGATGAGCATCGAAGGCATCCAGGTCCGCGGCGAGATAGACCAGTCCGACGAAGAGCGCGAAGGGCAGGTCGACGAAGGTAAGGTTGAACTGAAGCTGTGGAGTGATGAGGAGGAAGAGAACCAGCAGCGCGCGTTGTAAAGGGTACAGGCCAAAGACGGCGCCCAGTTCTCCGGCAACGCATACCAGAAGCAGGAGCCCAAACGCACGGTCAGCCATCTGAACATCCTCCAGCGGGAGTTCGGTAAGGACCAGGGACTGGAGAAAGTAGTTACCGCCCAAGGACGACATGACGCGCCGCTCGCTGAAGGGGTCGGGAGCGTATTGATGCAGGGCATCCATCTTGACCGGGGCGGCAAGGTAGAAGTTGTAGTCGTCGTCATGCTGGTAGTAGGGTGTGTGGACCGTGGCGGCGAAACGGACCACAAAGACAAGCGCGGCGAGTCCTAGAACGGCTCGCGCTGCGATCAGGGACCGGGTTGAGCCGACGGCAGAGAGATGGGGCATCGCTTTGGCAGCAGAGACCGACCCGGTTGGGTATCGGAGGATCCTGGGGCGGACGAGGGCAAAGCTCGCCAGACCCACCGCAAGCAGCCAAAGCCGTCCCGGATAGCTGATCGCTTGCAGGAGGTTCATGCAGCCGCCGAGAAAGATCGCGACGCCAAAGCCGGTCACAGCCGCCAGGGGTAGCGATGGCCTGCGCAGACCGGAGCACCAGAGCAGGCAAGAGCCCAGCCCGGAGATTGAGAGGAAGACGACGCTGACCCAGCAGAGGGCCAGGAGAAGATGCAGCAGGGAATCAGACGTCATGGTCCGGTCTCAGCCTTGATACAGTATCGCGGATCCCAGCCTGTTGGGACGCAGCGAAGCGGTAGTTCTGTGGGGAGCTTCTCTGGTGAGGTCTCTTGGGGCCGGAGAGAGACATGCTTTCTAGTCGATCCTCCACCATAGTACATAGGGACACAAGCCACGGCAGAATAGCCTGCGCTGGAGCCGCGGCGGGAATTGGAAAGGCTCGGAGCATTCCTGCCGGTTGTATCCCTGCATGGCCCAGACGGCGCCGCCGAGCGGCGTTGGCATGGGGCATGTCTTGTAGACTCAAGCTAGTGCGCCTCGAACTCCCAACGCGAGTCTCCCTGCCGAAGACATTCATCTTTGCCTCCATCTTCTTCTGCATTCAGCAGGTAGAACACACAGGGTTCTTGTTCAGCCTGCTTTACTTCGCCTTCGTCATCCTGACAGTGGTTGCCTTCAACATTGCCGGAGGCTTTTCGCGGATCTCAGGAGCCTATATCTTCTGGTACTCGACGCTGATTGTGATGTTTGGCGTCACGTGGAAGGCCATGGTGGGGGAGCCCGCCGACTCTCATCTTTTCAGTCCTGTGCTGGATATGTCTGTGTATACCGCCAGTATGGTGATGCTAACGCTGGTGACGCTGATCAACAAGAAGATGGATTTTCGATCCATCGGATTGGCGAGAGGATTAACCAGATCGGATCTCGACTACACCGGGGCAGGTCTGGGCTGCCTCATCGTCTGGCTGGGAATTATCTTTGCGGACGACATGTTTGGACAGGCGCCGGGAAGTCTGGTCAGCGCCCTGGTCCAGGTAAACGTATTCGGCCCGTTGGGCCTCATCCTGGTAACGATCGGCGCCATCAAAGACAGCGGCGGACGGCGTGCTACCAGCACCATCAGCATTCTGGCCTTTCTCTACTTCATGTACCTTGGGTTCACCTCTTTTTCCAAGCAGGCGACGCTGACGCCGATGGTCTGCTGGATGGTTGGGGCTTTTTACTCGCGGCTCAAGGTGCGGTTGGTCCATGTAGTGGGCATATTGCTTATGGGGGTATTAAGTTTTGCGGTAGTGTCTCCCCTCTCCGCCTCACGAGATCTTGCGGAAGGGCTGGACAATACGCAGCGCCTGCAGCTTATCGGCTACCTGCTCACGCATTATTCCTATTTGCGGCAGCATGTAATGGGGCTCGCGGAGAATATGGAATCGAATGGGGTGGGTGAATGGTACGACAAGCCGCAAGGATCTCTGGTGGAACGTCTGAGTATGGTTCCTGTAGACGATGAACTCATCAACTACTCAGCCAAGGGCCATTACGAGGGGATGGCGCCGGTCTATCAATACGTTGGAAATCTTGCCCCACACTTTATCAATCCGAACAAGGTGCTCTTTTATGGGGGGAACTACTATGCCCACGAGATGGGGTATGGATTGGCTGAGGGAGATTACTCGACGGGGATCTCGTTCAGTCCTGTTGGAGAGGCTTTCCACTGCGAGGGCTGGGGCGGAATCTTCTGGCTTTTGCCAACCATCTGGATTGTATTTTTCTCCAGCATCGACTTCGTCGTTGGGGATATTACGAAATATCCCTGGGGTCTGATGGTGGTGGTGTGGTTTGGCCATCTGGTTCCGGAGCAGCTCCTCGGCGGCATGATCTATTTTCTCGGTTATGGGAACTTCGGCATGGTCCTGGCGATTGTCCTTGTCACCCGTATTGCGCCTATTCTGGGTGCACTATTCATGGGCCGGACGGCTGCTCCGCCTGCGCGCCGTGCGGCAAGTCTCCGCCGCGTGATCCCGCAGGCGCAGCGCTCCGCAGGCGCAAGCATCATCTCCTGATCGACCACCTTATCTGTCGTAATCCGTGTTTGGCTGGCGGTGCGCTACTATGGAAGCTGCTGCCAAAACCAGGAAAAAGCCTGCTTCCTCCATGAATAAGTTGATTCTCGGCAATCTTGTCTATCGTCCCCTACGTTCCGTCATCAGCGCTCTGGCTGTCGCCATTGAGGTCATCATGATCCTCTCCGTCGTGGCGATCTTCTACGGGATGGTCAACGGGGACCGAATGGAAACGACCGGTATCGGGATGGACATGATCGTGCATCCGGGGGCTGCGACCGCCATCATGATGACCAGCTCTGCTTCTGCGGACGTTCGTATTGCAAAGGTGCTGGAGGGTCTGCCCCATGTGCAGGTGGTGGCTCCGGTAAACATCAAGTTCAGCGTTAGCGGAAGCTCCCCGCAAAATATCTACGGAATCGATTTCAAGAGCTACAACGCTCTGCGGCCGTTTGTGTTTGTCAGCGGCGGCCCATTCCGGCAACCCTTCGATCTGATTGTGGATGACCTGCAAGCGCACTCAGGGAAGGGATTGAAGGTAGGGGATACGGTAAAGGAGTTGAATCACACCTTTACGGTCTGCGGCATCGTGGAGCATGGAAAGGGTGCGCGCCAATACATACCGCTGACCACCATGGATGCGATCGACAACAATCCAGGGAAGGCCTCGGCATTCTATGTACGAACCGAGGATGCTCCCCGGTATCAGACGGCCGTGCGCCAGGAGATCCTCTCCACGGATGGGCTTCAAGACTGGAGCGTGCAGACAATTCAAGAGTTTCTTTCGCTCCTGACGCCGCAGCACCTCCCCGGATTCAATATCGCGCTCAATGTCGTGATCTGTATCGCCACCATCATCGGATTTCTGGTGATCTTTCAGTCGATGTACACAGCCGTTCTGGAGCGCACCCGTGAGATTGGCATTCTGAAGTCCCTGGGAGCGGGGGGGCTGACGATCGTCTCCGTCGTATTGCGGGAGACGATGCTGCTGGCGATGGCGGGAACCACTCTGGGTGTGGTGGCGACCTATGTGCTGCGCGACCTGTTGCATGCCCGCTTTCCAACTCTGAGTTTTCAGATTACGGCGCACTGGGTACTGATTGCGATTGCGATTGCGTTAGGCGGAGCCTTGCTGGGCGCGCTGTATCCAGCCATGAAGGCGGCGCGCAAGGATCCGATTGATGCGCTGGCGTATGAGTGAGGCTGCCCAGATGGGGCTGTAGATGGTGATCCGATTGGACAAAGCTCTGACTGTGGTGCGGGCAAAGCGGTAATGGATCTACCTGGGAGCGGATCTTGTTCTGTCCGTTGCGGTGTATATCGCCCTTCGGTTGCTTGTGCCGGGAAAGGCCGAGGTGATCCAGAATCCGACGCACGGTGGTCCGTCGGCTCCGGAGGGCATTCTGGAGCTAACGTTCTTGTTCATGGCGGCGCTGTTCTTTGCGCTGAAAGTCTATCGCACTGTTCGTCCGGCTGTGGTGTTGCTCGCGATTTGCTTGTCCTCCTTGCGATGGCCTTTGTCGGGTGGATTTTTCGCGAACTTCGCCACGCGATGAGCCTGAAGGGTTGGTCGGTGTGCGCGGTCTATGACTTTGCCAACATGAGGGCATCGGATCCGCACTACCTGATCGCATCGCCGCAGGCGACCGCAGCGGTTTGTGCGGCCGCGGGAAAAGCTCCCCGACCGATGGAAACCCTGCTGGGACACTAATTGGCAGCGACGTTCGCGCCGATATGCATCCCGTGCAGGAGGTTTTCTATAATAGAGTTTCCGGGGCAGAACCGGATATCGTGTTCCGTGAGCGATGGATCTGCGACGCGCCGTCCTCCTATGCGGCAAGCCACCGGGAGGCCGCATCCGCTGGGCGCAGCGATTCTGATCCATCGCCAGGGTGCGGCCTCTGAAGATCGAGTGGGTGGGCGCAGGGCTCATCTTCTGTCAGCAACGTCTACACCGGCTGTCGATGCCATCCTCTCGACTTGATGCCGGATCAAATCGATTCAGAATGTCATCGGCTTCCAAATCGCCCGTTGTCACGGTGAAGACGTCAAAGCGCTTCTTTGATGCGCTTTGGACGCGACGTGGTTTGAGGAGGGCCGGCTGGAACGCTGCAAGGTTGGTGAGCAGCGTGCTGCTTGGATTTTCTGCTTTCTTCTTTTGCCTGCACTTTCTGCATCTGACCGCAGACTTCCCGAATAATTCGCCCTGGATGGACTGGTCAAAGTACACGGACGAGGGCTGGTACGGCGACGCTGCGATTCGCCACTACGTTACAGGACACTGGTACTGGAGGGGGGACTTCAATCCGGCGGTGGCGTTGCCCGTCTGGCCCGCGATGGAGTGGTTGGTCTTCCGATTCACCGGCGTCACGCTGGGCGCGGCGCGGGCGCTGACGGTTTGTGTCTTTGGGGGGATGCTGCTCACCCTCTATCTGCTGATTCGGCGTTACACCCGTCCGTCCGCGAGTGGAGCGGATGGCGACCTCGCCGGACCGATCGCTATCTTTTTGCTCTGTACCAGCCCGTTTGTCTATGTGTTTGAACGGATGGCCATTCTGGAGCCGCTGCTGATTGCGCTGACCGCGCTAGGATTGTTGGTTGCGTCCGCCCTGGAGCCGATCCGTTGGGAAGGATCGAGGCTGCGTGGTGTGGGAGGGGCGTTGGTGTTGATGCTCCTGTTGCCCGCGATCGTGCTGACGAAGACGACGGGGTTGTGCTTGCTGCCCGCGATCTTCTACATGGTCTGGGCGCGCGCGGGGTATCGTCTGCGCGCGGCGCTTCGGCTCGCTCTGCCGTCCACCGCCGGAGGGGCTGGGCTGTGGTGTGCGTACTATTTTCTGTTGGTGCGGCCGCATTATCTTTCGGATTACCAGTATCTGTTCTCGGCAAACGCCTATACGGGAATCGATCTTGAGCCGGTCTCCAATGTGATTGTGAATACCATTACGGATGGAACCTGGATGGGGACTCTGCTCTACGGAACCTTCTTTGCAGTGGTCGCGCTGGTGTTGTTCTGGCGGCCGCGACTGCTAGGCAATCCCTTGTTTCCGTCTTTGCTGCTTTGGATTGGCGGCTACTTCTTCTTCCTTGCGTACCACAACAACCTGCAGCCGCGATACTACCTGGTGCTGGCCGTGCCGATCACCGTGGTAGTTGCTTTGGGCCTCGACAACTTTCGCCACTGCAAGCAAAGATCCACTACAACCATCGCATCCGTTATGGTCTCCGCTCTGCTCCTGGCCATTGCCCTGCCGGACGCGGCTAAACAGATCGGCTATGTACTGCACCCGACCTATCAGTTTGAGGCGAGCGCACAGAGCATCAAGAGAATCGTTCTGGCGGACAGATCACGCTCCCATCTGATCCTCTCGATCTCGGGATCTGATCTTACCCTGATGACAGGGTTGCCCTCCATCGATGATGACTTTGGAACCTACGATCTTGAAGCGCGGGTGAGGACGTACCGTCCAGGGTGGTATGCATCGTGGAACGATGTTGCGGATGATAAAGCGGATGTCCTTACGTCGCTCTATCAGATGAAGAGAGTAGCCGCATTCCCTGCATATGACGATCCAGACCGCAATCTATTGATTCTCTACCGGCTGGATCCAGTGAATCAGAGCCAGCATCCAGGGCGGCGCAGATTTCACCGGCATATTCCTCCCCGGCCACTGATCACCAGAATGGGGCAGCAGCCGAGCGATAACCAGTTGCAGCACTGAGGCGCTGGCGGCATGGCGAGGGCTGGATCGTGTTCCTTGGTCGGGCTCCTCGTGCGGCGCGCCAGTGCGGGGACGGAGATCCAGAACGATCCGCGGGGTTATCACCCTGGATAGTCTTTACACTTCTTTACAAAGAACGGCTTGCTTGCCGATGGGGCGAACAACGCTGTTATACGAAGCGATTCTACGCCGTGCGACAGGGCAATCGATCAGCATTGCCATCAACGTATTGAGATGTTGAGGGGGAGAGATGTTGCGGTGAAGCAACACTGAGCGTCGCTGGTGCGATACCATTTCAAAAAAGATTGATTTCAGCTTCATCGCATTGAAACTTTGGCCAAACGTTCCAGCTCCCAGGCTACATCGTGAACGGATAAGACTTGACGTGACGCTTCGTTGGTTTCTGAACTTGAACCTTCGGTGGATGGGCTGCGTGCTGATGATGTGCTGCACGGTTCTCCCTGGAGAGTGTTCTACAAAGGTGGCAGAGAGAGGCTCTGGCTCGGGCTCTGGGCCGGCAGGTTTTTCTCTGGCGAAGGATCGCGCGTCTATCGATCACCTGATTGGAAGCGTTTCAGACCCGTCGGGGGCGAAGATCGCGCACGCCAGGATTCGGGTCAAGAGCCGGACGGTGAAGCGGGAGGTAAGGACCAATCCGCGGGGTGAGTTCAACGTTCCGCTGCCTCCTGGTGTCTACACGGTGACGGTGGAGGCTCCCGGCTTCAGGGAGTACACCACCAGCGTTACCTTGAGCGAGCGGTCAATGGCCGCGGGCCTGAACGTTCGGCTGGAGATTGCGACGAGGGTAGAGGAGATTACGGTTCCGGCTGAGAGGGAGAAGAGCACCGCAGCGGCTGATAATATGAGCGCCCTGACCTTCAAGGGGAGCCAGTTGAACGAGTTCTCCGACGACGAAGACGTATTCCAGCAGGAGATTAAAGCGTTGGCGGGTGGAGAAGGTATCAGGGCGCCGGAGATACTGATCAATGGCTTCAAGGACGGGCGCTTTCCGCCGAAGAACACGATTCAAGAGATTCGAATCAATCACAACCCTTATTCCGCCGAGTACGATTCGCTCGGTTTTGGGCGGGTAGAGATCGACACCAAGCCGGGGAGCAGTCAGTTGCATGGGGAACTGAGCAGTTGGGGCACGGATAATGTGTTTAATGCCCAGAATCCTTATACGACGGTGGAACCGCCGTACTACACGGTGAATCTGGATAGCAATTTGAGCGGCTCCTTCCATCACAATACGTCCTTCTTTTTGAGCGGAGCGTATTACGACCTGCAGAACAATGCGATTGTGGACGCCATCAATCCGGAGTCGCTTGGTCCGCTGGATGAGGCCGTTCGTTCGCCAAGCGTCACGCAGATCTACAGCGGACGTCTGGACCGTCAATTGACGAAGAACAACACCTTCATGGGGCGCTATGAGTACAACCAGGTGGAGGTAAACAATAGCGGAGTGGGTTTGCTGGTTCTTCCCTCCGAGGGACTGAACTCTACCACCACCAGCAGCACCTTGCAGCTCATGGACACGCAGATACTCGGCGCCTCCACGATATCGGAGACTCACTTTCAGTTTGCCCGTGTCCACCAGGACCAGTCCCCTGTGAGCACAGAGGCTGCGATTGTGGCGCAGGGACTGTTCAATGCCGGCGGAGCGTCGGCGCAGGCGCTGGTGGACAATCAGGATCGCTATGAGTTTCAGGAGCTGCTTACCCTTCAGCACGGAGCGCACTATCTGCGATTCGGGGGGCGGTATCGTCTTCTGAATCGATTCAATGAAAACCGCACCGGCTATAACGGTTTTTACATGTTTCCGGATCAGACGAGCTATGCCCTGGCGTTGCAGGGAGAGACGCCTGCGCAGATCTTTACCGTTACGGGCGAGACCATCCAGTACAACCTGACCACGGGAAACGCGGAAGCCTCGCTGCTGATGGGTGATCTGGGCGTGTTTGCGGAAGATGAGTGGCAACTGCGCAAGAATATGACGCTGGACCTCGGATTCCGGTTTGAGAGCCAGACGGCGGTTCCGGACCACGCTGATCCAGCGCCACGGATGGGGTTTGCGTGGGCTGTGGGCCAGAACAGCCATCGCCATGCAATCGTGATGTTACGCAGCGGGGGCGGCATCTTTTATGACCGGTTTGCCTCCGCCAACATCCTCACCGCCATCCGCGAACAGAGTGGAACGTACCAAACCTCCTACTTTGTGGAGAATCCGAACTTCTATCAGCAGTATCTGACCACGCCGCCGCCGGGATCGTTGCTGGGGAGTTTGCCGCCGACCCTTTACAACATCAATCCGCATCTGCGCAATGAGTATGACCTTGTGGGCGGAGTCACTGCGGAGCGCTCTCTGGGCAAGATCGGGAGCCTTTCCGTGGATTACATCTTTACGCGAGGAGACCATCAGTGGCTCTCGCGGAACATCAACGCTCCGCTGCCCGGGACCTACAATCCTGCGGATCCATCGAGCGGCGTTCGGCCGTTGGGGGGCACGCAGAACATCTATCAGTTCGATTCCGGAGGCATTCAGAAGGCGGAGATTCTCTTTGTGAACTCGCAGTTCCAGTTCAGCAAACGCATCAACGGGTTTGTGGCCTACAGCTTCAATCATGTTGATGAGGATGTAGGAGGCGCAACGACCTTTCCCTCCAATCAGTACGATCTGACGCAGGATTATGGCCGCGCGGCGCAGCCGACGCAGCAGACCTTTGCGGACGTCAATATGAAGTTTCCGCTTGGTTTCAGCGGATTTCTCTTTGCCAATGCGGCAGGCGGCACTCCCTTCAACATCACCACGGGCACCGATCTGAATGGAGACACGATCTATAACGATCGTCCGGCGTTTGCCACCAGCCCGACGGCAAACTCAATCCTCTACCGAACTCCCTTCGGAAACTTTGATGCGAACCCGCAGCCGGGAGAGAAGACGATACCGATCAACTATGGAAACTCGCCGAACTTCTTCTTTCTGGAGGCTCATCTGGAAAGGGAGTTCAAGATCGGTCCTCGGCCGGCCCATGGTTCGGGCGGAAAGGGTTCGGCGAAGAGGCCAGACCGTCCTTACAGTTTGAGCTTTGGGGTGGACGCCTACAATCTTCTGAACCGTAACAACCGGGGAACTCCGGTGGGCGTTCTTAGCTCACCCTACTTCGGGCAGTCGATCTCGCTGAATTCGCCTCTCTCGGTAAGTGGCGTGAGCACCTCCGCCAACCGTACCGTAACACTGCGCTGCAAGTTCAGTTTTTAGATCGGCTCACCATGCTCCGGGGGGATGCAGACCACGCGGTTGCGCGATGCAGAGACTTGCGCGGCACGCAGGCGGGCCAAGGTTCTCCCGCAAAAGTTTTTCAGGAAGTGAATGGGCGAGGCGAAGAGATGCTGTGCAGCCTGCAAGGAATCTTTCCCGGGCGACTCAACGGGCTTTGCGCCGTTTTGCCTTGGCTCCGGTCCTTCCGGCGTTGGTCTTTTCCTTCGCCTTGGCCTTCTTTGCCTCGCTCTTGCCGCCGCGTCCCTGCGCGGCGGTCAGCACCCTTGGCTCTGTTCCGGGCAACAGCGCAAACTGCAGACGGCGCTGCTGGCGATCGATGCGATCCAGCAGCACCTGCACAGGCTGGCCGATGGTGAAGACATGGCCGGTGCGCGCTCCCACAATGGTGCGATCCGTATCACGATAGGTGTAATGGTCGCTGGCCAGAGATCCGATCGGAACCATCCCCTCGATGAACAGGCCGTCAAGCTCCACGAAGAAGCCATGCCGGGTTACGGAGAGGATGACGGCTGGGAAGTCATCGCCGATCTTATCGGCCATGAACTTCATCTTCTTCCACTCGATCAGCTCGCGCTCGGCTTCGGCGGCTCGGCGCTCAGCCTGCGAGCTTTCGATGGCGATGTCGTTCAGCTCTTCGGCGGCGATGGGTCCGGGGGCCAGCAGGATCTGAGCGTTGGTCTGCTCTCGCATGGAGGCGCGGGCAGCCGGAGTGGCGCTGGTTCGTGCTTTCCAAGCCGCTTGCCATGGCTGCAAGTCGTCGCTGCGAATCGGAGCTCCGCGCGGGTCCGTTCCCTGGCGGAGCATCGCGCGCACCAGCCGGTGCACCACAAGATCCGGATAGCGCCGTATGGGTGAGGTGAAGTGCGTATAGCAGGGCGAGGCCAGGGCGAAGTGACCTTGATTCTTCTCCGCATAGCGCGCCTGTTTCAGCGAGCGCAGCATCAGGTAGGCGAGGATGCGCTCCTCCGGCGTTGCGCGGATGCGGCGGAGCAGATCCTGGTACATCTGCGGGGTGACGGGAATGCTCGCGGGGATCTCGTAGGTGTGGGGCCTTGCGGAGTTCCTCCCCTGGGCAGCGCGCTGGCGCAGCTCCCTGCGATCCGCCTTCAGGGTGACCGTCCGCACGGGCAGGCTGCCAATGCCCAGGGAGTGCCCGAACGCCGCGGCTGTCTCCTCGAACTCGACGATCTTTTTGGGGTCCGGCGTCTCATGGATGCGATAGAGGGAGGGTATGCCGGGGCGGTTCAGTCCCCGGCCCTCCAGCCAGTGGGCCACACACTCGTTGGCGGAGAGCATGAACTCTTCGATCAGGCGGTGCGCCCACCCGCGCTCCGAGCGCACAATCGCCTTCATGTTGCCATCGGGGTCAAACTCCACGACCGGCTCCGGCAGATCGAAGTCGATGGAGCCGCGCCGTACCCGCTTGGCGTTCAGCCGCAGCGCCAGGCGAAGCATCGCATCGAAGGCGGATGGAAGCTCGGGATGCTCAAGGCCGATCCGTTCGCGCTCAGCGATATCTTCTGCGCTCGGCGGAGGAGTGCCAGGCTGGGCCTCGCCGGAGCCGGCGTCAGACGAGGATCCTGGCGTGGCGGGTCTTCGCTGTGGCGAAGAGGCGTCCCGCTGGTCCGGATGGATCTGGTCCAGATGGTTGGCGGCGTTCAGGCACTGCTGCACGCTGGTGTAGGTCATACGCCGCAGGCTGCGGATGATGCCTTCGGCCAGTCGATAGCCGGCAATCTCACCCTCCGAATCGATCTCCATGATGCAGCTCAGCACCAGCCTGTCCTGGCCGGGGAGCAGGCTGCAGATGCCGCTGGAGAGTGCATGGGGCAACATGGGAATGGCGCGATCCGGGAAGTAGACGCTGGTTCCACGGAACCTGGCCTCGGTATCCAGCGCGGAACCTGGCCGGACGTACCAGCTCACATCCGCGATATGCACCTGGATCTCGTCATTGCCGTTGGGGAGATGGCGGACCAGCACCGCGTCGTCGAAGTCTTTGGCGGTCTCGCCGTCGATGGTGACGATGGGCAGGCTACGAAAGTCCTCTCGGGCGCCCAGGACATCAGGGTCCAGAGGTGCGGAGTTCGGCTGCGCCACGTCCAGTGCGGAGACCGCCTCGAGCGCCCGGGCCTCGGCCTCCTGCAGCACCTGTGGCGGGAAGGTGTGGGGGATCTGATGCTTCCGGATCACCATCTCCACATCGACGCCGAACGCTTCGGGCGGTCCCAGCACCTCGATCACCCGTCCCCGGGCCGGATGGCCGGAGGTGGGGAAGCTGAGGATCTCGACGTCCACCACCAGGCCCTCAAGCGGGTGCAGCGGGTCTGTGGTCTCAGCCGTTTGGAGCGCCCGGCGAGCCTCCTCGCCGAGCAGCCGGTGGGGTGAGGCGGCGTTGTTGGGCATGGCGTCTGAGGAGGCTGGGAGGGTCTCATCGCCGTTTGCGATGAGGATGGGCCCTCCGAGACGCTCGTCCCATGGGGTGACAAAGTTGCTGCGCAGGAGTTCCTGTCTGCGCCCGTAGCGCGCGAGGTCCTGATAGTGAAAGTGGCCCACGATGGTGGGGTTGCGCCGAGTGAGCACGCGCAGGATACGGCCGGAACGGCGCCCGTCGCGCCCGGGAGGCTCCTGCTCGACCAGAACCAGGTCGCCCTGCATGGCTCCTTGAAGGGCGTTGGGAGGGATAAAGATGTCGTCGCTTGCTCCAGCAGCCTGGCGGCGGTCCTGTTGCCGGTCTGGGCTTTGTTCCGTGCTCCGATCCAGGCGGACAAAGCCGTAGCCATCGCGGTGCAGTTCCAGGCGTCCGCTCAGCAGCCGGTCGCGTCCGCTACGGACCGCAGCCGTGGGGCTATCGGATCGATCCCAGCGAGACGGGTTGAGAGAGTGCGGCGAGGGTTCAGGGGATGGAGGGGCGGACGGCTCCGGCGGAGGGATCGACCACATCCGGTCGTCGGAGAGGGTCAGCTCGCCGATAGTCACCAGGCGGGCGAGTTGCTCCCGCAACAGCCGCCGCTGCTGCCCGCCCCCCAGGCCCAACTCGCGGATGAGCTGTTTGTATCCTGCTTTGCCGCTGGCTGAGCGCTGGATGCGAGCCAGCAGCTCGCGGTCGCTGGGGCTGGAGGGGCTGGAGCTTGCCGCACGGCTTCGAGGGTGGGTGCGTTTGGTCAGGGATGTCTCCTAAGATTCCTGTTTTGGGATGAGGATGCGCGGAGAGAAGCAGAGGGGCGCTTGGGGTTGCAGGCGGCATGCGCGGGGCGCCGGGATGGTCTGGCGCCGCCTGCGCACGGCATCTTTGGCGCATGACTTGTGCCGAGGTGAAGAACGGTTGAGGTATCCGGGGTGCATGGAGGATGCGGCGAGCGAAGGGCCTGGAATTAGGAGGTCCGGGAACCAAGGGTAGTAACAGTAACTCAATTAAGTTTCTTAATGACTTTGGTAATGTTTACTAAAGAGTAATCAGTTATGTTGTTGATACGAATGGACTTGCTACTTTTAGCAGTCTATGTTGGTTACATCTGGGTTGTCCAGAGAAAAATTTAGAAACTTTACAAGAAGTGATACCGCAAAGGAGCAATACGCATATGAAGACCCTCGCCATCCGTGCATTCGTCGTCGCCCTCGCCGTCGCTGGTTTCAGCGCCTCCTCCATGTACTCGGCTTCCATGGCCCGCGCAAATCAGGCGAAGGTCATCGTCGCGCACCCGGGTGCCGTCGCGCCGGCGTGCGATCCTGGCCATACCTGCGGCATAGACTAAAATGGGAATTAGCGAGCAAGATTCGGTGGGAGCTGAAAAATAATTTGATGCAAAGGCTGCGCCTCCTGTGTACGATATCTCTATCGTGCGCTGGAGGCGTTCGTCATGACTACCACCAAGTTGCTGCTGGAGTACTCCTTCTTCGCTGACCTCATCCTGGCCGTTGGGGTGCTGATCGTGATGATGCGCCAGCGGTTGCTGCGCTCGTTCCCGTTTCTCGCAGCGTTCATTGTGGTAAGCAGCGCCGCCGACGCGGTCGCGGTCGCCACGCTCTTCTTCCGACCTTATCTCTTTGGAATCTCGAAGCTACAGGCCTACGACATCTACTTTTATTCGGAGTGGGTTTTGGGTGCTTTCCAACTCATCTTCTTGGTACTGATCATCTACGGTGTCTTCCGCGAGTCGATGAGGCCGCTGGAGGGGTTGCATCGCGCGGGACAGGTGGTCTTCCGCTGGGTGGGAGGGGTTTCGGTTGCCGTCTCCGTGGCCTTTACATTGGGGTTCCACGCTTCGAGCGGAAGTTGGATTGCGGCAGTATGTGGTCAGTTGCAGCAGGGAGTCTGTGTCCTTGTCCTCTGCCTGCTGCTCTTTGTCTGCTTCTCCACCCGGTACCTGGGCCTGACCTATCGCAGCCGGACTTTTGGCGTGGCTCTGGGACTCGGAGTGTGGGCCATGGCGGATCTGGTTCAGTCGGCATGGGTCGCTCGCGGCGCTGTCCACTCCGTGTATTCTCCCATCTACTCGTTTATGTGTCTGAGCTCCTGCGTCTCGTTGCTGATCTGGGGCGGCTACTTCGCTCTGCCGCAGCCGGAGCCGAAGATGGTGCTGCTCCCGACGACTTCGCCGTACTTCCTGTGGAACCGCATCTCGGAGGCGCTGGGCGATGCTCCTGGGGTTGTGGCGATTGCCGGCTTCAAGCCGGGTATGCTGGCTCCGGCAGAGATGGCGGCAATTGCGGCCGGTTCCCAGCACATGCGGGAGCATGAGTTGGAGCGTGCGATCGAGGCCGAACGCGAGGCGGAGTTGGCTGAGGCTGCAAGCCGGCCGATGAGCTTTTCTCCCATGGCGTTGACGGGCAGCTCGCTGCGATGAGATGGATCCGGTAACGCACCTTCTCACCGGAGCCTGTCTCTCACGCAGTGGATGCAATCGCCTGGCTGGCTACGCCACGCTGACCATGGTGGTGGCTGCGGAGTTTCCTGATGTGGATACGCTGTGGGCTCTGCGCGGCCCCATAGAGGGCTTGCAACATCATCGCGGAATTACGCATACATTTGTGGGGCTGCCCTGTGAGGCAGCCCTGATTGTTGCAGCGGTCTATGGGCTGCATCGCTGGAGGCTGCGCCGAGCGGCTGCCAAGGCCAGGGCAAAGGCGGAGGCGATTCCTCTGCGACTCGCGGCTGGGCAGGATGAAGCTGCTCCGGCCAGGCCATTGACCGCGGCTCCGGTCCGCTGGGGAGTGCTGTACCTGTTGGCCCTGGTGGCGCTGCTGAGCCATCTGCTTCTGGACTACACCAACAACTACGGGCTTCGTCCCTTCTTTCCGTTCCACGATCGCTGGTATGCGGGTTCGATCGTCTTTATCTTCGATCCCGTGATCTTTACGCTGCTGCTGGCAGCTCTGGTCGCTCCCTGGCTGTTTGGCCTGGTGAGTTCGGAGGTGGGGGTGAAGCGGCGGCCGTTCCCAGGGCGCGGATGGGCGATTGCGGCCATGGTGGGTGTTGCCGCGTGGT
Source organism: Granulicella sp. (assembly GCA_027365345.1). Classification (GTDB taxonomy): domain Bacteria; phylum Acidobacteriota; class Terriglobia; order Terriglobales; family Acidobacteriaceae; genus Granulicella. The sequence goes on from DAHXNO010000116.1 coordinate 23,709, forward strand.
GGGGGTTGCGCGCGGTGGAGCATGGGCGGGCGATGCAGTTGGCGATGAGGCAGAGCCTGCAGGCTCCGGTGGAGGGGACGTCGCCTTCTGGTCAGGCGGTTCCAATCTGGCTTCCGGTGCAGCGGGCGCTGGCTAGCCCGGCTATGCTCAACCCCTTCCGATGGTCGGCGGTGCTGGACTTTGGGCCAGTGTACAAGCTGGCGGAGATTCAGACGCTGGACGGTACGCTGCGGATGAGTGAGACATCCTACCCCAAGCCGGGCCGGAGCCCGGCTATGCTGGCCTCAGAGGCGAGCAAGCTGGGGAGGGTTTATATGGATTGGTCGCCGATGCCGTTTGTGCAGGTGACCAAACCGGATGTGGTGTCTTCAGGGGCTGGGGCGCCGTCGGCGAGGCTGGGTGGAGCGGAGGCGGCCGCCACAGTAGTCACCTTTCGCGATCCGCGCTTCATGGGCGGCCTTGACGGCCAGATAGAAGGCTTCGGCGATGGCTCTTCGTCCGGTGGGGCGGCGATGGAAAGAACGCCGCTGATGGGGAGGGTGGAGCTTGACGCCCAGAATCACGTGGTGGGCGAGAGCCTGGATGGACGGCAAGAGAGGTAGGGCATGGCCGCGTCTGCCCGCTGACGAGCTTTCTGGGGCGCCCAGACTTCGCCAGATCGCGCCTAACTTTCCGGGCAGCTTGCGGAAGATGGTTTGTCCAGCTAGCAGAGAGGTCTGGCATTCCGCAGTGAAGCGACCGTACAGGCTACAATGACGGAGAGCGGCCCTTGCGGCCGCCGACTCCAACTGCGAAGGCATGATGCCCATGGTCGCCACTCTTATTCTCGTGCTGGCTGCACTCAGCCGCCTTCTGCCCCACTTCTTCCATAGCCTGGCCTTCAACTTCACAGCGGTGGGCGCAGGACTTCTGTTCTTCGGCTCGCGCACGGCGCGGTGGCAGGCGGTGCTTGCCGTAGCGGTGATGGGGTTGATGGATGTGATCCTGACCACGAAGATCTACGGTTATCCGTTCCATGTGAGCGCGTATCTGGTCACCTGGGCGTGGTATGGGGCTGTCTGCCTGCTGGGCAGCGCGCTGCTGCGCAAGACCACCGTGTTGCGCGTCGGCTGTGGGGTGCTGGCCTCAGCTACCAGCTTTTTTCTGTTGAGCAACTTCATGGTCTGGGCCGGCAGGGGAGATCTGGTGATGTATCCGCATACGCTGGGCGGCATGGTGGCGTGTTATGCCGCGGCGCTGCCGTTCTATGGGAACGACCTTCTCTCCACCGGTCTGTTCGCAGGCGCGTTTTTCGGGCTTCCGGTACTCGCGGCGCGGACCGCTGAGATGGCGCACGCAGCGCGGCAACCGGTGGCCTGAAGTCCGCCGGGCGAACCCGCTTGCGGCTGCGTCGATTCCTGCGCATGGGTCGGCGCTTTGCCAGGGTTGATCCTTGCGGCCGCGTTGCTCCCCGCACCTGCTTCGTGCTTCGATCCTCGCGCCGGCGAGGCGATGAGGACCGTCCCTCTTCCTTTTACCTGCCTTCGTGCGGTTCTGTTTTCTCTTCCTCTTCCTCAATCGGCAGGGTGACTCCTCGGCGGTTGTCGAAGACCTTGCGCACGATGTAGAAGATCAGCCCGGCGACGGCTGCCGCAGCGATACCGACGACGATGTCGTGGTGGTTTCGGCCGAGGTCGCGCAGAGAGCGAATCAGCGTCGGGCCGAACCAGAGGGTGAGCAGGGAACAGGTGAGGAACTGAGCGAACTTGCCGCAGAAGATGGCCAGCAGAAAGAGCATGGGCTTCATCTCAAAGACTCCGGCGGAGAACTCGAAGAGCTTGAGCGGAGTGGGAGGCGGAAGCATCGCGGGGATCATGATCGCCAGAAACTCCTGGCGCTCAAAGCGGTCGCGGATATTCTCGTAGCGCCGGCGGTTGATGCGTTTCAGCAGGAAGAACTCTCCACCGGCGCGGCCGATCAGGAACGGAATCAGGGAGCCAACGGTTGAGGCGGCTGCAGCGATCAGGCTGTAAACCAGGAACAGACGGTGGTTGGCGGCCACATATCCGATGATCACCGCATCCATGGAGACCGGGATGGGGAAGAGGGCAGAGTCGATCAGCGCCAATCCGCCGACCCCCCACACGCCCAGAGGCTTGAGGACGGTCAACAGGACGGTGGAGAGCTTATGCACAAGTGCGATGGGTCCAGGTTTCACTGAATCTCTATTTTAAGCCCTGATGCCGTAATCTCCGCCGCTCACAGGAGGTTGCTGTGTGACTGGATCCCGAATCTGCCGTACTCCAACTCATTGTGAACAGGCTATATCGGTCCGCGCGGGGCTGTGCAGGCGCCTCCAACTCGGGTGGGGACTCCAGGTGAGAGCCGGGAGCGCGAACACCGGTGGGACGGTCTTCCCAAAAGGATCCGAGGTTGAGCAAGCGTCCACGCGGAGAGCGCCGCATGGTCGGCGACTGCTGTGACGCCGCTGCCGCCGCGCGGAGACGCTTATTCTTCTTTTTGTTTCGAGTGTTCGGTTTGCCCGGCAACCAGATCCAGGGCGTGCGGCAGCAGGGGGAGGACGGCGCGGAGAGAGTCTTCCGCACCAGCAGGACTGCCTGGCAGGTTGAGGAGCAGAGCCCCCGGCGTTGGGGTGTCCGGCGCGGGGTCGACGATGCCGCAGACGCCGCGGCTGAGGGCGGCGTAGGGGGTGTGGAGCGCTCCCTGCTGGCGGATGAGTTCGGAGAGGCCGGGGACTAGCCGCGTGCAGACGGCGAGGGTAGCCTCCGGAGTTAAGTCGCGAGGGCCCAGTCCGGTGCCTCCGGTGGTAACCACCAGCGCGGCGCGGGTGGCGGCGGCACGCAGGGCGGCGATCAGTTTGGGAAGGTCGTCGGGGAGGGTGATGGGGTCCAACAGGCTGGCTCCCGCTGCGGTGAGCAAGGCCCCGATGGTGGGGCCGGAGAGGTCTGTCTGCGTGCCGGCTGAGCAACGGTCGCTGACGGTGACGACGATGGCGGTGCGGCCGGCGAGGGGGGTGGGGTGGGGCATAGAGAGAGGATAGAAGATCGGACAGCGGGGATGGGAGCTGGGATGGGAGCGGAGGTGACGGCGGCTCTGGCAGATGGAGGCTGGGAATCGGGGAGGGTAGCCGCCAGACCTGCGGCTCGGGGAGCCGAGGGGAGCGTCGGGAGTTTTGGGCAGTTTGGTGGGAGGTGTAAGGGATCGCGAAGGAGACGGGTGATGGAGGTTCAGATCGAGATTCAGATGGGCAGAAACGGCTAAAGATGCGAAAATAGAGCAACCGGCAACTTTCTTTTGTCTGGCGACAAGTCCCCGCCGGCGCAAATTTTATGGGGCGCTTCCGTTACAGACTTCGACCCGATGCAACCAACTCCCCCAGAGATCGAACCCGAGCAGCCGAATCCGGAGCAGCAGGAGACACCAGAGGAGTCCCATCTGGAGAAGGATTCGCCTGTCTCCGTGGTGCCTCACGAGGCAACAACCAGGGCCGTGAGCGCGCCGGTCCGCATCCGCACCAGCCGCTATGGCGAGCTGGAAGAGCATGAGCTGATCCACTTGCTGGACAGCATCGAGGATGAGCGGGCACGGGCGAGATTTCGCGAGTCTCTGTACATCTCCGTGTTCATCTGGATGGCGGTTGCCTGGGTGCTGTTCTACGGGCCGAAGTATCTGTGGCACTCCCCGAAGCTGATAACGCCTACGGAAGCTCTGCAGCAACAGGCGCAGGTGGAGTTGAATGCTCCGCGGATGCCGCATCACGCGCCCGGACCTCCGCCAAAGATCAGCCGTGGAACGCTGGCCAGACTGAAGGCGATGGAGCCCAAGCCTGCTCCTCCGGCTGCGAAGGCTCCGGCGGCTCCGGGGTCTGCGGCGGCTCCGTCTGCGCCGGAGAGCTCCAGCGCGGCTCCGCCGAAGCCGACGCCGCCGGCGGCGTTGCGTCCGGCGCCACCGCAGGCGACGCCAGCGATGCCCATACCCGCAGCGCCGCAGCCCAGGTTGAGTTCAAACCAGCCCGTGCCCAATGCTCCTATGCCGCAGCCTACGCAACCGAGCTTTAACATGTCACAGACCGCCAGAGAGCAGATGCAACAGGCGATGCGAGGATCACAGAGTGCGAGCCGCAATCGCAATATGGGCATCAATGGCAACGTGAGGGGTGCGGAGGCAGGGAACGGTGTCGAGATCCTCTCCGATACCCAGGGAGTGGACTTCAGCCCGTATATCCGCCGTATTCTGCAAGAGATCTACGAACAGTGGATTCCACTGCTCCCGGAAGAGACGCAGCCGCCGTTGAATAAGCGCGGTATGACGATGATCCGTTTTACCATTAACGCGGATGGAACCATTGCGGCGATGAACCTGGATGGCTCCAGTCACGACGATGCGCTGAATCGCGCTGCGTGGGGTTCTATTACGGGCGTCGGCCAGTTTCCGCCGCTACCCAAGGCGTTCCATGGTCCAAATCTGGAGCTGCGGATTCACTTCCTGGTCAACGAGCCGAATCCGTAAAAGGTCGCAGAGAAAGCCTATCTTTGGAGGGTGGCTGCGCGCCTGAGCATTGGAGATCTGTGGAAGCAAAAGGAACGGGGCTGAGGAGCTAAGATAGCGCGATGGAAAGCATGAGTTCCAAGCCTGTCAGGGAGCGCCAGGTTTCGCCATCTGGTCTGCCACTGGAGGGCGGTTCCTGGTGCCAAACGGTGTACCGCGCCGCGCCTCCCAGGCTTCCCGAACTAACGCCGGCGCTGAAGCGAGAGCGTGAGGCCTATGCGATCTATTGCAGAGAGCGGGAGCAGGTAGAGCGCCGCAGCGTCTTACGCGGACTGATGCTTCTGGCTCTGCTGGCGCTCTCCGTCAGCGTCCTGCGCGCTGGTCTGGATCGAGTGTTTTTCCATGGCTGGTGGCGGTTCTAGGGTCTGCTGGGAAACAAGACTGCGAAGGCCAGACGGGTTCCATCTGCTCCGTGCCTGAGGGCGGCGGTGTGGAGGTTCGAGTGACGAGACCAGCCGAGAACCTATATCCGCTGCTGGTGGTGGCCGGACCCACGGCCAGCGGAAAGACTGCCTTGGCCTTGCGGTTGGCTGAGGAGTTGGGAGGCGAGATCATCAGTTGCGACTCGGTGGCAGTCTATCGCCTGATGGAGATTGGCAGCGCCAAGCCAACCGGCGAGGAACGCCGGCGTGTGGCGCACCATTGCATCGATCTGTACTGGCCGGATGAGGTATGCACGGCCGGGGACTACGCCCGTCATGCGCGCGAGGCGGTAGCGGGGATTCGGGAACGGGGCCGGATTCCGATTGTCGCCGGGGGGACAGGGTTGTACCTGCGAGCGTTCCTGGAGGGGCTAGCGCCGTCTCCGCAGCGTGATGATGCGCTGCGCGAGCGGCTGCGTGCGCGCGTGGAGCGCAGAGGACCGGCCTCACTGCATCGGCTGCTCCAACGGCTGGACCCGCGCGCTGCCATGCTGATCCACGCGAATGATGTGCCCAAGGCGATTCGCAGCATTGAGGTGACGCTGGCCGCACGGCAGCCGCAGACCGAGCAGTGGAAGCTGGGCCGTGACCCGCTGAGGGGATACCGCGTACTGCAGATGGGGCTCGCTCCGCTGAGTTCCAAGCAGATTCGCGAGCGGCTCTATGCGCGGATCAACCATCGCGCTGCGGAGATGTTCGAGCGCGGGTTGCTGCAAGAAACGGAGATGCTGCGCGAGCGCTATGGCGAAGGCTGCCGCTGCCTGGGGGCCCTGGGCTATGCCCAGGCGACGGCGGTGTTGCGCGGCGAGATGACCCTGGATGCGGCGGTGGCGCAGGCGCAGCACGGGCACCGCAACTATGCCAAGCGGCAGGGAACATGGTTTCGCGGCGTAAAGGCGATGCACTGGCTGCCTGGCTTTGGAGATGAGAAGCCAGTGCAGGAGGAGGCCCTTGCGCTGGCGCGCGACATAGTTGCCGGAGACGCCGACGATGGGTCTGGCCGGTTAGGAACAGGAGGGGAGCTTTGAACGGTGTTCGGATCGACAAGTGGCTATGGGCGGCGAGGTTCTTCAAGACCCGCGCTCTGGCGTCTAAGGCATGCGAGCTGGGGAGGATCAAAGCTAATGCGGCTCCCGCCAAGGCGGCACGGGAGGTGCGCGTGGGCGACAGGTTGCAAGTGCGCAACGAAGGTGGAGAGTTCGTGATTGAAGTTTTGTCGCTCAGCGAGGTGCGCGGGCCGGCCGCGGTGGCGCAGACGCTCTATTGTGAGACGGAGGAGAGCCGCCAGGCCCGAGCCAAAGCGGCCGCGGAGCGAAGGATTTTGTTTGCGGGCGAACCAGCGCCGCCGTCGCGACCCTCCAAGCGGGATCGCCGGCTGATTCATCAGTTTCGTGGCCGCTAGGCATTCTGGCTGCAGGCGGAGGGAGGGTTGCGTTACGGCGTGGACGAGCCCTGGTCCGGGTTTATCCAGTAGCCGTTGCGCGCGTCGACCGACAGGCCCTTGTAACGCACAGAGAGCACGATGGAATGGAACCCGGGGGTGGGCGAACTCGGCTGGAAGCTGAGCACATAGCGGTTCGGAATATGATTGGCGATGGTTAACAGGTCCTGGTCCAGGGTCTTGGCGTTCTTGAACTTGAAGTATTCGCCGCCGGTCAGGTGCGCTACGGACTTGGAGATATTGCTGCGCAGGGCGCGGCGAGCGGCGATCTCAGCGATATGGGCCAGACGAAGCGGTGGTAGGAGCTCTTCGGCGCAGTTCAGGTCCTGGGCGCCGACGCTTTCCGTCGGCTTGATCTTTTTGCCATTCGCATCCGTGCCCATATCGCGGCTAAAGCAGCCATGCTGCGGACCGGGCTCATCGGAGCTGAACTTGGCAGCTTCTTTTCGACTCTCGGTAGCTGTGGTGTGGAAGCCGACGCTGTAGATCACGGTATTGGTGTCGCTAATGGCGTGCAGCGCATCCAGCAGCGATGTGTGGCTGCCATCGTCGGTGGTCTGTGAGAGCAGGAGGATCGAGCGGCGATAGGTGGTTGGCTGCTTGCTGAGCAGATCTACGGCGTACGCAATGGCGTCGAAGACGGCCGCGTGCTGATCTCCAGGAAACAGGGTGTCCAGAGAGTGGTTGATGTAGTCCAGGTTCGGGGTGAAGCCGTGCAGGAGGATGGGTGTGCTATCAAACCCGACGACGGCGACCTGATGGTTGATGGCTCCCAGCATGTTGTCCAGCAGCGGTCCAAGATGTTGGTACTGGTCCAGGTGCACGGCTGCGTCGCCGCCGGTTTGCACCACGATGACCATGGCCATGGGTTGGGAGCCCGTGTCCTGTTCAAGATGGAGGTTCTGTGCCACACCGTCGTCGGTGAGGAGGAAGTCATCGGCTTTGAGGGTGTACACCAGATGGCCATCTTTGGCGCGGACCAGCGCTGGAACCACAACCAGGTTGGAGTTGACCGTCAGCATGGAGGTGGGTGGAAGCGAGGTGGAGGGTTCCTGGGCCTGGCCATTGGCCGACCGCGCCTGTAGAGGGACGGCGGGAGTCTGCGCGAGTGCGGCGGTAGTGGCAAGCAACAGGAGGGCGGCGATGGATTTCATCATGGGATGGTAGGAGCCACGGTTCCAAGCTAGTAGGAGCAGAGTCGGAGTCGTTTGGCCTGAGGGCAAGCTCTCCGGGTAGCGTGTTTCTGTCAAAAAGCTAACTGGCACCCCTGTTGCTGATGATCGATGTGCTCGGGTGCTGTTCTAGTGTAGCTGGCGGCTAAGGCGTCCTTGATCCACGCCGTTGGTAGTGCCGACTGACTGGGAGGCTTGGCCGGCGGCGAGCCGTCTTGCCACCGTAAATGCAGCCTGGCGCTCAAGGCCGGCTTTCTGGCGGCGTGATGCGAACCCGCAGTTCAGCAGCGATGGGCTTGTTCACCATGCAAGCGCCGTGGAATTCCGGCTTTGGGAGGCCCATCCACTGGCTAGGGCGTATTCAACTTGAGCGCGCCGGCAAGCCGGAAGCGCAGGATCGCCTCCGAGGGGATCTCGACGTTGTGGTTGTCGGTGGTAGCTGCGACGGCCGCGCCGGAACCCGCTCCTGCCGCAGCTCCAATAGCCATGCCAACCCCGCCGGTTGCGAGTCCGCCGATGAGCATGCCGGCTCCGGTCATGCCGCCGATGATGACTGCGGAACGGCGTCCCTTGCCCCGCACCGAGAAGACATCGTCATGCATGGGCAGGGGATATTCATAGCCATTCAGCTTCATGGCCGTCAGGCGCAGATCCAGAACGGAGCGGCCACGGAACCGGCCACCGCGCCGCGCCTCAATCACCCGTCCAGCCACGGGCGTGCCTGCCGGGATCGCGACAGCGCCATTGTAGACAACAGGCGATTGCAGGTTTCCGTAGAAGCGCTCGCCCGCGTAGCTGCCGCGGCTGCTCAGGTGCTGATCGATGCGGACGATAAAGTCCGTGCCGGGGGGAAGGCGGAGGGCGACGGGCGGCGCGGATGCATAGGGTGGCTCGGATGAATAGGGTGGCGCTCCGGGACCGCTGGGCGGATAGGCTCCGGGTCCGGTTGGTGATGGGGCTCCCGGGCCGGCATAGCCCGGCGCAGAGGGATATCCCCGGGCAACAGAGGGCAGCGGGGTGATGACCGGATTGGTGCTTTTTGGCCTGGTTCCCGGCGGTGGCGGCATGATGAGGGTCGTTACGGCCGGTGGCTGGCCCTTGGCCGCGGGAGGCTCCACGGTCCTGGTAACCGTCTCGCCCTGGCTGTTGATGTACTGAACCTGCTGTGGAATGTTGGTGGAGATGGCTTGCGCCTTTGCCTGGTTGAGCGCCTTCTGGTCCTTGCTCTGGCATCCTGCAAGCAACAAAAGGGCAACAACTCCCACTCCGCTCACAAGGGTAGGTATCGTTGCGTACCTGGTCATCAGTCTCCTAGCTCTCCTTACTCTACATCGATCCGCTGCATGGTCTGAAAAGCGGCACAAATCTGGGACACGGCACTGGTGGCGTCGCCCGGCCAAGGCGCCCGGCAGGCTCTTGCCAGGTAGAGGCGGCGAGTCAAGATCTGCGCTTGAACTCAGGTAGAACTTCCTGGACGCACCCAGCGTTCGCTCAGCCAATATTCTCCAAAACCTTTCGATGCATGGCCTTGGGAATCTGCTGCCTGCCGGCAAGAGAGCCGTGGGGCGGCTGGAAGGGTCTAGAATCGAGGCATGATCCGTACTCCAGCTTCCCCCCAGCAAGGTCTAAGTTCGCAGCGCCCGCAGATGGCGCATCTGACGGCGCAACTGGATGCGATGCGCGCACAGGGCACACATTTTAAGTTGCGAGTGCTGGAAGACGCGCAAGCTCCAGTGTGCCACTATGACGGGCGCGAGGTGATCAACCTGGCCTCCAACAACTATCTGGGGCTGTGCAATGATCCTCGTCTGCGCGAGGCCGCCATTGCCGCAGCAAGCAAGTTCGGAGTTGGTTCCGGAGCGGTGAGGACGATTGCGGGAACGATGCGCCTGCACCTGGAGCTGGAAGAGAAGATTGCGCGGTTCAAGGGTGTGGAAGCGTGCGTGGTCTTCCAGTCTGGTTTCACGGCCAATGCGGGTACGGTGTCCAGCATCTTAGGCAAGGAAGACTTCATTCTCTCCGATGAGTTGAATCACGCCAGCATCATCGATGGCGCCCGGCTCTCTCGCGCCAGGATCAAGGTGTTTCGCCACAAAGATGTGGGGCACTGCGAGGAGTTGCTCCAGGAGATCGGCGACCAGCCCGGCCACAAGCTGATTATCACGGACGGCGTGTTCTCCATGGATGGGGATATCGGTCCGGTGAAGGATCTATGCGATCTGGCCGATCGATATGGCGCCATCATGATGGTGGACGATGCCCACGCCAGCGGCGTGCTGGGGCGCAACGGGCGTGGTAGCGTGGACCACTTTGGCTGCACGCAGCGGGTGGATGTGCAGGTAGGCACGCTCTCCAAGGCGATTGGAGCGTTGGGAGGCTATGTCTGCGGGACGCGGGATCTGATCGACTATCTTTACCATCGCGCCCGTCCTTTTCTTTTCTCCACGTCTCATCCTCCCAGCGTGGCGGCCAGTTGTATCGCGGCCTTTGACATTCTGGAGAACGAGCCGGAGCGGATCGAGCGGCTGTGGTCCAACACGCGGTACTTCCAGGAGCAGCTCCGGCAGGCAGGCTTCGATATTGGCGGCAACAGCACGCCGCGCAGTGAGACGCCGATTACCCCGATTATCCTTGGGGATGGGCGCAAGACCATGGAGTACAGCCGGGCGCTGCTGGAGCAGGGCGTGATGGCTACCGGAATCGCCTTTCCCACCGTGCCGGAGGGCAAGGCGCGTATCCGCTGCATCATTACCAGCGAGCACACGCGGGCGCAGACGGATCAAGCGCTTGAGATTCTCACGTCCACGGCGAAGCGGATGAATCTGCTTGGTTAGACCTTCTGTACGCGGTGCACATCGCGGACGCCGGGAACCTTGCGCAGGTTCTGGGTGAGCCGGGTCAGGTGGCGAAGGTCCAGAGTCTCGATGACAAAGTCAATATAAACGGCCTCATCATCGGCGGGGCGTGTCTCCACTGATTTGATGTTGGTGTCATCCTCCGAGATGATGGCGGCGAACTCCTTGAGCAGGCCTGCGCGGTCATCGGCGAGGATGACCAGCTTGACTGGGTAGGTGGTAGGCTTCCGTGAGTCCGGAGAAGCTGTGGCTGGAGCTTCGCTCCAGGCGACGTCAATTCGGCGGTCCGCTTCGTAGAGCAGGTTCTGGACGTTGGGGCAGCTACGGGCATGGACTGCAACGCCTTTGCCGCGGGTAACGTAGCCGATGATCTCTTCGCCGCGGATCGGGTTGCAGCATCGGGCCCGATAGACCAGCAGATCGTCCTGCCCTTCCACCTGCAGCGATTCTGATCCCTTGCCGAAAAAGACGCGCTTGACCGCCTCTGACATGTGCGCCAGCGCGTTGCCGGTGGAGCTGTGTTCCTCGGCTGGGGATTCAACGGGAAGCGTGCTGCCGGGCTCCAGCTTGTTGAGGATCTGGCGTGCGGAGTATTTGCCGAAGCCGATGCCGCTCTGCAGATCCTCCAGTTGGGTCAGGCCATACTCGGCGGCGACGCGTTCGAAGTCTTCCGGCTTGAACTTGTCCAGAGAGACCTTATACTTGCGGGCCTCGCGCTGCAGGAGCTTGATGCCGATCTCCATGGCGCGGGCGCGCTGGTTCTCATTCAACCAGTGCTTGATCTTGTTGCGCGCGCGTGAGCTCTTGGTGAAGCTAAGCCAGTCACGCGAAGGCGCATGACCGGCCTGGGTGGTGATCTCAACGATGTCCCCATTGCGCAGGCGAGTGCGCAATGGAACGATGCGGCCGTTCACCTTGGCTCCCACGGTTGCGTGACCGACGTCCGTGTGGATGGCGTAGGCAAAGTCGATCGGGCTGGCGTCCTTGGGTAGCACGATCACCTTGCCCTTTGGGGTAAAGGTGTAGACCTCCTCCGGGTACAGGTCGATGCGCAGGGTCGACATGAACTCATTGGGGTCGGTCATCTCGCGTTGCCACTCCATCAGTTGGCGTACCCAGGCGAGGCGCTGCTCATCCTTGGCGCTGACGTTGTCGGTGGCCTTGTACTTCCAGTGAGCGGCGATCCCTTCTTCGGCAACCCGGTGCATGTCCTCGGTACGGATCTGCACCTCGAATTGATGACCACCTTCCGCGATCAGGGTAGTGTGCAGCGACTGATAGAGGTTGGGCCGCGGCATTGCGATAAAGTCTTTGAAGCGGCCAGGCACGGGCCTCCAGATGCTATGCAGCAGGCCGAGAACGGCATAGCAGTCGGATTCCGTCTCTGTGATCACGCGCACCGCGAAGAGATCGAAGACCTGGTCGACAGGGACGTTGTTCGCAATGAGCTTCTGTTGGATGGAGTAGAGCCGTTTGATGCGCGACTGCACGCGCGCCTGGATGCCAACCTCCTTGAGGCGCGCCTCCAGAATGCTCACGATCTGCTGCAGGAAGGCTTCGCCTTCGCCGCGTAAGGAGTCGATCTCTGAGGAGAGTTGGGAGAAGGCGAACGGATCGATGTAGCGAAAGGCCAGGTCTTCCAGTTCGCTGCGCAGCTTGCCCATACCCAGCCGGTGCGCCAGCGGGGCATAAACCTCCAGTGTCTCGCGTGCAATGCGCTGTTGCTTCTCTGGTTTCAAGTGCTCCAGCGTCCGCATATTGTGCAGCCGGTCGGCCAGCTTGATGATCACCACGCGAAGGTCCGTCACCATGGCCAGCAGCATCTTGCGAATGTTTTCGGCCTGATGGTCTTCGCGATTGGCGAACTTGATCTTGTCGAGCTTGGTGACGCCCTCGACGATATGCGCTACCTGTTCTCCGAAGAGGCGCGCTATCTCGCCGGCCGTGACGTCTGTATCTTCCACCGCGTCGTGGAGCAGGCCTGCTGCAATGGCGGTTCCATCCATCTTCAGCTCGGCGAGAACCTGGGCTACCTCCAGCGGATGGCCGATGTAGGCCTCCCCGGAGGCGCGGAGCTGGCCCTGATGCTTCTGTTTGGAGAAGGCCCAGGCAGAGCGGATCAGGTCCAGATCGTCGGCTGGCCGATTGGCCTTCACAGTGGCGATCAGATGCTCAAAGCGAGCATCCAGTTCGGTTTCACGTTCAGTTTCAACGTGGACGTTCGTATCCGTCGCGGTTTGGAGCGGCTGGCCGGTTACTAGTCTTGTAACAGCCCCTGCGGAGGTTGCGGAGGACCCTTTCGGAAGTTCGCCAGAATCGATGGCTGGCGGCCGGTGCGTACGCCAGCCGATACCCTTGGGGGAGTGGGGCACGGAGACCGTGTGCGAAGTGGCGGGGAGGGCCACTTCGCGCTCCACCCCGGATTCGCCCTTCTGGGCGGCGCCGGCGGGAGACGGTACGGACTGCTTTGGAGCTGGGGAGACGTTCGTCTTCTCCGGCCACACTGGATCCATGCTTTATTATACGGTTCACACAGCGACCAGCGGAGTTATTGCCTTGTGGTTCGCCGTGGTCAGTTCAAGCGATGAGCGTGATGGAGCATGCTCTCTTGGAGAGTTGCGCCCGATCTCAGGACGCCGGGAGTGGGGCGAGATCCGCCGCCAGCCCAACGAACTATCTCGTCAAAGGCTTGGCCCACCTCCTCTTCGGTAAAGGCACAGTGGCCTTGCCGGTCGACGACCTGCTGCACCAGGTATTGGCTTGCACCCGCGGCCTCTACCTCATCCTGGTAAAGCTCCAGTTGTCTCACGGGAACCACCGGGTCATAGATGGTATGGAGAGCCAGCATGGGCCTGCCCAGACGGCCAGTGGGCGTGTAGTGGCGCACAAGGTAAGCGACTGCATGCGGTGTGGGCGCATAACGCCGCACACCGGCGTTCAGTTCGAAGTCTTTTGTGGGGTTGGCAGGATCAGCTCCCGCGTAAATGAAGTTGCGGTTGTCGAAGGGATTGCCACCCGCGCGTTGCATGAGATCCTGGATGTCAAAGGTCCAGTACGCGATGTCCTGGGCCAGGTCGGCGTCGCTGCGCAAGCCAGTAAGCTCGCGCATCGCCAGCGCTCCAGAAGGGTTTTCCTGCAGAGCTTCGAAGATCTTCTCGCGATCGGCAAGCGTGTCCTCATAGCCCGTGGTCGCCCGGGTCAGGGGCGGCAGGAGCATGGGAAAGTAGTAGTCGAAGGCCGCGCGCATCGCAAAGCGATGGTTGAAGGTAACATAGCTGGGACCAACCGACCCGCAAAGATCCAGGCCGCCTGCGTAGGGTTTGGGATTGAGTTCCAGCGTGATGGCTACAAGCTGCCCGCCCATGGAACGTCCCACGGCATAGCTGACCCTGGGTTGTCCATATCGCCTGACAAAGTAGCGGCGCAGCGCCTCCGTCTCCGGGAATCCCTGTTGGAGGGCCCATCCGGTTCTGGAGTAGGCACTTTGGATGACCGCATCGTGGCGTTGAAAGAAGGGGGCCTGCTTGCTGCCAAGCCGGGCTGCAATATGAAAGCTGACCGGCTGTCGAGCATAGCCGTGGTAAAAGACCACCAACGCGTGGTTCCAGTCGGTCGGCACATCGATGCGATAGGCAGCGCCATCAAGTATGCCTACTTCCGTGATCCCTTCCGGCGCGTGGAGCACCTGGCGATGGGTGGGCGTGGATGCGGTTGGTCCGGCATGGGTCCAGGGAGCGGCGCAGACCAGGAGGACCGCCGCGAGGAGACGCACCAAGGCCACAGCCATCACGGCCGACGCAGCGAGCACGGGTCGTTGTGCGGGCGAGGTCATGAGGAATGGCATAAGTCTATCGTAGATCTTCGCCAGTGGGCCTCAGCGCAGGTCTTTGGCGATCGGCGCTGGAAGCCCGACGGGGATCCAGCGCCGCCAGAGCGAACCGGATTGGATAGACGCGGCGGGGGCTGGGTTTGCGCATCAGCCGGCGCTGGTCATCTTCTCTGGCTGCATATAGGCGTCAAACTCCTGTTCCGTCAGATAACCCAGCTCGCGATTGGCCTCGCGGAGGGAGATCCCTCTATGGTGCGCGGTCTTGGCCATCTTGGCCGCCTTGTCGTACCCAATGTGCTGGTTGAGAGCTGTAACCAACATCAGGCAGTTCTCCACATACTGCTTGATGCGCGGGCGGTTGGCTTCCAGCCCATTCATGCAGAACTCCACGAACATGTGGCTGGTATCGGTCAACAGGCGAACCGAGTGCATGAAGTTATGGATCATGACCGGTTTGAAGACGTTGAGTTCAAAGTTGCCCTGGCTGCCGGCAAAGGCAATAGCCGCGTTGTTTCCATACACCTGGACTGCAACCATGGTCATGGCCTCGCTCTGCGTGGGATTCACCTTGCCGGGCATGATGGAGCTTCCGGGCTCGTTCTCCGGAATCGTCAGTTCACCCAGACCGCAGCGCGGCCCGGAGCTTAGCCAGCGGACATCGTTGGCAATCTTCATCATGGAGGCGGAGAGTGTCACCAGAGCACCGCTGGCGAAGACCAACTCGTCATGGGCAGAGAGCGCCGCGAACTTGTTGGGATGGGAGCGGAAGGGCAACCCGGTGAGTTCTGCGATCTTGCTCGCCACGCGGTCGGCAAACTCCGGGTGCGTGTTCAGTCCTGTACCAACCGCCGTGCCGCCGATGGCCAGTTCGTAGAGTCCAGACAGCGAGAGCTCCAGGCGTTGGATATCCCGCTCCAGCAGGCTCGCCCATCCGCCGATCTCCTGCCCCAGGGTAAGCGGCGTGGCGTCCTGCAGATGGGTGCGGCCGATCTTCACCACATCTGCAAACTCCTTGGCTTTGGCCGCAATCGAGCCGTGCAAGCGCTGTATGGCTGGAATCAACCTTTCCTTGACGGCCGTAGCGGCGGCAACATGCATGGCTGTAGGAAACGTGTCGTTGGAGGATTGCGACATGTTCACGTGGTCGTTGGGATGGATGGGTTTCTTGCTGCCCATCTCGCCGCCGGCAATCTCAATGGCGCGGTTGGAGATCACCTCATTCACGTTCATGTTGGTCTGGGTGCCAGAGCCCGTCTGCCAGATGCTCAAAGGGAACTCCTGGTTGAGCTTGCCGCCGATGACCTCGTCGGCCGCTTGCACGATCAGCTCCATCTTGTCTCCGGGAAGCTTCCCCAGGTCGTTGTTTACCAGCGCAGCGGCCTTTTTGAGGATGCCGAAGGCGCGTATCAGCTCCAGCGGCATGCGGTCTCCGCCGATGGCGAAGTGATGCAGGCTGCGCTCGGTCTGCGCTCCCCAGTAGTGGTTGGCAGGGACTTCAATCTGCCCCATGCTGTCGGACTCTTGGCGTACGTTCTGTTGCATTGGCTCTGTCATATCGTGTGTGCCGTCCCTTGTCCTTTTCCCCTCTTCCGCTGCGCGGCCTGCCGGGCAGGAAGGAGGTTCCGTGTGCCATCGATGCCGCTTTCTTTGCCAGCTAGAACCTATGCTGCCATCCGGGCCGGTCGCCGAGTCCCGCCCTGTTTGAGAGAAGCGGCCGGCGAACACTTCGCCAGGGCGTTTTTCCCTGCCTTCCGGGTGGAAGGCGGTTCCGGGCCCGGCCCGGCCCCGCTCCATAGGTCTGTGGCCGATATCCGGAAGACTGTTTCCTGGGGCGGCAAGAAGCAGACTGGTGCAAAGAGGAAGCTGCAATCATCATGCAATTGCGGATATAACTATAGCCAACCGAATGGACAGGTGTCATGCGCGGTGAACCGAATCGACCCGTGTTCGTTCCGATAATCGTCCAACGGGTGTGTTTGAATTTGGTAGCATTCCGCTTCAGAATGTTCGCTCTGTCTCTCGTCCAATCGAAGGGGGGACGCCAGAGACGAAGGTTCCACTTCCAGTGCTGCAAGTGGCTCCCGCTTGATGGGGCCCAGCGTTCTGGCAGTATTGGAGGAAGGCGAGCGTATGCAGTGGCAGAATCATTCGGTGGAAGAGATTTCCGGATGGGAGAGAGAATGATTGTTGCAGGCTAGCCGCGAGAACCGCTCCATGGTCGGGCCGGAAGGCCAGCCATATGGGGCGATGATCGAACCCTCCGCTCTGCTGTGACGTTCATCACATCACAACGTAATTGAGGAAGCAGATAGTTCACCAATCGAAAGGAATCATTTATGGATAACACTGTTACAGTGATCGACAACCGCACCGAAAAGCAGTACAAGCTCCCAATTACCCATGGAACCATACGCGCGATGGACCTGCGCAACATCAAGGTGGATGGTGAAGATTTCGGAATCATGTCCTACGACCCGGCCTTCACAAACACCGCATCCTGCAAGAGCTCCATCACATTCATTGATGGCGACAAAGGCATTCTGCGTTACCGCGGATACGATATCGCCGATCTGGCAGAGCACTGTACGTTTCCTCAGGTGGCTTATCTGGTGATTCATGGTGAGCTGCCCACTCCGGAACAGGAAGCCGAGTGGCGTAGGGCGCTGGGACTTCATATGGGCATCTTCGAGAACATCAAGCAGTTCATGGAAGGCTTCCGTTACGACGCGCACCCCATGGGCATGCTGGTAAGCACGTTGGCCGCTCTGTCGACGTTTTATCCAGAGGCCAAGGAGGTGCGCAATCAGGAACGACAGATGAAGAGCATTCATCGGATCGTTGGGAAGATTCCCATCATCGCGGCCTACGGATATCGGCATAGCAAAGGGTTGGACTATATCGCTCCGGAGCCGGAACTGGGCTACGCGGAGAACTTCATGCACATGCTGTGGCATCGCAGTCCGCTCCAGCACCTGAAGCATCCGGTGCTGGCCCGTGCGCTGGATGTGCTCTTCATCCTGCACATCGACCATGAGCAGAACTGCTCCACCAATGCGATGCGCGCGGTGGGCAGCTCGGAGGCGGATCCGTTTCTCTGCGTAGCCGCGGCAGCCGCAGGCCTGGCGGGGCCG
>DAHXNO010000069.1 GCA_027365345.1 Granulicella sp.
GGCGGTTTCCGCGATCTGCACCGTCATCGGCGCTGCGTGCAACTTCTCCAGGAGTTTAGTGACCTGCATGGATATGAAGACCCGGTGTGTCCGGGCCAGCCAACCCTGGCCGAGGCCGGGCTGGAGACGATCTACCGGAGCGCGATGGATTCAGCCTTTGCCGCCTATCGCTCTCTGCGCGCCGGCGGCCAGCCAGAGGCAGCTTATAGCGCGCAGTATCTGTTGCCTTTGGGAACCCGCTGCCGCTCGATGTTCAAGATGGACTTCGCCGAAGCGCTCTACATCGCCGAGCTACGTTCCACTGTCGCCGGCCACTTCAGCTACCGCCGCGTGGCCTGGGAGATGTTTCGCTCCATCGCCACGCGCCATCCCGCGCTCGCCGGCATGTTCCGCATCGAGGATGTGAATGTGCCCGTGGATCTGCTCAAACGGTAAGAGCGGAGCCCCGGACCTTTCGCATGCCGTAGCGGCTGGATGGCTGATCGTCTTCCCGGCGCTCAGCGCCCGCTCCGCGCCCGCACGGCAGCATTTTGAAGTGAGGTGCGCCCAAACCAGGCGCAGGGATGAAGCAGGGGATGGGAGGCATTGGAACGCTGCACCAATTTTCGCTTTTCTTTTGCCCTGTGGACCTCGAGGGTGCTACCATCGATGCTTAGAGAAATCTTATTTCGCACATCCCTGACGAACCACCGAGGAGAACAGCATCGTGGCTGATGACCGCAGCAAAGCAATCGAAACCGCCCTTGCGCAACTGGAGAAGCAATTTGGCAAAGGATCGGTGATGCGGCTGGGCGCCAAGCAGGCGGTCGGTCCTATCGCCGTGATCTCGACTGGTTCCATCTCCTTCGATGCCGCATTGGGTGTGGGAGGGGTTCCCCGCGGCCGCGTCATAGAGGTCTTTGGGCCTGAGAGCTCTGGAAAGACGACCATTACGCTGCAGATCATCGCCGAGGCGCAGCGCGCCGGGGGGCTGGCGGCGTTTGTGGACGCGGAGCACGCGCTGGATCCCGTCTATGCCAGAAAGCTGGGTGTGGACACGGACAACCTGCTGGTCAGCCAGCCGGACTACGGCGAGCAGGCGCTGGAGATTGTGGAGGCGCTGGTGCGTTCCGGAGCCATCGATGTTCTGGTAGTGGACTCCGTGGCGGCGCTGGTGCCCAAGGCGGAGTTGGACGGAGAGATGGGTGACTCCCACGTAGGACTGCAGGCGCGCTTGATGTCGCAGGCTCTGCGCAAACTGACGGGCACCGTCTCCAAGTCGCGTACCTGCCTTATCTTCATCAACCAGATTCGAGAGAAGATTGGCGTGATGTTTGGCAATCCGGAGACGACGACCGGCGGCCGCGCTCTCAAGTTCTACTCCTCCGTGCGCATTGACATCCGTCGCATTGGAGCGGTCAAAGAGGGCGACACGGTAGTGGGCTCGCGCACCAAGGTGAAGATTGTGAAGAACAAGGTGGCGGCGCCCTTCCGCGACGCCGAGTTCGACATCCTCTACGGTGAAGGCATCTCCCGGGAGGGAGACTTGCTGGATTTAGCGGTGCTTCACAACATCGTGGATAAGTCCGGCGCTTGGTATAGCTACCAGGGCGAACGCATCGGGCAGGGAAGAGAGAACGTGCGCGGATTTCTCAAGGAGAACCGCGACGTCTATACACGCATCGATGCCGAACTGCGCAAGAAGCTAGGCGTGCAGGCTTCCTCCGATGCGGAGATACCACCAATTCCCGAGGATGCAACCGAGCAGGCGGTTGCGGTGGTCAAGAGCCGGCGCGGATAATTCCGCCGAATCGGACAGACCGGATAAATCAGGGATTCGAAACGGCAGATCGAAAATGGCCTCGGGATCTCTTTTCCTGAGGCCTTTTTGCGCACCGGAACCCACATCCTCTATCTGCAACCAGTCGAGGCGCGAGGTTGCATTGCAGACCAGGCGCGTGCATGGAGCCGCGGAGACTTGGTGCATCAGGCCGGGAAAGCTTGGTAAGATGGGGTCGATTTGCAAAGGGTCTTCTCCATGATTCGTATCCTTCCCCTTCCTGTTCGCTCTCAGTTTCTCCGCTCCTTGCTTCGTGTCTCCGGCTTAGCTCTGGCGCTCTGCTCTTTGCTGTTGGCGCCCTGCTGCTCGCACGCTCTGGAGAATGGCCTGGCCCGAACGCCGCCGATGGGGTGGAACAGTTGGAACCGCTTCGGATGCAAGAATGTGAATGAATCCGTGGTGCGCGCGGCGGCTGACGCTATGGTTTCCAGCGGGATGAAGTCGGCTGGGTACCAGTACATCGTGATTGATGACTGCTGGCAAATTGGCCGCGACGCTGCCGGCAATATTCTGGCGGATCCGGAGAAATATCCGCACGGCATCAAGGCGCTGGCGGATTATGTGCACAGCAAGGGCCTGAAGTTTGGTATCTATACCGATGCCGGCGTGAAGACCTGTGCCGGGCGTCCCGGCAGCCTGGGGCATGAGTACCAGGACGCCGCGCAGTATGCTCGTTGGGGCGTGGATTTTGTGAAGGAAGACTGGTGCAACACGGTTTCCGGCCAGAGCAGCGAGGCCTCCTATACGGTGATGCGCAACGCTCTGGCCGCAACCGGCCGGCCAATCGTGTTCAGCATCTGTGAGTGGGGTTCCACCAAGCCTTGGCTGTGGGCTGGCCCCATCGGCAACATGTGGCGCGCCACCGGCGACATCCAGGACTGCTGGGACTGCAAGCGCCCCTGGGGAGGTAATGGAGTTCTCCAGATCCTTGATCTGATGGATCCCATCTACAGTTATTCCGGACCCGGCCACTGGAATGATGCGGACATGCTGGAAGTGGGGAACGGCGGAATGACGGATGCGGAGTATCAAGCGCACTTCAGCCTCTGGGCTCTCTTCTCCGCTCCGCTGATGGCTGGCAACGATATGGCCCACATGACGGACGCGACGCGAGAGATCCTGCTCAACAAAGAGGTGATCGGTGTTGATCAGGACCCCATGGGGATTCAGGGCCATCGGGTACAGAAGGATGGAGATCTTGAAGTGTGGTGCAAGCAGCTTGGCGATGGCGGCCGGGCGGTTGTTTTGCTCAATCGTGGCGACAAACCGGCGACCATCACCGCAAATTGGACCGCCATTGGGTATCCATCCTCGCTTAAGGCGAAGGTGCGGGATCTATGGCTGCATCAGGATCTTGCCAGCCGCGCCGGCAGCTATGCAGCCCAGGTTCCTGGCAAAGCTGCGGTGATGGTAAGAATTACGCCGTAACGCTTGCTCCGCTTGATGCGTGTTCGCTGTTCTCTTGAGAGATCCCGTGAATCGGCTGAGGCACAGGTTCTGAAAGGGAGCCCTCAAGCCCGCGCGGTAGGGTCGCGGGCCAGCGCACATTAGGGCGGCTCGGATTGTTCGGACAGTTCTTTCCGGCTTTTAAGTGGAAAGATTGCTCGTCCTGGTCGTGGCGTTGGAAATGTAAAAATCGGCTTCATTGATTTTCAATGTCTTGTGGGAGGGGCGGGAAACAGTTGCATCGTTTCCCGCGCTTTCCACAGGACCGGCATTTCCACGGACTGCTTCATCGCGCTTTAGGCCGTCAAGGCTTCTGGCGGCAAGGGAAAGAGAGGTGGTCTTTGTCGATCGCTCCAGCCTTATGCAGGGTTGTAGCGGAAGAATGGATTGCCTCAAAGGCATCGCTCTTGAACTTGCGCCGAGTCGCCACGCCACTCCGCATCTCCATCCAGGCATCATCCGGCAGCAGCCGGATCACCTGTTTTGGCGTCAGGCTTCCGTATGCCTCCGTTAGCATCCGAAACCCCGCCAACTCATCTTCGTCCAGGCTCGCCCAATCTTGCCTGGCGAATGAATACACGTAGACCCAGAATGTTCCGGCCTTGGTGAGAATGACGGAACGGTACCGGTTCCTTCGCAAGCGCTTCTTGAAGACTGCACCGCTCAAATCGTCGGCCCGTCCCTGCATTGAAGCCCAGCGCGTATCCTTAGGCCTTCGGTTGCAATCCCTTGATCACCGCAAACAGGTCTTCGCCCACGGTTCTGGTCTTGGCAATGGCGTCTTCCAAAGGAATATCCGTAATGCGGTTGCCTTGCAGCACCACCAGACGCCCGGTCTTGCCCTGATGCACCAGGTCGATGGCGGCTGTTCCATAGCGGGTAGCCAGCATGCGGTCATAAGCCGTTGGAGTTCCACCGCGCTGGGTGTGCCCCAGGTTTACGCTGCGGGTCTCGTAGCCGGTGCGCCGCTCAATCTCCTCAGCCAGCGCCTGTCCGATGCCGCTCAGCCGCGCGTGACCAAAGGAATCGACCTTGGCGCCCAGCGCTACCTGTCCGGTCTGAGGAAGTTTGGCTCCTTCAGCCACCACCACCAGCGCAAAACGCTTCCCGCTCTCCCAACGGGCCCGCAGCAGTCGCACCACTTCGTCCATATCGATTGGCTTCTCCGGCGCAAGGATCACATCGGCGCCGCCCGCAATCCCTGCCGTCACGGCGATCCATCCGGCGTCCCGGCCCATCACTTCCACCACCTGCACCCGGCTGTGCGCCTCTGTGGTCGAGTGCAGCCGGTCCACCGCCTCAGTTGCGATGGTCACCGCCGTATCGAATCCAAAACACACATCGGTTCCGCTCAGGTCGTTATCGATCGTCTTGGGCACCCCGATGCACTGCACTCCACGCTTCACCAGCTCTACGGAGATCGACTGCGTATCATCCCCGCCCATGGCGATCAGCGCGTCCAGCTTGTGCCCCGTGATCGCCTTCAGGCAGCTTTCAAAACCGCCCTCGATCTTCTTCACGTTGGTCCGCGACGAGCGAAGGATCGTCCCTCCCCGGTGCAGAATTCCGCTTGTGGTTTGCAGGTCGAGCGCCATGGTCCGGTCATCGATGACCCCTCGCCAGCCCTCCACAAATCCAACAAACTCATCCCCGTAGTGCATCACGCCCTTGCGCACCACGGCGCGAATCACTGCATTCAACCCCGGGCAATCTCCTCCGCCTGTCAACATTCCTATCCGCATCTTTCGCCTCCTGAGCGACAAGAAAATGATAACTCTATCGCTGGTGGAAGTGTCTCTTGCGCGAGCCGCGGCGAACAACGAAGACGCACCCATCGGCGAACGATCCTTGCTGGAGGCACAGGCTCCGCCGCCATGCTGCCATAGATGAAGAGCGTTCTGAAAATCTGCTCGCGGCGCGGCGTGGATCCCCGGGACACCGCGCCAGTCGGCAGGCGCGGCGTCCCGGAGTTTGACGCTTTAGCCGGTTGAACTCTTGATTGACGCCTTCGTAGAGCCTCTGCGAGACTCAGCCTATGCCCTACACCGGAAGAGTCGAACTGGCTGGAGAGCGCAAGCTGCGCAGCAGCAACACGCGCCTCTACCGCGCTGCGCACTGGCCGCTCTGGATCTGGGTGTTCTTTCTTGCTCCCGGCCCACTTACCTTCAGCCTTTTTGCCAGCGGGTTGCACCGCGGCAATCTGCTGTGGCTGGCCCTGGTGCTGGCAGCGACCGGCGTCGCGGCGCTTCGCGGCAGCCTTCCCGGAGCCGAGCCTCGCCCCTACATCCTGCGCTTTGATGAAGACAAGCCCAACCCGCTCTATCGCCGCGTCTGCTACACCTTTGCCTGGAATGCGGTGCTCAGCTTCGCATTGCTCAACCTGAGCGGCCTTCTGGTGGCAGTTCTAAGCGGCGTCTGGTACTTGAAGCAGATCTACGAATACGGCTATGCGCCACTCTGCCTGCTGATCCTTCTGCTGGGCGCGCTGGGGAAGCTTCCGCGGGTGGGAACCTCCACCAAGGGTGAGGGAACAGAGCGGCGATACTTTTACGGCTCCGTCTGGGCAGTCACCCTGGCTCAAGCGGTCCTTCTCGTCCTCTGGAAGCTGCTCCCGCGCAGCCACGCCGCGGATACGGTGAAGCTTCTGGTCTTTGTCGCCGTTCTGGCGCTGGTGGCCCTGGCCGCTCAGCGGGGCCTGCTTCCGCGCACTCGCCCCATCCTTCCTGGCGAATCCATGGTTGCCGACTGAACTGCGGCTGCTGGACCCTCCTCGCAGATCCTCGCGCATCCCTGCGGGCGTCTGTTATCTTCGTCTCCCGCAGAGGATTTCCGCAAATCGCTTAGGGGAGGTGCTATAATAACGTAGATCGTCGAATCCGACCTGGTGTCATTGCCTGTTCCGCTTCATCGCTTAACTAGCAAATCGTCCCACCTGTGAGTTCAGCGATACATCTATTCAGAAGGAAGTACAGTTATGGAACAGGGAACAGTGAAGTGGTTTAACGACGCCAAGGGTTTTGGATTTCTCAGCAGGCCGACGGGAGAGGATGTCTTTGTACACTTCTCCGCAATTCAGAGCAACGGTTTTCGCTCGCTGCAAGAGGGACAGGCCGTTCAGTTCAACGTGGTGAAGGGACCCAAGGGCTGGCAGGCAGAGAACGTTCAGCCTCTCTAATCGATCCAAAGATCTCAAGAAACTGAAAACGGGAAGAACGAAAGTTCTTCCCGTTTTCTATTGCGCAGAGCTTGGCGCAGAGCGTGCGATACCCAACGGTTCGCGGGTGCTCACCCCATCCACCATGCGCAGGATACCGCGTGGATTCTCATCGCGCAGGTCCTCGGGCAAAGCCGCCTGGGGAAACCCCTGATAGCACACTGGACGCGCGAAACGCAGGATGGCCCGCGTGCCCACGGAAGGGAATCGGCTGTCA
>DAHXNO010000084.1 GCA_027365345.1 Granulicella sp.
CACCCCCCCCGCTCCATCGTCTGCGCGCAGAGCCACCCCAAAGCCTTACCGCGCTCCTGCCTCTCATCTCCGCCACACCAACCTGCGCACCGGCTCCAACCTCCGCGGCTAGGGCTTCAGCACAATCTTCATCGAGTCCGCCTGCGGGTGCGACGCCAATTCGATAGCCTTTGCAGCGTCCTGCAGCGCAAACCGGTGTGAGATCAGCCGGGTCAGATCCAGCTTGCCGGATCGATACCCCTCAAACACCAGGTCGATGCCCTCCTGTTGTATCGCCACCGACGCCGAATAAGAACCCATCAGCGTCTTTTCGTCCATGCACACCGCGGCCGGATCGAACGCAGCCGAGCCATGCTGCGTACTGGCAAACAGCATCACCCTCCCGCCCGGCCGAATCGCCCCCATCGCCGTAGCAATCAGTCCATCGGAGCCCACCGCCAGCAGCGCCACATCGGCGCCGCGCCCCTCAGTGGCAGCCTTGCACGCCGCAACCACGTCGCCGCGCGCATCCAAAGGATGATCCAGCCCAAACTGTGCCGCAACGGCATGCCTCTCCGCATACATGTCAGAGGTCAAAACCGTCGCGCCCGTCTGCCGTGCCAGCGCAGCCAGCAGAATTCCAATGCTCCCCTGGCCCATCACCAGCACCGTATCGTCCGGCTCCAACTCCAGCAATCGAATGGCCTTGAAGCATGTGTTCACAGGCTCGATAAACGCCGCCTGCTCAAACGGGATATCGTCTGGCACATGGATCAGGCCGGCTGGCGTCTCGCCGTCGCCCACAATCCAATCCATCACCCGGATGTACTCCGCAAACCCGCCTCCCGCGGCCTCACCCAACCCGGCCGTAGTACCCACCTTCTTGTATCGCTCGCACTGCGCAAAGGTCTTCTTCCGGCAGTAAAAGCAAACGCCGCAAGGGATATGGTGAAAGGCCATCACCCGATCTCCCACCCCAAACCCACGCACGCCTCGGCCCACCGCTGCAATCGTGCCTGCCATCTCATGACCAAACACCCGCGGAGCCGAGTGCGATCCGCTATGAATCTTCTTCAGATCCGTCCCACAGATCCCGCACGTATCGATCCGCACCAGCACCTCACCTGGGCCAATCTCCGGAACCGGAATCGTCTCAGTACGAACAACATTCACCTCTCTATACACCGCCGCCTGCATCGTATCTGGAATCCTCTCAGCCATATCTCTATCAGCCTATCGGAAAAGCCGCGCACTCTGCTCGCTCCCACCCTGGCTCAAACCAACCGGCCCGCACCAGACTCACCCTAGCCAAAACCTTCCCTCAATTCACAGATGGGCAAGTCCGCGCGGCAACGCTGTCACCACCGCCTGCGTTCGATCCGTCGCTGGCAATGCGCTCGGCGTATCAGGACCCCAGATGCTGGATACAATCGTCGCTGGCCTCGACAAGCTGGAGCAACTGGCGTAGTTGGCGCGGGGAAAGTTAAAGAACCAGATTCCACAATTGGTGCAAGCGCTGAAAGGACGGGTACGAGATCACCATCGCTTTCTGCTGGCCGAGTTTATGGAGGAGTGGGAGTCGTTCGAGCAGCAAATCGAGCGCCTGGACGCCGAGTTCGACAAGCAGATCGGCCCTTTTGAGCAGGCCCTGGCTTTGTGGCGAACAATGTCTGGCATCGATCATGTGACAGCCTGTAGCTTCGTGGCGGAGATCGGGACCAACATGAATCAGTTTTCCACGGCGCAGCATTTGGCCTCGCGGGCAGCAATCTGTCCTGGCAATCACGAAAGCGCAGGCAAGCGGAGACCGGGGGGAAACCCACGATGGCAACAAGTGGCTGCGGCGAACGCTTTGTCAAGCGGCCCGGGCCGTCGGCAGAAAGAAGAAGTGCTACCCCTCCTCGCAACTCAAGCGCATCGCCGCCCGGCGAGGCCCCAAGCGGGCCTTGATGGCGGTTGGTCATACCATGCTCGTGATTGGCTTTCAAATGTTGAAGACCGATCAGTGCCATCGTGAACTCGGAGGGAACTATCTGGAACAGATCAACAAGGACCAACTCCAGCGTTATTTTACGAAGCGCCTGAAAAACCTCGGATTCCAGGTCTCGGCGGAGCCTGCAATTGAAGCTGCCTGAAGGCATTTTCAATGGAGTCTCGACTTTTCCACGATTCTATTTATGACGCACTACACTAGCAGGTGCTTCTGTTGCGGAGCCGCGAGTTGTTGCAGGGATTTGGGAGGCTAGTTCGTGTGCCGGAAATTTGATGTCCGTCGGGCCAGCGCAGCGAGGCATCCTCGCGAGATCTATGGACCCGTTCCGGGCGGTCCGATCCGCCCCAATAGCTCTCGGGCAGAGGCGTTGTTGGGGTCAATGGCCAGCAGTTGGGTC
The DNA here is from genome assembly GCA_027365345.1 of Granulicella sp. Lineage (GTDB taxonomy): Bacteria > Acidobacteriota > Terriglobia > Terriglobales > Acidobacteriaceae > Granulicella. The sequence continues at coordinate 2,370 of DAHXNO010000084.1, forward strand.
AGCGTGGAGCGAGCCTCCGTCCAACGCGACTCCAGGCAAAGCGCAGCAGCCAGATTGATCCACGCCTTCGTATATCCCGGGTCCGCCTGAACCGCGAGTCGAAAGTGGGAGCAGGGCGCGAGACATTCGCTACGCGTCTGACCGGAACCATCGGTCTTGTCGCCATCATCATTACAAAATCACACAATTGTTTCCTGCGGCTCTGGCCAGGTGGGTGCCAGGCAATGAAGTCGTGAGCGCTATCTGGACCGCATCTTGTGGGGCGGGGGGCGAAGCGTCAGGCCGGGAGGATGAGAGAGCGCAAGACGGAAGATCGGGCGAAGTGGCGAGAGTTGGTTGCGGAGCAGATGGCGAGCG
>DAHXNO010000108.1 GCA_027365345.1 Granulicella sp.
CAAAGTTGTGGTCGGCGCCCGCCTGAAACGCGCCGGGATGCACTGGACGGTCAACGGCGCCAACGCGATAGCAGCCCTCCGCTGCTCCAAACTCAGTGGACGCTTCGAGGATTTCTGGGAACGCCGTTCAGTCCAGATGAAGGTCGCCGCATGACTTCATCTCACAAATCTGACGTGCGCCCTTACTCGGACGCTTACACTTGATTTGGCTTACTTCGGCTATTTGTTTTGGCCCACCCTTGCGGAGTCTGGACGCTGCGCCTCAAGGTGGGAAATGGTGGGGGTTGGGGCGAAGGCGCGGGTACTTTCGCTTTTATTTCGCTACATCAGGCCGAAGAGCCTTGACAAGTGGGCAGATAGGGGCGAATCAACCGGAATAACACAAGATGTTGGGGTGTGAGGTCCGCTAGTCGCTAGATGCTGGATTTTCCACATTTCCAGCGGAAAACCGGGCACAAAGCGTTGAGATTTCACTTGCTATCCAGCGCGCAACCATCCATTCTTAGTGGAAAGAAGTGGAATAAAGTGGTCAAAAGGTAGTGAACCACAGCGACTATGCCGATAGTAAGGCATAGAGGCGAGCAAGGAAAGGTAAAAGGCCGCAGGGAAGCAGGCGGGAGTTCAGGCAGATACCCCGGCTTCCGGCAAAGGCGGTCTGGCAGGGAGATTTGGGAGGGAGATCTGGGAGCGGGATCTGGGAGCGGGATTGAGGTTTGAACGATGTTTCGAGGGAATCACCCAACGCGCGTGGACGAAAAGGGCCGGTTGAAGGTTCCGGCCGAGTTTAAGCGCCGGTTGGATGAGCTCTATGGCCCACAGTTTTTTATTACCAGCAAGGACGGCAAGCGGGCTGAGCTGTACCCGATGAAGGAATGGGAACGGATTGAGGATGCGTTGGCGAAGGCTCCCTCCAGTGGAGCGAAGAAGAAGTTTCTGGATGTGACGAACTATTACGGCCAGGTAGTGGAGATGGATGCGCAGGGAAGGTTGTTGATTCCGCAGTTGCTGCGCGAGGACGCGACGCTGGCCGGAGATGTGGCTGTACTGGGAATGCAGACGTACCTGGTGGTTGCCAATGATGCCAAGCATCGGGCGCAACTGGCCGAGAACCCGCTGACGGATGCGGATATCGACGCGCTGGGCGTGGTTGGAATTTAGGTTTGGAGTCCCTTGAGAGGGACGCATGAGGCGGACGGGATGGCGGAACCGCAACATGTACCGGTTCTTTTAGAAGAGAGTTTGAACTTTCTGAATGTGCGCCTGGGCGGGGTGATTGTGGATGCAACGCTTGGGTTGGGCGGTCACTCCGAGGCGATTGCCCGCAGGCTGGGCGGCGAGGGCAGGCTGATCTGCCTGGATCGCGATGGGCAGGCGATGGAGCTGGCCAAGGCTCGGCTGGCGAGGCTGGCCGAGGAACAGGGAGAGCGGATGCCACAGGTTGAGTTTGTGGAGCGGCCGTTTTCCGAGATTGCCCTGGTGATGAGGCCAGGGACGGTGGATGGACTGCTTGCGGACTTTGGCGTGAGCAGCCTGCAGTTGGATGAGGCGCACAGAGGATTCAGTTTCCGGTCAGAGGGCCCCCTGGATATGCGGATGGACAGGCGCGGGGGTTTGACGGCCGAACAAGTGGTAAATCAGGCGGACGAAGAAGATCTCGCCAACCTGATTTACGAATTCGGAGAGGAAAGGAGGTCGCGGAGAATCGCCAGAGCTATTGTGCGGGCGCGGCCGATTTCGACAACAGCGGAGCTTGCTCGCGTCGTATCGGCCGTTGCCCCGCCAATAAAGAGATCTGAGCGGGGCCACGGAGGTGGGGGCCAGATTCATCCGGCGACGAGGACCTTTCAGGCGCTTCGAATTCGAGTGAATGATGAGCTGGGAGAGATTGCAGCGCTGCTGCGGGCGGTAACGGGGGCGGAGAGTTTGCTGAGGCCGGGTGGTCGGGTGGCGATGATCAGCTTCCACTCGTTGGAGGACCGGTTGGTGAAGGATGCGTTTCGCGAGGCGGCGGGGCGTGGAGAGCTGGAGGTTTTGACCAGGAAGCCGGTGACCGCAGACGAAGAAGAGGCAAGGAGAAATCCGAGAGCCAGGAGCGCGAAGCTGAGAGCGGCGGAGCGAAGTTCGAGCGGAAGAAGAGATTGAGATTGAGATCGGGCCGGGGTTGTCCTGCCGTGCTTTCAGGCGAAAGACAACCATGCAAGAAAAAGTCCCTTCCCCCATCAGCAACCCCGGCCCGGGTTGTGCCGCAGGAGGGTGAAGGAGCAGGGTGCAAGCCTACCGGAGGGTGGGGCTGAGGAAAGACGAAAGCGGACGACGAGTTTGAGTTGAGGTAGAGGTGCGTTGATGGCGACGATGGTGATGGCAGGACAGCAGATACGGGAGACGCAGGGAGGGACCGGCGCACGCCGCAGTTTGAGTGTGGCGGAGCGAAACCGTACCCTGTTTGAGCAACAGAGGGCGCGGCGGCGCGGACCGACTCCTGAGATGTTCTTTTCCAAGCACATCGACAACAGTCGACTGGTGAAGGAGGATGATCCGGAGCGGCGGCGGGACGTGCGCCGGTTCACGATCACGATGACCTTGTTTTTTCTGCTGATGATGGTGTATGTGTGGCAGCACTTCTCGGCGATTGAGGTGGGCTATCGAGTGGAGGCGCAGAAGACCCAGGTGGAGATGCTGCAGGAGCAGAACCGGCAGTTGGAGCTGACCGAGGCGCAGTTGAGCGATCCGCAAAGGATTGACCGGATTGCGAAGCAGTTGGGGATGGAATCCCCGCAGCCGGGGCAGGTGGTGCGGGCGGATGGCATGGGCGGGAGCAGCGCGGTGATGGCGCAGGCCCATGTGCCGGTGCTGGCGGGTGCGCGGACAGGGAATTGAGCCAGGGGGCGACCGGCGCAGGAGAGGAGCCGTTGCACAGCAAGGGAGCAACGATCCGTTCCTGAAGGGAGATGGGAATGGAGGGCCAGGACGAGGAAGAGAGAGCCTGGCAGATGAGCGGTCTCCTGGAAGTTGCAGGGAGCTTTGCACGGGAACAGGGATTCCAGGATGAATCAGACGCCACGGCAGAAGCTGACCGCACCCATTCGCAGGGTGCGGTTTGCGTACGTGGCTCTGTTTTTCTGCGTGTGGGCGGGGGCGATTGGGCTGCGGCTGGTATGGCTGCAGGTGTTTCAGCACAGTGAGTGGGTAGAGCGCGCCAGGCAGCAACAGCAGCGGACCTTTGAGGTGGCTCCGCATCGCGGCGTGCTGTATGACCGGGACATGCGCGCGCTGGCGATGACGGTGCTGGTGGATAGCATCTATGCGGTGCCGAGCGAGCTGGGGGCGAATCGGGCGGAGGATGCGATGCTGCTTTCGCGGATCGTGCACACGGATCCGCTGGATCACTTTACGACAGAGAAGCAGATGGATGCGCGGTTCAATGCTTCGCGGCACTTTGCCTGGGTAGCGCGCAAGGTGTCGCCGGAGATTGCGACGCGCGTGCGCCAGCTTAATTTGAAGGGAATTTACTTCCAGAAGGAGTTCAAGCGGTTCTATCCCAATGGGGATCTGGCCTCGCATGTGCTGGGGTATGTGGGTACGGATGACACGGGGCTGGGAGGGTTGGAGGAGGAGTTCGACCAGGATCTGCACGGGGAGCCGGGGCATGAGCTGACGGCGATCGACGCCAAGCGGCATGTGCTGGGCTCGGCGGAGAGCGATCCGATTCCGGGCGAGGATCTGGATCTGACGATCGACGCGAACATCCAGTACATGGCGGAACAGGCGCTGGATGCGCAGATGGCCAAGGTGAAGGCGCTGCACGGAACGGTGGTGGTGCAGGATCCATATACGGGACAGATTCTGGCGTTGGCGGTGAGTCCGCGATTCAATCCGAATGATCCGCTGCATGTGGATCCGCGAGATCTGACCGACCTGGCGGTGAGCGATGTGTATGAGCCGGGATCGACGTTCAAGCTGGTGACGTATTCGGCGGCGATTGACGCGGCGGGCGTGAAGCCGACGGATATGGTGGACTGCCAGGGCGGCGAGATGACCATGTACGGGCGGACGCTGCATGACGATGAGGAGGACAGGCGGCATCACTATGGGCTGGTGACGGTGGAGAAGGCGCTGGAGATCTCCAGCGACGTGGCCGCGGCCAAGATGGCGTTGAAGTTGGGGCCGGATAGGTTTTACAAGTACATCCGGGGCTTTGGGTTTGGCGAGCGGACGGGGATTGAACTGCCGAGTGAGACGCGCGGTCTGCTGCGGCCGCCACGGCGGTGGGGCGCGACCAGCATCCTGTCGATTGCGATTGGGCAGGAGATCGCGGTGACGCCGATTCAACTGGTGACGATGGTTTCAGCGATCGCCAACGGAGGGGTGTATCTTCCGCCGCATGTGCTGTTGCAGTCGACGGATGAGCCGAGCCCGGGGCAGGAGAGCAAGGACGGCGGGAGCGGGGAGGCGAAGCTGGTGGCCGAGCCGTTCCATCCGGAGCAGGGCTTGGCGGCGAGGCTGCCTGACGGAGCGCACCGGATTATCCGGGAGCAGACCACGGCGCTGATGCGCGAGATGATGCAGGCCGTGGTGCTGGATGGAACGGGCAAGCCGGCGCAGTTGAATGGGTACAGCTCGGCGGGAAAGACGGGAACGGCGCAGAAGGTGGATCCGGTGACGCACACTTATTCGCACACGAATGTGGTGGCGAGCTTTGCGGGGTTTGCGCCGGTGAATCATCCGGCGATCTCCATTGCGGTGATTATCGACAATCCGACTGTGGGCAGCCGGTATGGAACGGCGGTATCGGCTCCGGTGTTCCGGCAGGTGGCGCAGGAGGTGCTGGAGTATCTGGGCGTGCCCCACGACGAGCCGCTGAAGACGCAGCAGCAGATGGAAGAGGCGCAGAATGCGGCGGAGCCGGACGATGAGCCGGATGAGCACTTTGGGGATCTGAATGCGATCTACGACGAGGTGAACAGCCTGCCTGCGGATGATCCGCTGCGTCAGCCGCAGGCAGAGGCGGGCGGCAGCGCAGAGGCGACGGCAGAGGGTGAGCGGCAGACGAACGCCGGAGCGGCGTCTGGAGCGCTGCCGGAGAAGCTGGTGGCGGATTTCAGGAAGAACGGGGATACGACGCCGCCGTCAGGGGACGTGGCCCTTGATGGGCATGTTGCTGCTGCCGTGATCCAGCCGACGGTGAGGACGCTAGGGAACGGAGAGGTGGTGATTGACGCCGAAAAACGGGTTGCGGTTCCGGACTTCCACGGCGACGATCTGCGCGCGGTGGTGGAGAAGTCTGCGGGCATGGGACTGCGGTTGCGGATGCTGGGCAGCGGGCTGGCGCAGGATCAGGCTCCGGCAGCGGGAACGATGGTGCCGGTGGGAACGGAGATTGTGGTGCGATTCGCGCGGTGACGGGTGGTGGTGAGGCAGCGGCTGCCGCCTGCATGCGGATTGTCTGGATGCGGTTCGGCTGGGTGCGGTTGGTTTGGGATGCGTTTGGTTGGAGAGCCGGAAGGGCCGGCGCGGGCAGGCGCCGAGGATCTTCGATATGCAGTGGAGCGAGGCGGTAGGCGAGGCGATCGCGGCGGGGTGCGTGGCGGAGACCGCGGGGCGCGGTGATGTGCAGGTGCGTGGGGTGCAGTATGACTCGCGGCGAGTGAGCGCCGGGGATGTGTTTGTGGCCATGCGCGGAGGCTCTACGGACGGCAACCGGTACATTGATGCGGCGCTGCGGCAGGGCGCGGCGGCGATTGTGACGGACTCGCGTGAGGTGTTTGAGGAGCTGCGAGCGCGGCAGCCGGAGCTGGCGCGGGCGCGGGTGGATGGAGCGGCGCATGGGGGACGGAGAGCGCTGGCGGCGTTGAGTTCGGCGGTGTTTGGGGCTCCAGAGAAGAGGCTGAAGATCTGCGCGGTTACCGGGACCAACGGTAAGACGACTACGGCGTATCTGCTGGAGCAGATGCTGCGCGGGGTGGGGCGGAGATGCGTGCTGGTGGGGACGATTGAGACGCATGTGGCCGGCCAGGTGCGGGAGAGCGAACACACGACTCCGGAGAGCCGGGATCTGCTGGCGGTGTTTGCCGAGGGGGTGAAGGCGGGTTGCAGCGAGGTGGTGATGGAGATGAGCTCGCATGCGCTGGATCAGGAGCGGGTGTGGGGCATTCCGGTGGATGTGGCGATGTTTACGAATCTGACGCGGGACCACCTGGACTATCACGGGACCATGGAGGCGTATGCGCGGGCCAAACAGCGGCTGTTTGAGGGAGTGGGAGCTGCGCCGCCACGGGTGGCGGTGATCAATGCGGATGATGCTGCGGCCGGACAGATGATGCGGGCGGCGGCGGGTTGCCGGCGGGTGATGAGCTATGGGATCGGCGGCGGGGAGTGGCGGGCTGAGGATGTGATGCTGGACGCGGGGCGGATGCGGTTCCGGTTGCGGACGCCGATGGGTGAGGCGCTGGTGGATTCGCCTTTGACCGGGCGGGTGAACGTGTACAACCTGCTGGCGGCCTGCTGCGCGGCCCAGGCGCGGGGGCTGACGCTGGAGGAGATTGCTGCGGGAGTGAAGGAGCTGCGCCCGGCTCCGGGAAGGTTTGAGGTGGTGAGGGGCTGCCAGGATGCGGGCTTTGCTGTGGTGGTGGACTATGCCCATACGGAGGATGCGCTGGCGAATCTGATTGCGCTGGCCAGAGATCTGGTGACTGCGAAGGGCGGCCGGGTGATTACCCTGTTTGGCTGCGGAGGAGACAGAGACCGCGGCAAGCGGCCAAGGATGGGCAGGGTTGCGGCCAGGGGCAGCGAGGTGGTGGTGGTGACCAGCGACAATCCGCGCAGTGAGGATCCGCGGAGGATTGTTGAAGAGGTGCTGGTGGGGGTGCGTACGGCTGAGGGTGAGGCTGGAGGAGCGGCGGAGTGTCTGGTGGAGGTCGACCGGAGGGCGGCGATTGCGCTGGCGATTGGCGCGGCGCGGCCGGGAGACATTGTGCTGTTGGCCGGCAAGGGGCATGAGAAGACGCAGACCTTTGCGCAGGGGGTGGTGGCTTTTGATGATGTGGCGGAGGCAGAGGATGTGCTGCGCGGTCTGCGGGCGGGTGAGAGGAATGCAGGCGGGGAAGTGAGATAGAGGGATGGGAGAGAGGTGAGAGCGTGAGACTGAGTCTGGGACAGATTGAGGGTTGGATGCAGGCGGAGGGCGGGTTCGATCGCGGCGCGGAGGTGACGGGATACTCGATCGATTCGAGGACGATTGGCGCGGGCGAGCTGTTCTTTGCGGTGCGGGGTGAGCGGCTGGATGGGCATGCCTATGTGGAGTCTGCGCTGGAGCGGGGCGCGGCAGCCGCGGTGGTGAGCGAGAGCTGGCCGCGGCCGACGGCGGTTGCGGAGGAGCGGCTGCTGCGGGTTGCGGGTGGAGGAGAGGGCGAGGATGGGGTTCTGGCGGCGATGCAGCGGTTGGCCCGCCGGGTGCGGCGGGAGTGGGGAGGGATTCTGATTGGAGTGACGGGCTCGGCCGGAAAGACGACGACCAAAGAGTGTATTGCGACCGTGCTGGAGACGAAGTTTGAGGTGTTGAAGACCGAAGGGAACCTGAACAACCATTTTGGCGTGCCGCTGACGCTGCTGGGGTTGCAGCCGCAGCATGAGGCAGCGGTGGTGGAGATGGGGATGAACCATGCGGGGGAGATTCGGGCGCTGGCGGCGATGGCGGCTCCGAACTGGGGGGTGGTGAGCAATGTGGGGCCGGCGCATCTGGAGTTTTTTGCGGATGGGATGGAAGGGATTGCGCGCGCCAAGTATGAGCTGGTGGAGGCGTTGCCGGCCGATGGGATCGCGATTCTGAATGGCGACGATGAGCGGGTGCGAGGGTTTGCCAAGGGCATTGAGGAGCGGGCGGTGCTGTATGGAACGAGCGAGGGATGTACGGTGCGCGCCGAGGCGATGGAGGATGGAGGGCTGCGGGGGATGGCGTTTGATCTGGTAGTGGAAGCCGGCCGAGGCGGCGAGGCGCCGTTGCGGCGGAGAGTGAGGCTCGCGTTGCCGGGGCGGCACAATCTGCTGAATGGGTTGGCTGCGGTAGCTGTGGGGCAGATGCGCGGGGTGGAGCTGGAGGCTGCGTGCCGAGCGCTGGAGCAGATGCGGCCGACGGAGAGGCGCGGCAACGTGATTGCGTGGCGCGGGGCGGAGATTGTGAATGATACGTACAACTCGAATCCGAAGGCGCTGGAAGCGATGGTGGAGGCGCTGCGGAGGACTGAAGCAAAGCGGCGAATTGTGGTGGCGGGAGAGATGCTGGAGCTGGGGCCGGAGGGCGCGCGGCTGCATGCAGCCAGCGGTGCGGCGATGGAGGGGATCGACGTGGTGGTGGGAGTTCGCGGGCTGGCGCGGGAGCTGGTGGCGGGAGCGCAGCAGGAGCAGCGGCGGAGCGCGGGGCCGGTGCAGGCGGAGTTTGTGGAGTCGCCGGAGATGGCGGGTGAGTGGCTGCGCAGGAATCTGCGGGAGGGCGATCTGGTGCTGCTGAAGGGCTCGCGCGGGGTGCGGCTGGAGCGGGCGTTGGAGGTTTTGGAGGCTCCGTAGGATGCGGATGTTGCGCATGCTGCGCTGGCGCGCCGATGGCGCAGGAGTGACACACAAGGAGGAGCGGTAAGATGGGCGCAGAGCTGTGGTTTGATGATGCGCAGGGCTGTGGTTTGAAGCGGCGCAGGGCTGTGGTTTGAAGCGGCTCAGGGCTGTGGCTCGATGATGCTCAGGGCTGTGGCTTGATGATGCAGTTTGACGTTACTGACGAGGCGAGATCCGTTGCTCTATTGGCTGCTTTACCAGAAGCTATTTCCGTATATTCCGGTGTTCCGGATCTTTCGCTACGTGACGTTCCGGTGCGCGTTTGCCAGCATGACGGCGATGCTGATCGGACTGCTGATCGGGCCGTTTGTGATCGACCGGCTGCGGCAGTTCCAGATTGGGCAGTACATTCGCGAAGAGGGGCCGAAGAGCCACCAGAAGAAGGGTGGAACGCCGACCATGGGCGGCGTGCTGATCTGCATCTCCATTCTGGTGCCGACGCTGCTATGGGCGAATCTGACCAATCCTTATATATGGATTGTGATGTTCGCCACGGTGGCGTTTGGGGCGATTGGGTTTGCCGATGATTACATCAAGGTGGTGAAGAAGCGGAATCTGGGGCTGAGGTCGTTGCAGAAGCTGGCGCTGCAGTTTATCGCGAGTGGGGCGATCGCGGCGGCGCTGGTGTTGATGCGGGTGGAGCATGCGTACTCCACCCAGCTAATGGTTCCGTTTATCAAACGGTTCCGGCCGGACCTGCTGATCACGCCGCTGCTAAAGTATCCGCACCTTTGGCCGCTGGCGTTTTTGCCGTTTGTGCTGTTTGTGATGCTGGTGATCACGGGTTCCAGCAACGCGGTGAATCTGACCGATGGGCTGGATGGGCTGGCGATCGGGTGCACGATTATCGCAGCGGGCGCGTTGACGGTGCTGACCTATGTGAGCGGGCATGTGGTGTTTGCCGACTATCTGGAACTGCAACGGATGCCGATGGTCAGCGAGCTGACGATCTTCTGCGGGGCGATGGTGGGCGCGAGCATTGGGTTTCTGTGGTACAACGCGCATCCGGCCGAGGTTTTTATGGGCGACGTCGGCTCGCTGGCGCTGGGCGGGGTGATCGGCACGGTTGCGGTGATTATCAAGCAGGAGCTGCTGCTGCCGTTTATCGGCGGCGTATTTGTGCTGGAGATCCTGAGCGTGATTTTGCAGGTGGGAAGTTATAAGCTGCGGAATGGCAAGAGGATCTTCAAGATGGCTCCGCTGCACCACCATTTTGAGCTGATGGGGTGGTCAGAGTCCAAGGTGATTACGCGGTTCTGGATACTGGCCCTGGTTTTTTCTTTGTTTGCGCTAACGACGCTGAAGTTGAGGTGAGGAACATTCTACCGATTGTGTGTATTCCGGGTCTTCTTTTTTCGCCGCGGCTGTATGCGGAACAGCTTCCTGCGTTGTGGAGGTTTGGTCCGGTGACGGTGGCGCAGCATAGCCTGCAGGCGAGCGTGGAAGAGATTGCGCAGTCGATTCTGGATGCGGCTCCGGAGCGATTTGCGCTGATCGGGCTCTCGATGGGTGGGTACATCAGCTTTGAGATTCTGCGCCGGGCTGCGGAGCGGGTAGAGAAGCTGGCGCTGCTGGACACCAGCGCGCGGCCGGACTCGGTGGAGCAGACGGCGAATCGGCGGATCCAGATGGAGCGAGCGAGGAGTGTTCCGATAAGTGAGATTGCGGACGCTCTGTTCCCTCGGCTAGTGGACCGGTCGCGCTGGGAGGATGAGGGCTTGCGGAATGTTCTTCGGCAGATGGCAGCGGAGACGGGAGCGGAGGGCTTTATCCGGCAACAGACGGCGATTTTGAGTCGGCCGGACTCGCGGCCGGGGTTGAAGGAGATTCGCTGCCCGACGCTGGTGGTGGTGGGGGAGGGGGATGAGCTGACGCCGCCGGAGTTGGCAGCCGAGATTGCCGATGGGGTGGAGCGGGGCAGGCTGGTGAAGGTTGCGGCGTGCGGGCATACGTGTACGCTGGAGCAGCCGCAGGCAGTGACCGCGGCGCTGGTGAAGTGGTTGGAGGATTGAGCGTGGTGGGATGGAGGCCGCGAGGCAAGGGGCGAGGAGCAGGGGCAGGGTGATAGCCTGCTTAGAGGCGAGGGAAGGGTTCTTGCAGGTGGTTTGTGCGGGTGAAGCTTAGCGAAGTGGTTGAGGGTGACGGCGGCCCGTCGGGATGTTCTATGGAGATGAAGAATCAGAATCGGTTGAAGGGTCAGAGGGTGTTGGTGGTGGGGCTGGGGAAGAGTGGGATCTCCGCGGCGCAGTTTTTGAAGGCTCGTGGCGCTCGGGTGACGGTGAGCGATGCGCGGCCGGCGACGCTGATTGCGGAGATCTCTGAGATGCTGGATCAGGGGTTCATGGTGGAGACGGGTGGCCATGGGCTGCTGACCTTCCGGCGCCAGGATCTGATTGTGGTGAGTCCCGGCGTGCCGCTGACAACGCCGGAGTTGAAGCAGGTGCGCGCGATGGGAGCGCACATTATCGGCGAACTGGAGTTGGGTGCGGAGTTTCTGCAGGGTGAGATTGTGGCGGTTACCGGATCGAATGGAAAGACCACGACGACGACCTTGATTGGCGAGATTTTGAAGGCCTCCGGCAGGCCGACGCTGGTGGGCGGAAATATTGGGCGGCCGGTGACGTCCCTGGTGGAGGAGAGCACGCCGGAGAGCTGGAGTGTGCTGGAGGTTTCCAGCTTTCAACTGGAGACGGTGGAGAGCTTCAAGCCGCGCATTGCGCTGGTGCTGAACATTACGCCGGACCATCTGGATCGGCATGGAAGCTTTGAGAACTATGCGGCGCTGAAGGCCAGGATTACGGAGTTTCAAAGTTCCGAGGATTACCTGGTGCTGAATGGCGAGGAGAAGAACACGCAGTTGGTTGCGGCCAAGACGGTGCGCCCGGGTGGCGGGGCGAAGGTGTACTGGTTCAGCCGGAAGCGAGCGATCAAGCAAGGGGTGTTTGTGTTTGGCGAGTCGATTCTTTATGTAGCGCGCGAGGGCGCCAAGCCGGAGCCGGTGATGCCGGTGGCGGAGATTCCGCTGGTGGGGGCGCACAATGTGGAGAATGTGCTGGCGGCGATTTGCGCGGCGCGGCTGGCAGGGGTGGAGAGCGAGACGATCCGCCGAGCAGTACGGGAGTTCAAGGCGGTGGAGCATCGCCTGGAGTTTGTGCGTGAGGTGGGCGGGGTGCGGTACTTCAACGACTCCAAGGCGACGAATGTGGATGCGACCATCAAGGCGCTGGAGGCTTTTGAGGGTGGAGTTCACCTGATTCTGGGGGGGAAGGACAAGGGCTCCGATTACCGGGTGCTGGAGCCGTTGTTGCGGGAGCGGGTAAAAACGGTAATCACGATTGGTACAGCGGCGGAAAAGATTGAGCGCCAGCTTGACGGCGTGGTGAAGATAGAGGGAGCGGAGACGCTGGAGCGGGCCGTGGCGCTGGCGCAGAAGACGGCGGTATCCGGCGACACGGTGCTGCTGGCGCCGGCGTGCGCCAGCTTTGACCAGTTTGAGAACTACGAGCAGCGCGGGCGAGTGTTCAAGAAGCTGGTGGCGGCGATTCCCTGACGGCTGGGGCGGGCGGCTGGGTTCGGCGGCTGGAGCTGGAAGGGTGTAGAGGCGGATGGCGAAGCGCGTTGGCGTGGATAAATGGTTGTTTGGCACGGTGCTGCTGCTGGTGCTGTTTGGACTGGTGTCAGTGTTTTCGGCGTCGGCGGTGCTGGCCAAGGTGACGCTGGGCTCGCCGTATGCGTACGTGAGCAAGCAGGCAGCGTTTGCGCTGGCGGGGATGATTGCGCTGTTTGTGCTGATGCGGGTGGATTACAGGAAGTACAACAATGCGAAGCTGGTGTTTGCGTTGATGGGCATCACGGGGTTTTTGCTGGTCGCTGTGTTTGCGTGGGGAGGGATGAATGGAGCGCATCGCTGGGTGCGCTTCCCTGGGATCACGCTGGAGCCCTCTGAGCTGGCCAAGCCGATGATTGTGCTGTTTCTGGCCTGGTACCTGCAGACGCGGATTCACGCGATTGAGGACTTTAAAGAGACGATTCTGCCGGCGGTGATTCCGCCGCTGCTGTTTATTGCGCTGATTCTGAAGGAGCCGGATCTGGGCACGGCGCTGGTGTGCGGCGCGGTGATGACGCTGATGCTGTTCCTGGCCGGGATGCCGGTGAAGTGGGTGATGGTGGGCGCGGCAGGAGCTTCGCCGGTGATTTATTACATGCTGTTCCATGTGGCGTGGAGAGCCAAACGGATGTTTGTGTTTTTGCATCCGGAGGCCGATCCGCGGGGGGCGGGGTTCCACATTCTGCAGTCGCTGATTGCGGTGGGAACGGGAGGGATTCGCGGGCTGGGGTTGATGGAGGGGCGGCAGAAGCTGTTTTATCTGCCTGAGCCGCATACGGATTTTATCTTTGCCAATATCTGCGAGGAGCTGGGATTGATTGGCGCGATCTGCGTGCTGACCGCGTTCTGCATTGTGGGGTACCGGGGGCTACGGGCGGCGTATCTTTCCACCGACCCGTTTGCGCGGTTCCTGGCGTTTGGATTGACGGTGATTGTGCTGGTGCAGGCGTTCTTCAATATGAGCGTGGTGCTGGCCCTGCTGCCGACCAAGGGGCTGCCCCTGCCGCTGATCTCCTCCGGTGGAACCAGCGTGTTTGTGACCCTGGCGTGTATGGGCGTGCTGTTGAATATGACGCGCGAGATTGATTGACCACGCAGGGTGATGGGCGGATGGCAGACGGACAGCGGACGAGGCGCTTGCGGTGAGGGTGGTGAAGGTGCGACAAGGGGCAGGGTTGCGAGGCAGGTGAGAGACGGCGCACTGCGGGTGATGATCGCCGGAGGCGGAACGGGCGGGCATGTGATGCCGGCGCTGGCGATTGGCCGAGCCCTGCGCGACGGGTATAGGGCAGAGGTGCGGGTTGTGGGGACGGCGCGCGGGCTGGAGGCGCGGCTGGTTCCGGAGGCAGGCTTTGGGCTGGAGCTGGTGCGGTCCGGACAATGGAAGAATGTGAGCCTGGGGACCCGGCTGCGGACGATGATGGATTTGCCGCTGGGCGTGCTGCGCTGCGTGCGGTTGTTGCGGGAGTTCCGGCCGCAGGTGGTGGTGGGTGTAGGCGGCTATGCGAGCGGGCCGGGGATGATTGCGGCGCTGGTGATGGGGGTTCCTACGCTGGTGTATGAGCCGAATGCCGTGCCGGGGCTGACCAATCGCCAGTTGGGGCGGTTTGTGAGCGCGGCGGCGGTGAACTTTGCGAACACGGCGAAGTTCTTTCGCCATGCGGAGGTGACCGGGGTTCCGGTGCGGCCGGAGATCTTTGCCGACCCGCCGTCGGCGGAGGATGGAGCGGGGCGCGCGGGGCTGCGGCTGCTGGTGACGGCGGGGAGCAATGGGGCGCTGGTGTTCAACCAGACGATGCCGCTGATTGTGAAGGATTTGCTGGAGCAGGTTCCGGGGTTGAGCGTGGTGCATCAGGCGGGGGCGCGGCAGTTGGAGTCTACGCGGGAGGCGTACCGGGCCAGCGGAGCTGATCCGGCGCGATGGAGGGTAGAGGCGTTTTTGACCGATATGGCGGAGCAGTATGCTGCGGCTGATCTGGTGCTGGCGCGGGCGGGGAGCACGGTCGCTGAGTTGTGCGCGGCGGCCAAGGCTTCCTTATTGGTTCCGCTGGCCACGGCTGCGGACGACCATCAGCGCAGGAATGCAGAGGTGCTGGTGGCTGCCGGCGCGGCGGAGATGCTGCTGCAGAAGGATGCGACGGCTGAGGCCCTGTGCGGCATGTTGGTGAGGCTGCTGAAGGATGGGCCGGGACGAGCCGCGATGGCGCAGCGAGCAAGGGCGTTGGCAAAGCCGGGAGCGCTGGAACGGATCGCTGAGATGGTGGTTGAGTTGGCGGAAGAGAAGAGCGGATCGGGGCGGTGAGGGACGGCGGCGAGGAGTGACGGGCTGGGAGCTGGTTGGCTCCCTGGAACCCGCCCGGAGGGTTGCTTGCGGTGGGTGGATGGGCGAGGAGCTTTAGCGCATGTGGCCGAAGCCGCCACCGCCGAAGTGACCACCGCCGCCAGCGAAGTGGCTGCCGCCGCCACCACCGCTAAAGCCTCGGTAGCTGCCGGCCGAGCCGAAGTGAGAGCTGCCGGCGCTGGTGTTGAAGTGGGAGCTGCCGACTCCGTTGAAGTGGCCGTAGCTGCCGGCGGAGCCGAAGTGGGAGTTGCTGGCGGTGTTGAATTGTCCGTAGCTGCCGGCTGAGGCGAAGTGGGAACCGCCGCCGAACTGGCTGCCCGACGCTCCGTTGAAGTGCCCGTAGCTGCCACTCGCGCCGAAGTGGGAGTTGCTGGCGGTGTTGAACTGGCTACCCGATGCTCCGCCGAAGTGATTGCTGTTGGCGCCGCCGAACTGGCTACCCGAGGTTCCGCCGAAGTGATTGCCGGAGGCTCCGCTAAAGTGATTGTTGCCTGCCGTGGCCCCGGCAGCGCCGAACCCGCCGCGGTTGGCCCCGCCCAGGCCGGAGCCGCGGAAGGTTGAGCCGCCATGGAAGGCTGCCTGGGTGAAGGAGGCTCCGCCGGGTCGGCCGTTGAAGCCCGCGTAGGCGTGGTTGTACATGTAGCCGTGGAAGCCGGGACCGAAGTTGCCGTAGGCGCGGTTATACCAGAAGCGGCCACCGCCCCAGTAGCCACCGTAGAAGCCGACGCCGAAGTATCCGAAGCCGTAATTGATGCCGCCGTAGTAACCGACCCTAAGACCCCAATAGCCGGGGAACCAGGTGTAAACGCCCCCGCCCCAGCCCCAGTAGCCGGGGGTCCAGAGGGCGCCGACGTAGGGCGGAAGGACCCATGCGCCGGGGACCCAGAAGTAGCCACTTGGCCCCCAGGCCCAGTAGCCGGGGGTCCAGAGGTAGCCGTCGCCTGGGCAGGGCGGCTGGGTGTAGACAGGAATGGCAGGAGGAGCGATGGCGGCAGTGATGACGATGAATGCGTGGGACGGCGTTGCCGGGAGCAGGACCGCCAAGGCTGTGGCTGCGATGGCCGCCGCAGCAAAGAGTTTGCGAATGGCGCGTAGGAGTTTCATGGTCGTTCACCCTTGCGGGCTCCTCGTCTTCCCGATGCTCCGGGTTGTGAGCCG
Organism: Granulicella sp.; assembly: GCA_027365345.1. Classification (GTDB taxonomy): domain Bacteria; phylum Acidobacteriota; class Terriglobia; order Terriglobales; family Acidobacteriaceae; genus Granulicella. Next base: position 15,711 of record DAHXNO010000108.1, read on the forward strand.
GACGAGGAGTTTCAGGGGCCGGGCTGCCTGTACTCAAGCCCCTCGGTGAGATTAGACACAGGCGGATGCGATTAAGTTGCGCGGCTGGTGGGTTGCTTCTGGGGTGCGTGGCGTGGGTGGAGGGTTGGCGAGGATGGTGGGCGGGGTACGGATAAGCCACCCGGAAGGGCGGCTGAAAGGAAGGCTCATTGAGCAGCGATTCTCCGGCTTATAGCCGGACGATCTGAAGGCCGGGGATCATGCGGAAGTGACGCACCTTGGCGGTGAGAACCGAGAAGCCAAGCTCCAGCGCCGTGACGCCCACCAACAGATCGCCGAAGGGGATTTTGACTCCCTTGGACTGTTGCTCACCGTCGATCTTTGCGGCCAGTAACGCCGTCGCCGTGGTGAACGGATGGATGACCAGAGCGCGCAGAAGATCATCGATGAACGCCTGACGGCGTTGCCGGATTTACGGGTTCTGCGCGCGATAGATTCCATGCGCCAGCTCGGTGAGTCCAACTGCGGAGAGAGCCGCAGCCTGGTCGCCCGCCACGGATACAACCCACTCGATCAGTTTTTCGACTGTATCTCCACGGCGTTCAGCGGCGATAACCACGCTGGAATCGAGGATCAGCCCCATGGGTCTTGCAGCGGCTCGGGATGGCTGTTCACCACGGCTTCAAGGTCGCGGGCGAAGCCGCCGTCCAGCGTAACGGTGGAACCAAGCTCTTTGGCCCGACGCAGGGACTCGGACAGCAGGCGACCGGGGCCAGCGGGAACGGCGGGACGGACGACAGCCACGGCACGCGATTCCGACTCGATGACGATCTCGGCGCCCAGACGGACGCGCGCCATCAGTCCGGCGAAGTCGCGGACGGCTTCAGCTTCCGAGATGTGAATGGTTGCCATAGTTTGGATGATACCTCTGTTCTGCACCCGAGCGACGAAGACCGGTCGCCGGGGGCCTTGGTTTCTGTTTTTTCGTTAGCGGCTGTGGAGCAGCTAAAAGAGGAACTTTTTCTTTTTCTTGCTCTTCGGCCTCTTGAGCAAGCGTCTTGCAGAGGGCTTCGGCTTCTGGACTCGTGGCTTGTGTGGCCTGGTTGTCACCCTTTTCGAGCATGGCTTTGGGATGGGTTGCGGCGTGGACCCGTTGCAGGGTTCGGATGGCAACGTGCGTATCGATTTGCGTGGGCTTCGAGTCGTCGTGACCGAGCCTCTGCTGGATGAAGCGGATGTCGGTTCCGCCCTGGCGCATCAGCGTGGCCATCGTATGCCGGAAGAGATGGGAGGAGCCGGTCTTTGTCAGCGGGGTGGGCTACGGGGGGCGAGGTGTGGGCGCGGTCAGGCTTGGACGAGGCTGTGGAAGGTTCGGTTGGAGCGGATCACGTCCTGGGGGATCAGCGCGTAGCGCCAAGGCTTCTCGCTGCCCTGGGATGCGCGTTCGCACCATTGGATTGCGGCCCTGGCTTTCTGCTGGACCGTGGGGGCGTCTACTTCGCCGACCCGTTTGACCTCGCAGAGGAAGCGGACGTTTTTTGTTTCGACGATGAAGTCCGGGTTGTAGTTGTTCTCTTCCGCGTAATGGATCTTCAGAAGGTCCTTGGACGGCTTGAGCCACTTGAGCACCTCAGTTGTCGGCATCAGCCGAAAAACGGCATTGCTCCGAACTTGCGGCGTGATTTATCCAGTTCTTCGGCGACGAGCTTTTTATCGGACGGGACAGTTTGATACTCGGCGGCTAGAATCTTATTGGTCAGGTTGTCGAGAGCGTAATGTGCTTCCGCGGCTCCCTTTTCAGCGCAGAGGATGAGCCCCACTGGTGGGTTCTCGCCCGGCTTGACCTAATGCTGACGCGCATAGTTGAGATAGAGATGCATCTGGCCAGCGTCGGCGTAGCTGAACTTGCCAATCTTCAGGTCTGCAGGGAGCGGGCGGCGCGGGCGGCGGTGATAGAAGATGAGGTCAACGCGAAACCAGTTGTCGTCGATGCGAAGCCGACGCTGACGGCCGACGAAGGAAAGTCGTCGCCCAGTTCCAGCAGGAAGTCGGCGAGATGCCGGATGAGCGCCGCCTCCAGCTCCGATTCGGAGTATTCGTCCTTGAGGTCAGGGAACTCAAGAACGAATGGGTCTTTGATGGCTTCTTCCGGTGTAATCGCATCTCCGGGTTTGGGGTAGAGAGATCGTGATCTATTTCCGGCCGAAGATCTCGAAGCTAGGAGGCGTTTCGGGCTGATGCCACCAATGCAGAGCCTGCGCCGGCTGCCACGACGCCTTCAGCACATAATTTTTGCCCAAGTACTCCCGCATCGCCGCCCACTCGTTGATCCGTTGGGGCCAGCCCTGCGAATCCAGGGAAAACTCACTTGTCAGGACGATATAGCGTGGCCGTGCTGCCTCGACGGCGCTCAAAAGCGATTGCCTATAGGTGGTGCGTGCATCTGCGGGACCAGCGTAAGCGTAGCAGTCATAGAGGTATCCAGTGCTCTGCACGAGATGCTGGTCGTAGAGGACGTTGACGCACCCTCCAACCGTATCCAAACATTGAACATCGCCAGGCCCGGCATGAAGGGCGGCCAGGGTGTGGGCTAGAGAATCCTGGAACGGCTCCACGCGATCGTATCTCGAAACCTCAAGTGCGAACCTGGGCACCCACCAAAAGCAGGATAGAGCCAGGGCTGCGGCCGCAAGAACGCGATTGAGAGGCTGCGAACCGAGTTCGTCAGCAACAAGTCCGAAGATGACGACGACAATGAGCCCGAGGAAAGGATAACGTTGATAGGGAAAGCCTTTGCCTTGGAGAATGAATGATCCAAGGCCGGCTGCCGCGCCAAACAGCAGTAGCTTTGACTCGTCGTCAACTTTGAACTGCCGCAATGCCAGGAGCCCTATGCCGAGCAAGAGAAGAAGGGTAGCCGGCTGAATCGAATGGGCTAGGAGAAAGCTTGGAGTTTTATGGGCTAATCCGCTATGCGACCGTCGCGCTATCTGCATTGCACTGAAGAAGGCGGGGATTGCGTGCCAGGTGTGTAGCCAGAAAAACATCCCGGCTATGGGCAGCAGGGACGCCACGAAAACGCCGCTGAACCTTTTTGCCGCGTCGCGTGCCTGTTGGTGACGCAGGAATGAAGCGTAGAGCGGCAGCAGGACCAACAACAGGATCGTCGGTTTGATCGTCACCGCGCAGCCAACCATAAGCCCGAAGAGCCACGACCCCGCCGGTCGCGTCGCGAAAGGGCCACGCAGCAAAAGTACATAGCCCAGCAGGACGACGGCTAGAATTGCATAGTCTCGTTGGCCGGCTTGAACGACTCCGTCGCGCAGATGGATCAAAACGATTAGAAGAGCGCCCACGAGGGCGCAAGCCCTCGCCCGAAATCCGTGTTTGCTCAAAATGACCGCACAGGCACAGATGACGACGCTGAGCGCACCGTCGTAAAGGCGCAATCCGATAGCACCGCTACCGAGGACGTGCATGGCTGCCGCCTCAAGAAAATAGCTTCCGGGCAGGTTGATGTCGATGATTTGGGAGTAAGGTGCATAGCCGCTCTTGAGTAGGAACACGACATACCGCAGCAGCGAGGCGTCGCCCACCAGGGGCCAGTGCGACGCCGAAGCCACGGCAGCGAAGGTGCAGCCGGCGATGGCCGCAAGAGCTATAAGAAGTAACCGGTCGACTGTAGAAAACACGCCCGAAACGGGCTTTTCAATCATGCCTCAGCCTCTCCCATCCACGCCGCCGAGGTTGACAGATTTGCAAATTGCCGATCGCCCACCTCTGGAAAAGTCTTCAGCCGTACCCGCTCGGTTTGGTGCACTCCGACCAGCCGCCAGTGGATACAACTTGGACAAAGAGCCTTTGGCTCTCTTTGCAGCGACGTTCTGCTCTTCCTTGCTCGACCGCCTCTTCTCTGCGTCCGCATGTGGTCAGCGCTTAGTCAGTGACCTCTGTTGAACGCCGAACGGGTGATCTTGGAGATAGCTCCCTTTGAATCCGATCCAAGACCTACATGATATCTTGACCCGCGGCGGACGGAAGCGGCAGATTAGCACGACCACTCGAACCAGCGCTGATATGGAGTGCCCCTGTCAGCCGCTGCAGGTCTGTGGGGTTGTTTTTGTCGTTGCCGTTTTCCGAGGACAGGGCCAGCAGCAGTCGGGGCAGGAGTGGGCGACGATTGGTCAGTCTGATATTCGCGGGTCGAAACCGCATAATCATGATCCGTCGGGAGCTGCCTCTGACTAGAGCAATTTCCCCGTTGATGGGTATCCAAAAGCGATTGTGCAGTGGCGTTTTCGTTGGGGAAAGCGCCCATCAACCTCAATCTGCTGGACTGCACCTACGGGGAAAATGCTCTAAGGCGATTGGAATCCGGTTGACGAGGCGACGACGTGCTTCTTAAAAGATCGTGGCAAGGTGCTTTTGGGCGGCGTCTGGGGTGGTACGACGGCGTGGTGGCCGGTGGCGGAAGACGCGGCGCGGCTGAGGATAGGTGAGAAGCGTAGCGCCTCCTTGGGCCGGGAGGCTTGCGCGGTGGAATGGAAACAAAGCCGCCAACTGCAATCGCCCAACTCCGAAAATACGAAAGCCCGTCTTTCGTTCCGATAACGCCGACTGAAACCTCGCGGGTGCGTGTGGGGCCGGAGTTCGGCCCATAGAGATGTAGCCCGTCCTTCGGATGGTCGCAGGTCTGGCCGTGGCCGAAAGACAGTTCCGGCTCGTCGATATAGATGACCTTGAGGGATTCTTTGGGCAGGTCCATCAGTCTCTTCATCCTCCGCGTACAAGCGCCCCAGCGACGGCAGTTCCGGCGCGCCGGTGGTCGAGGACTATTACCTGACGCCGTGGCAGCCAGCTTCCGCGCAGCGGTTTCCGCTTCCGGTCGCGCTTGATCTCGCAACCTTATATGAGCACATGCTTCTCCGGCACATGGAGGCCAGCGCGTTGGGGATCGCGCCGCGGGCCGGGGAGCCTCTCGCTACTGTCATCGAGCGTGGCAAGGCCATCCGCGCACAGCGGCGCGAGATCCGGCGGCTTGAAGCCGCGCTGCGCCGGGAGAACCAATTCAACCGCAAGGTGGAGATCCACGCAGCGCTCCGCCAAAGCCGGGCCACGCTCGCCGCACTGGGCTGGGCAGGGCCTATTCAACCAGACCCAGAAAATCCGCCGGCCGCACCACGCGCACTTCCTTCCACGGATCGAGCGCCAGCAGGTCCTCGTCGCTGCTGACCAGAACTTCCGCTTCGGCTTCGGCGGCCAGGACCAGAAACTTGTTGTCTTTGGGGTCCCGGCAGGCGGGATCAAGGGAAAGATAATCTTCCTCCCGCACCACGAACCGACGCGCGTTGTTCTCGATCGTTTCCAAAAACTTTCTGCGGGCGGCGTCCGTCAGGTAGCGGCGAAACTTCTCTCTTGCCAAAACTTCCTTCAACTCGGCCAGGGTTGCTTCACTGGCGCACAGGTCGCAGGTGCTTACCGCCCGCATCAGGGCGCGGTGAGGAATTGAGTCCAATCGCAAGGCAGCCGAAACCAGAGTGCTCGTGTCGAATACCACGCGGTGAACGGTCATCTCAGCTCATGCACCATGCGATTGACCTCCTCGTCCGTCAACTTTGCGGCGGCGGCGGCCTGCGCAGGCGACTGGCTCTGTTTGGCTTGGGCGCTCCACGCCTCCAGATCGGCCAGGGCGCGGCTGCGCCTGCGCCGCGCGTCCACCAGCTCCTCCATGTCGCGCGGAGAGACGATGAAGGCGGCCGTTCGGCCATGCCGCGTAACGGTGACGATCTCCCGCTGCGACATGTCGATCAATTGACCAAAGCGGTTCTGCGCCTCTACGGATGTGACCTTCACCATGGCTGCCTCCAAACTAGCACCGTGCCCCACGTGATGGAGCAATTGCGCCATTGAACCTGGGATGCCACGAAACTGGACAGACGCGATACTAGCTACTCTAGAGAATATAGCGAGTATGGCTATTTTTCAACTCCGCATGCATCGTTGCCCGGTCGCGGCTGCTCCATGCGCAAAACCGCCGCCATGCTCAGCCAGTACGCCGCCGGACGGCAACTGCAACGATGTAAAGTGGTAAAGAACTCCGGAATCGACACGCCAGCCGCCCCCTCGTCCTGAAACGCATCCGCATTATGCATTTGGACAACAACATCGACGGCGTATGCAGATGTCACTAGCTCACGCAACTGCGCCCCGTCCTGGCTCCGCATCCAGCGACCGCCGCGGCCGTGATCGCGCAGACGAAGTATGGCTCGGGCGTGCCCTTCTATCAGGAGCACAGCCGTGCCGTCATGGAATCGCTGCACGCCTGGATGAAGACGCAGCTCGATGAGCATCTCACCGAGCCGAACTCGGGGCTGGGGCAAGCCATCCAGTACATGCTCCGCCACTGGTCTGCGCTGACCCTGTTTCTACGTCAGCCGCGTGCTCCACTGGATAACACGATCGTGGAATGAGCGCTGGAGAAGGCCATACTCCATCGGAGAAACGCGCTCTACTTCAAAACCGAAAACGGAGCCCATGTAGGCGATCTCTTCATGAGCCTGATCCACACCTGCGAATGGAACGGTGTGGCGTCGCTTGGCTATCTGATCGCTTTGCAAAAACATGCTCGCAAGGTGGCCGAGCACCCGGCAGCCTGGATGCCGTGGAACTATCGCGATACCCTCGCGCAAGCAGAACAAAGCTCCGTTTCCCTCTAGCGCTACCTG
>DAHXNO010000147.1 GCA_027365345.1 Granulicella sp.
CCATCTACCAGAAATATCAACCGGAGATTGAACGCCAGCATGGGGGCCTGGAGCTGCGCTGGGACATCCATACCGAACGTCCCAAGATCGAGTCCCGGTTGCAGTATGCCGATGGTGGGTTGGAGTTCATGGTGCGCTATCCGGTCTTGCTGCATGAGGCCGCCGAGGCGGATGAAGCATTGACCGGGGCGCTGCTTTCGCTCAGCCAGACGGACGCGGTGCTGAAGGCGGCTATCCAGGGTCCCCCTGTCATCCGCAGCACGGTAAAGATATGACAGAAACGCCGTAGATGCAGAACGCGGGGCCCTGTATCTTTTCCTGGCCAGACCGCAGGCCCTTCAAAATAATTAAGAAGCAAAGAAGAGCAATTTTTATGGAGACCCACGGAACATTTTCCGAACGCTCCTTTGCTTCGGCCATCCTGGTGTGCATTCTTGTTTGTTCCGGCTGCCATCTCTTTGCGCAATCGCAACCCCCCGCGACGCAGGTGCTGACGAGCACGCGCAACGTACCAGGCGCTCTTGCGGGAGCAGCCGACACAAGCGCGTCTCCTGGCGTGCAAGGCGTTTCGCTGCCATCGGACCCTGTTGCCGGCAGACCGAGCAAAAACCAATCTCTCACCCTCCAGGTGGGCGCGGGATACGGGCATTGTGGCTGACTACGGCGACCAGATCACCTTCCAGGCCTCAGGAAGCATGACGCTGGGCGATGGGCATGTTGTCGGTCCCGGCGGCGACGCGCGCACCTGGACTGACCTGCTGTGGCAATTTCCCTTTAACAGCGTCAACCGGGGTGCATTGATTGGCCGCGCTGGCAATGCAAACGGTACGGAGGCATTTCTGATTGGGGAACAATCCACGGTCACCGCCCCCACCAGTGGGCACCTGTTCCTGTGCGCAAATCATAGTCCAGACCTTAGTGAGGACGGCAGCTACACGGTCCACATAAAGCCGCAGGCAGCCAAAGAAACTGCTAAGAACGCACCCGGACCGTCCATTGATTTAGTCACCATGGAGTGACCGGTGCCGATGTGGACCGTGCGGCCTCCGTGATGCGCGTCAGCTTGCCATACTCCAGGTGCAAGACCTGCCCGGTGCGAGATACGCCATGCTCCCGTGCCGCCTCCCCTGCCGCCCTCCACAACGCTTCCGGCAGCGGCGATCGCCCGTGATATCCACTCCGCCATCGCTCCAGTTTTCGTTGAACCTGCCGCAAGCTGGCTGGAATCTCCACCCCCACATCCTCGCCGATGTCGGTTCTCCTCGCCCATGTTGGGCTCTCCTTCGACACGACCAATCTCCACCTTCCACGTCACGCAGCCTTGCCGAAAAGATCTGTCATTCTCAGAGGCGAGTTCTCACTGCGCCTCGCCTCTGTCAGATGCTAACTCCGCCCGCAGTTGCAGATGCCGCCTCGTTGCGCACCCTGCTATCCTTTATGGCGTATGAGAACTTTCTAAGCGGTGGTGATCCACCCGCTGATAATACTAGTCTGGCTACTCGCGGACGGCAGTTTTACGGTAAGACTTCCTTGTTTCCTTGTTTTCTGCGGAGGACCTGATGCTGGCCAAGAGAACCGTGAAGAACCAGATCACTTTGCCAAAGACCGTCATAGCCCGCTTTGGCGACGTGGAGTATTTTGACGTAAGTACGGACGGAGAAAGCATCACTTTGCGTCCGCTGCAGAAGAGACGGGCTGATGAGGTGCGAGGAGGATGTCCCGCGCGTAGTTGAAAGTTGAGCGGCGGATAGGTTGATGTTACTACGCCGTCTTTTGGCAGGCGGTCGCAGAGGGATTGAGGATGGCGTCCAGGGCCCAGAGATCGCGATAGCCCATGATCTTTTTGAAA
>DAHXNO010000149.1 GCA_027365345.1 Granulicella sp.
AACTCCGTCGCTCCGACCTCAGCCAATCCTCGATCGACTGCCAACTGACCATCGCCCGCGCTTCCGTGCGCCGCACCCTCGCCTTTCCACCTAAGAAAAAGTGGTCGCAGCCTCAGTTACGCAGGCTTACCGAAAGCTCACCATGCTCTCGGCGCTGACGCCGAGTACGCCGGCATGGCCGCGAGCCGGCGTGGGCGGGGCGTTGGGCCTCTTGCGGCGGCGCGCCGTGGCCTGAAACTCCATGCGCAGCTACAATTGCAGGATCTGACGGAAGACGCTGGATGCTCGAATCACGGCGAGTTTGGTACTCCCCCCTGGGTTTGCGCCTCTCGAAGCAGACCGCGCAAGGGCTATGCCGCAGGCGTTGGAGTGCTGCTTTGGTCAGAGGCCGTGATCAGTAGAATTCCATTGGTTTGGAGGAGACGCAGATGCACCTTCGCAGCGAATGGGCCCGCAATGCCGCGCCCTGGATGGTTTGTCTTTTTGTCTTTACCGGGTTGTTTGCCGCTGGCGCCCAGACGCCGGCTGCGCTGCACCGTGGCTATTCCACGGCTCCGGCGATCCATGGGAGCACGATTGTTTTCACCTCGGAAGGCGATCTGTGGACCGTTGGAACCCAGGGCGGCGAGGCGCATCGCCTTACCTCAGACCCTGGCCGGGAGACGGACGCGCAGATCTCACCCGACGGCAGCAGCGTCGCCTTCAGCGGCGACTCCGAAGGCCCGCGAGAGGTATACACCATGCCCATGGAAGGCGGGCTGCCACAGCGGCGGACCTGGGACGGCGATGCGCAGCCTGTGGGCTGGACGCCGGATGGCCGCATCATGGTATCCACGTCGCGCTACTCCACCCTGCCGGGCACTGAGGTGGTTCTGATCGACAACCAGGGCAACAGCAAGCTGATTCCGCTTGCCCAGGCGGCGCAGGCCGTCTATACGCCCGACGGCCATACCCTGTTCTTTACCCGCTGGTACTCGCAGCCCAGCCATACCAAGCGCTACAAGGGCGGCACAGCGGAACAGATCTGGCGCTACGACGGCAGTGGCGAGGCGGTTCCGCTGACCGCGGACTATGCGGGAACGTCCGACAACCCCATGTACTGGCAGGGGCGCGTCTACTTCCGCTCCGACCGCGACGGCGTGATGAACATCTACGCGATGGATCCCGACGGCCACAACGTAAAGCAAGTGAGCCATCAGACGATCTTCGACGTGGAATCCGCCTCGCTGCAGAATGGACGGATTGTGTATGCCTGCGCGGGCGACCTGTGGCTGCTGGATACCGGCAGCGGCAAGGAACACGTGATTCCTATCACGCTGGAGTCTGACTTTGACCAGATGCGGGTGCACTGGGTGAAGAAGCCGTTGAACTATTTGACCTCCTTCCACCTGTCGCCTGACGGCTCGCGCGCGGTGTTTACGGCCCGTGGCGCGGTCTTCTCCATCCCCGCAAAGACCGGCCGCATCATCCAGATCGCCAACCAGTCCGGCGTGCGCTACCGCGATGCGCGGTTTATGCCGGACGGCAAAACGGTGGTGGCCGTCTCCACCGCCAGCGGCGAAACCGAGTTCTGGAACTTCCCCGGAAACGGAGTGGGCGCGCCGACGCAGCTTACCCACGACGACCACATGCTCCGCACCAGCGGCGTGCCTTCTCCCGATGGCCAGTGGCTGGCCAACACGGACAGGAACCAGCGGCTGTGGCTTTACAACTTCAAGAGTAAAGAGAATAAACGCATGGCGCAGTCCATGAATGGGAGCTTTTCTGATCTATCCTGGTCGCCCGATAGCCGGTGGCTCGCCTTTGTGGAGGCCGCGGACAATGACTTTGAGCAGATCAGGATTCTGGACACCCAGTCGGGTGAGATTCATACCATCACCTCCGACCGGTACAACTCCGGAGACATCGCATGGTCCGCAGACGGGAAGTGGCTTTATCTGCTCTCAGACCACATGCTGAAGACTACCGTTCCCTCCCCGTGGGGACCGCGCATGCCCGGCCCGCACTTTAACCACACCATGAAGATCTACGAGCTGGCGCTCTTACCCGGCCTGCGCTCTCCCTTTTTGCCTGCGGACGAGCTGCATCCGGAGACGCCTGCGGAGGCTAAAGAGCCCGGGACGGATGGCGGAGACAAGTCCAACTCCGCAGACGGCTCCGCAGACAAGTCCGCGGGCAAATCCGCAGACAGCTCCGCGGACAAGTCCGCGGGCAAGCAGGCCGCGGCGAACAAGGTTCCTGAAGTGAAGATTGACTTTGCGGGGCTGGCTGCGCGGCTGCAAGACGTGCCGGCGCCGGCGGGCAACTACAGCAACCTTGAGGCGACCGCAAAACGCCTGTGCTGGCTGAATGACCCACAGACACAATACGGCGAAGACGGCCACCGCGAACTCCAGTGCCTGACCATCGGCAACCAAGGCGACAAGCCGGACACGGTGATGGCCGGGATCCGTGACTACGAGCTCTCGCTTGACCGCAAGAAGATGATCGTCCGGCAAAAGGACAGCTTCTATGTTCTGGACGCCTCCATTAAGAAGACCGACGCGAAGACGCTGGAGAAGGCGAAGGTGGATCTCTCCCATTGGACCTGGGCGACAACGCCCCGTTCCGAGTATGAAGGCATCTTTCTGGATGCCTGGCGGCTGGAAAGAGACTACTTCTATGATCCGCACATGAATGGCGTGAACTGGATTGCCATGCGCCAGCGTTACCTGCCCCTGGTTGACCGGGTTGCCGACCGCAATGAGCTGAATGATGTGATTGCGCAGATGGTCAGCGAGCTCTCTGCGCTGCATACGTTTGTTCTGGGCGGCGATGCGCGCAAGCCCGGCGATGATGTGGAGCTGGCGTCGCTGGGCGCGCGCCTGCGCCGCGATGAAACCGCCGGCGGCTATGTGGTGGAGCACATCTACCTGCACGATCCGGATCGGCCGAGTGAGGCTCCGCCGCTGGCGCGGCCGGAGTCTCTGGTAGAGGAGGGCGAGGTGATCACCTCCATTGACGGCAGGCCGACGCTGAGCGTGGCTGACGTTCGCGAGTTGCTGCGCGGCAAGGCGGGAACCCAGGTTCTGCTGCAGGTGAAGCCACCGAAGGGAGAGATCCGCCAGGTTCTGGCCACGCCCATCTCTGCAAAGCAGGACGCCGAACTGCGCTATGCCGAGTGGGAGTACACGCGGCGCCTGGAGGTGGATCGCGCCTCGCACGGTACGATTGGCTACGTTCATCTACGCGCCATGGGGCCCGATGATATCGACCAGTGGGCCCGCGACTACTTCCCCATCTTCAACCGCCAGGGGCTGATCCTTGACGTGCGGAACAACCGCGGGGGCAACATCGACTCCTGGCTGCTAGGCGAGCTGCTGCGCAAGGCGTGGTTCTACTGGCAACCGCGCGTCGGCAACCCGACGTGGAACATGCAGGACGCCTTCCGCGGGCACATTGTGGTGCTGTGCAACCAGCAGACGGCCTCTGACGGCGAGGCCTTTACTGCTGGCTTCGAGCACTTCCAGCTTGGCAAGGTGATCGGCATGCGCACCTGGGGCGGTGAGATCTGGCTTTCCATGAACAACACCCAACTGGATAACGGCATTGCCAGCGCGGCGCAACTGGGCGTATATACCGCGAACGGCAAATGGCTGATCGAGGGCCACGGCGTGGATCCCGACATCCAGGTAGACGACCTTCCCCACGCCACCTTTACGGGCCAGGACGCGCAGTTGCAGGCCGCGATTCAATTGCTGCAACAGCAGATCAAAGCCGATCCGCGGCCCGTTCCTCCGCATCCGCCGTACCCGGACAAATCGTTCCATTACGCTCCGTAAACCGCGGGGGCGCTTGCGGTTGGTTGCGACACCGCAGTTTCATCTCCGTTGCGAGACTGCGTGGAGCCGCCGGAGGCGCTTCCCTGCTGCGTGCTTGCAGGCCGGCGCCGGGCTTGCACGCCGCCAGATGCGCCGCCAGATCCGCCGCCAGATGCAAGACTGCGGAGCGGCCACAATGGCTTCCCTGCCATGCGCTTCTCCGAGCCATGCCTGGCGCCAGTGAACCTGAGATGCGAGGCTGAGGGGGCTGGCCGGGCCGCGGGGTTCGGCTACGCGGCGGTGTGCTAGGATTTTCCAGATATGCCGAACTTTAGAAGTCTCTCTACCCTTTCCTGCGTTCTTGCGCTGCTAGGTTCAGCGGCGTTTGCACAGAGCGGCGCTGCCGCGTTCAAGGCCGGCGAGTGGCAGGTGAACTCCACCGTGACCGTGGACGGACGGTCCGTCTCTTCCCAGCAGAGCGTCTGCGCGGAAGACGCCTCCGACTTCTGGAAGCAGAAGAACGCCGCGATGCAGTGCCAGCCTCCGGATATCACCTCTGTGCCCAGCGGCGTGCATGTCCAGCTTGCCTGCAACGGCAGCAGCGGTCCGGTGGCGTGGAAGATGCAGTCCAGTGTGACAGAGATCTTCTCCAATGGCGGGAACTCTTTTACCGCTACGGGCAGTACGACGACTACCACCTCCTACCCCGGCGGGAGCCCCATGACCGCGAGCGGCGTCATGCGGTCTGAAGGAACCTACCGAGGCGCGTGCGCCGCGAAGTGAGAAGGAAGACGGAAGACGGGATTGCGCCAAGCGGGGTTTTCCTGCAGGCAGCACATCCCTATCGGTCCAGCTTGCCCGGAACCTTATCCCTTGGGCCTGGAGAGCGCTGCGACGGTAAAACCCGCTGCGTTCGCCAAAGCGCTCAAACGCTGATCGTCGCGGAGAAATACCCGTCCCTGTGGAGGTTGGCAGCGCCATACCAACGCCGCCGCCAGTTGCAAGCTGTCCGCGGCCCGCAGCGGATAGGCGTCCAGGAGCGTTGCGGCGAGATTTCGCACCGCGTCGCCGGGGAGGATTTCCCTCCAGCCGTCCCTCGGCAGGCTGAGACGCGCCAGTGGGCCGTCTCGTTCAGAGGCGGTAATGGTTGCTTCCCGATAGAGAATGGAATGAGCTAATGAGCTTGGCGATGGGTAGGTTCCGGTCCCGGATGACAATCTCCTCGCCGCTCCGCGGCACGCGAAGATAGGCGCTCAGACGATTCTTGAGTTCAGCAACATGCACGCTTTTCATCCTGTCGCCTGATGGCCATTCTAGCCATCCTCTTCGGCTGGCTCGAGAGCCATCGCAGGCGCTGACCGGATTCCTCTGCCGATGGCCTGGATACGCCGGACCGCGCCGTACGGCTGTCTCGCCGCCAAGCAGCGATTCGGCCGGCCACGCGATGGCCGCCGACGAATGACAGGTTTATGGGGCCTTGAATCCATGGCGTCCAGCGAAGAGATCGAGGCCGCCGACGGCGGGCGCATCAGGGCCGGCGGCGCCTGGTGCTGGGCTTGATCTTCTTCTTCTGCGCCTCGGGATGAGCCTCCGCGGGTGGCGGAACTCCCCGGGGAAGAATGCGCCGGCAGATGTTCCCTTCCAGACGCCAGGTCTCTTCCACGGTGCGGCCGGGCTTGAACAGCCCGGTGACGGGGTCAGGCTCCGGGAGTGGTTCTCCAGCCGCCAGGACGCGATAGGTGAAGGCAGGCAGCTTCTCCGCGTCCTCCGCTCCACGGCCATAGGGATCGGCGCTGAGGGTGATCTTCAGGGGAAGGTAACCGGCGATGTTGCGCTCGGCAAAGCCCGTCTCATAGCGATGCTTGCGGATATTCCACACAAAGACGCGCACCTGATTGAAGTCATAGGGCAGGCCGGATTTGTACGGCGCCATGACGGTGAGGTACTCCGGGATGCTGGTGACGGTGTTCCCGTTTTCAAGAATTCCCGAGTCTGGGTCCTCCACGTTGGCCAGAACGTAGGCGCCGACGATGCGCTGGCCGTCGGCGTAGCGGAGCAGCGAGTCTGGAGCCGAGACGTCCACCAGGCCACCGTAGATCCATCCTGTCTGCCCCTTGGCATCGCGAACCAGCCACCAGTCTTCCATGCGGGGCTCGGGAGGAGTAGCGCCTGCCGGAGCGGGAGATGCAGGTGGGGGAGATGCAGGTGCGGAGGTTCCGGGAGGGAGGGGCTTGGGCACCGAGGCTCGCTCCAGCAGGCTAAGCGGAGTGGATTCCGGCAGAAGGTACAGGTGGTCCGTCTCCCGGCCAGGCGTCACGTGGAGATAGGCTTCATCACTGGTGGTGGCTGAAGCAATGACGGGGTCAGACTGGCTAGCCTGCCGCAGGGCCTCAAATTGATCTTCCAGGTTCTGAGAGGCGGTCAAGCGCTCTTCGATCCAGCCAACTTCGCCTTGCGGCGAACGAACTTTGAGCCAGCGGCGCTCGCGCTCCAGCACCAACAGCCGCTCGCCGTTGGAGACTGTCCCGGTACGGTTGGAGACGGCGGCGACCCGGTCCCGCAGAAAGGTCTGTTGCGCGGTGACGTAGACGTAGCTCTGCGCGGGTGGATGACGCCATGGGGAGCAGCCAGAGAGGATGCAGCAGAGCGAGAGAGCCAGGGCGGCGGAAAAGAACCGAGGCCGCCTGGGTGCGTTCTTTGCTGGGCGGCTAAGTAGCTGATTCCAATGGTGCGAAAGAGATTGCTGCATGAGAAGCGGGGACCTTGGGGTCAATCTCAACGGGCTGTCCAAAGTTGGGGCGGAGCGGGGCAGATTCGCTCCTCTTCAGAGTAACGCGAGGGTTGCGCGGCCAGGAGTGGAGAGCGTGATTCTCCTGAGCGCGGCAGCGGACGCGACGGGAGAGGCTGCGGCGCTATTGAGAGAGGGCTAGAGTCACGGGGATGTCCGTTAAGGTCCCCGTGCCTTCTGATACGGCCGGGGTGAGCAGGCCGCCGGACTCGATGGTATAAAGCTGAACGCCGTTTGTGGCGCTGTAGCCGGCGGCGACCAGATAGCCGCCCGTGTTGTCAACGGCCAGCGCGCTGACCGTGGGTGGGGCGGCGAAGGGAGAGCCGGTGACGGCGGTGAGCGCAGCATTGGTTCCAATGGTAAAGGCGCTGATGGTACCGTCCGTCTGGTTACCGACGTAGATGTAGGTGTAGTCGGGGTTGATGGCAACGGAGTGAGCGCCGTTGCCTGTGCTGTAGGTGTTGGCCAGAGTGGGAACGCCCTCCGGGGTTGTGGAGAAGACTTGAAGACCGGCGGTTCCGGCGCAGTAGATGTTGTTGTTCTGATCGACGGCTACTGCGAAGATGCCGCTGGCGGAGGTGACAGGCTGGATGAGGGTGGAAGGAGTGGCAATGCCAGTCTGGGTGTCGAAGGTGAAGGTGTCCACGCCGCCTGTACCGAGGGCGGCGACCACGAAATCTCCGCTGGGCGCCACAGTGACCTGAGTCGGCGTGACGATTCCATTGGGAGCGCCGGAGACGGTGTAGGTATTGATAAAGGTGAGCGCTCCGCTGGAGATGTTGATGGAGTACTCCTCCAGGGTGGTGCCATCGGCGTCAAGACAGAAGAGCCAATTGCCGTCTGGAGAGATGGCCAGAGAGGAGACGCTTTCGCTCACCAGAGGAGTTCCGCTGTCGAGGATGCTCAGGGTTCCTCCGCTCTGAATGCTGTAACCGTAGATGTAGCCGGCGGAGAGCACAGAGTCTGTGGCAGCGTACAGAAGGGTGTTCGACGGATTGATGGCTAACGCGGAGGGTGAGTAGCCAAAGGAGAAAGGAGAGCCGGAGATCGCCGTCAGCGCGCCGCTGGATATGGCGTAGCCGTCCAGATTGTTGGCGGAAGTGATGTCGTTCGAGATGTAGCCAAAGTCAGTGGAGCTGGAAGTGGTGCTGGTGCTGGTGGTCGAGGTACAGGTGGTGGTCGTCGTGGTGGTGACCGTGCTGGTAGGCGTGCTGGTGGTGCTGGAGGTGGATCCGGCGACGCAGGGACAGTCCGACTTGCCCTCGCAGGAGAAGAAGTTGCCGCAACTGGTGAGAAAGACCGTAAGGGCCGAAAGCAGCAGGAGGGCGCATGCGTGGGCGAAATGGGAGCGAAACGCATTGCGGCGAGGGACTGACGCCATGATAGAAGACTCTCCAAAGATCCGGAGGCAGGGTTGGCGCACTCCGGGATGTATCCATTGTTACAGGTGTTACGGGCACAGCCTGACAGTTAGTTCTTGATGATAGGACGTATGCCGAGCACAAGGGTTTCATGAGCAGCGGCATGCGGCGTTTCATCCGGGGGGGTGGGAGCGCAGAGTTCAAAGGAAAAGTTGAAAAAGTCCCCTGGGAAGAGGGTAGGCGAGGGGCGGAGGCCTGCCCGGCGCGGAGCGCAGCCGGCAAGCTGCGTTGGAGCCCAGGCAGGGCGCTGGGGTAGTGGGGCAGATCCGCCCGGAGGGGGCTGCAAAGGACGGGAGACGGTTGCACCTACCCGGGTCTGACTCCAAGGCCGTATCATCGAAGGCAGTATGCCGAGTTTTCCTGACAGTATCTTCCTCTTCGTTCTGGCACTGCTGTTGTTCGGTCCCAAGCGCCTGCCGGTGCTGGCCAGGGAGTTGGGTAAGTGGGTGGGTGAGTTCCGGCGCGCCTCCAATGAGTTCAAGATGCAGATGGAAGAGGAGTTGCGGCTGAGCGAACAGGCGGAGCGGAACAAGCAGATTGCGGCGATTGCAGCAGCCGCGCCGACGGCTCCGGCGATCACTGCTCCGGAAGAGCCTGAGACGGCTGCGCGGGCAGAGTTGCCGGCGGGGGCGGCGGAGGACGCAGATTCCGCTGGGACGGGGTGGGAGGAAAGTTCGGCGGAGGCGGCCGAGGCTGTCCGAGACGGCGAGCGCTCGGCCGACCTGGATCCGCCCTGGGCTCTTCAGCAGCGCGAGATGGAGGCGGCGGAGAAGGCGGCGGATCCACTGCCGATTGCGGTTTCGGGAGATCTGAAGATCATGCCTCCCAGGACGGGACTACCGGTGGCGCAACAGGCAGCCGCGCCAATGGATGCCGGAAGATTTGACTTGGGGTTGGGTGAGGCAGGGATACAGGAGGCAGGGACGGGCGAGGGCGATCCGGCGGAGGCTCTGGGGAGAATGCCTTCCGCCTCCGCTAGTCCAGAGGGAGGGGCCGGAACGCGCTCGACGCCGCCCCAGACGGATGGCGGTACGGCCACGGACCTGACTACACCTGCCGCAGAGAGGGCTTTGCATGGCGATTGACCTGTTTGACCGCGCACGAACCGCCGTGCATGACCGGGCTGAGTTGCCTGGGATGACCCTGATGGAGCATCTGGAGGAGTTGCGCACGCGGCTGTTATGGATCTTCGGATATCTCTCCGCGGGATTTGTGGCGGCGTGGCTGCTGCGCAACCGCCTGGTGGGATTTATCCAGAGGCCGCTGCTGGATATCGGGCTGAAGATGACCATGACGCATCCCACCGATGCGATCAACTTTTTTGTCAAGACCTCGCTGGTTGGGGGAGCGATCCTGGCGTCTCCGTTCATTCTGTACCAGGTGTGGCTGTTCATCTCGCCGGGCATGTACGCAAACGAGAAGAAGTTTGTGCTTCCGTTCATGGCGGCTACGGTGGGTCTGTTCCTGGCGGGAACGTGGTTTGGCTACCGCTATGTTCTGCCCGGCGCGATGGTTTTTCTGGTGCAGGATTTCGGCAAGAACTTTACCCACATGATCACCATCGACGATTACACGGGCTTCTTCCTGGCCGTGATTCTGGGGCTGGGAATCACGTTTGAGATGCCGATCCTGATCTTCTTTCTGGCTTTGTTCGGGATTGTGGACGCCAAGTTTCTGTTGAAGAACTTCCGTTATGCGATCATGGCGATCTTTCTGGTGGCGGCAGTAATCTGCCCGGATCCCAGTCCTGTGGGAATGTGCCTGTTCGCCTCGCCCATGCTTGCGCTGTACTTTGTGGGGGTTGGGGTGGCGTTCTTTGTGCATCCGACTCGCCGCAACAAGAAAAAGCAGCAAGATGCTGCGAAGGGATCGGTCTAGATGAGACGCTGGCTGTGCGCTGTGGCGCTTTTGGCTGGTTTGCCGTGGATGACGCCGGCCGGCTACGCGCAGGGCGGCGCCGGCGGCGCGGTGAGCGGGCGCGAGATTCTGCGCCTGACGCAGGAGTATCTGAATGCGGCTCCCAAGAGGTACATCGGATCGCCAGGGCACGCGGCGGCGGAGGCGTTCATCCAAAGCCGTTTCAGGCCGGAGCTGGCCAAGGGAGACTTTGTCGACGACCGGTTTACGGCGCTGACGCCGATTGGGCCTCTGACGATGCACAACCTGATTGTGAAGTTTCCGAGCTCGTCGCCGTCTGAGAAGAGCGGCATCATCGTTCTGGCATCGCACTACGAGACCAACTACTGGCTGAAGGACATCGATTTTGTGGGCGCCAATGATGGAGCCTGCACCACGGCGCTGCTGATTGCGCTGGGACAGTACTATCGTCTGCATCCGCCGCAGGGGTACTCGGTGTGGCTGCTGTTTACCGATGGCGAAGAGTCGATCGACAAGGACTGGACGGAGCGTGATTCGCTCTATGGCTCGCGGCACATGGCGGCCGAGTGGTCCGCCGATGGGACGATAGGACACATCAAGGCGTTTGTGCTGGCGGACATGATCGGCTGGAAGAATCTGAATATCGACCGCGAGACGAACTCTACGCCGTGGCTGCTGGATCTACTGGTCAAGGCTGGAAAGGAGACAGGGCACTCCCGGTATCTCTTCCAGCATTCGCTGGCCATTGAGGATGACCACCTGCCGTTTCTGGAGCGAGGCGTCCCGTCGCTGGATGTGATTGACTTTGAATACGGAACCGCAACCGACCCGGAGGCCTATCACCATACGGAGCAGGACACCATGGACAAGTTGAGCGCAAACAGCCTTCAGGTTTCAGCGGATCTGTTTCTGGAGCTAGTGAAACTGATCGATGTTACCGGCCGCTGACAGTCGATCGAAGCGGCGATGGTTGGCGTTTGGCGCTCGGATCTGGCCGTCCGTTCTTCTCCTCGGTTCTGCGCCACCGATCTGCTCTTGAAGGAAGCGGTTGGAGCCTTGGCAGTGGAATCGCCCCGCGACACCTGCGTCTCTTTGGCCGGTCTCTGCGGTGAAGATGCCGCACCGCGCTCTCTTCGGTGCATCCATGGGTGCGGGGAGATTGCCGGAGGATCTCCCCGCGGCTGTAGGATGGCGAAGGAATGCTCATGACTGCGACACCGCTCTGCTATTGGATCGCCTTTCACCTTGCGCTGGCGGTTCTGCTCGGGGTGGAGTATCTGCTGCAGCGCGCGGTGGCGGATACGCGGCGGCAGGCGCTGCTGGCGGCGGGCATGTGGGTGGCCGCAGCTCTGGCGCTTGCCCTGGTACTGACGCGGTTGTATCGCCCCGAAGGCGCAGCCCAGTATCTAGCTGGATATGCGCTGGAACAGGCGCTCTCCCTGGACAATCTTTTTGTGTTTGTGCTGCTCTTCCGCCTGTTTCAGATTCCCGCAGACAGACAGCCGCGGGTGCTCTTCTGGGGGGTGGCAGGAGCGATTGTGCTGCGCGGCGTTTTCATCGCCGGCGGCGTGGAACTGCTGAACCGGCTGCACTGGATCCAATATCTGTTTGCGGCGCTGCTCTTGCTGGCTGCGTTCCGGTTGCTGAAGACTGCGGAGCCGAAGTCCGCAGAGGAGTTGACCCCAGCCTGGATTCGGTGGCTGATCCGCTGGCGGCCCGTGAGTGAGGACGTTGACCACTTTCTGGTGGTGAAGGACGGACGCCGCACAGTAACCCTGTTGCTGCTGGCCCTGGTAGCGGTGGAGTTGGCAGACGCCGCGTTTGCAGCAGATTCGATACCGGCGGTGCTGAGTGTTACGCGGCAGCCGTTTCTTGCCTACACATCGAACATCATGGCGGTGATGGGTCTGCGCTGGTTGTACGTGCTGCTGGCGGCGGGGCTGGCCCGGCTGCGTTATCTGCACGCCGGCCTGGCGGCCGTACTTGGGTTT
>DAHXNO010000125.1 GCA_027365345.1 Granulicella sp.
CCGCGTGCGAGAGGTGCTGCATGCGCTGGTGGCGGCGCGGGAGTTGGAGACTGTGGTGATTGAAGGGAGGACGCTGCTGCATCTTCCCGGGGGGCTGCCGGATGTGGCGATGACCCCGGCACCGGCGCCCGTAGAAGGCGAAGTTGGCGATGCGCCAGCGAAGGCTGCCAGCCACGGGAAGTGGCAGGCGAAGACGGGGGCTGAGCGCAAGCCGGGAGCTGGGAGCGCGGGTGGGGTAAAGAGTTGGGGACAGCGTGGGAGCCGCGGGGACAAGCCAAGGCCCGCAGGGGATTGGCAAGCGAAGCCGCCGAGACGAGATGGCTCACGACGGGATGACCGGAGGCCGGAGGGCAGGAGCGAGATCTCGCGGCGGCCGTTCCAGAAGAAGCCGCCCGTCAAGAGGGATGGGGCTGGGTTCCGGACGGAAGGCGGGGCAGAGCAGAGGAGCTTTGCGAAGCCGTGGGAGGAAGAGCGGAGGGCAAAGAGTGCGCGGCGCGGCCAGAGCCCAACACTTGGTGCTAGCGGGCCAAGGCGTGAGCCGGCGCGACCCCGTGGAGAGGGTGGAGCGGGTGGCGCAAGGCCATTTGCTGGACGAGCTTCGGGCAAGCGGGTATTCCCGGGTGCAGAGGCTGCGAAGAAGGCGGATTTTGCAAGGGGAAAGAGGGACGGAGAGCGCTCAGCGTTCAAGCCGCGGCGCGTGGAGGGTTCGGCGCCCAGCCGAGCGCCCTTTGAGGGTGAGGGCTCGCGGCGCGCCAAGGAGAAGCCGGGCTGGGGCGCTGGGGATAGAAGGCCAAGGAGGGATGAGAGCGGCGGGTCCGGTCGCCGGTATGATTCCCGCAGCGGAAAGCCCCGTGGAGATCGCGCGTCGGAGGGTGTTGCTGGTGGAGCGGGTCCGCGTCCTGCCCGTACGTTTACGGGCAAGCCCGGCGGTACGTTTGGAGCCAAGCCCGGCGGTACGTTTGGGGGGAAGCCTGCTGGCAGGTTTGCGGGTAAGCCCGGCGGAAAGTTCACGGGCAAGCCCGGTGGCAAGTTTGGGGGCAAGGCAGGCGGTACGTTTGGAGCGAAGGCCGGCGGCAAGGGGAAGTTCAGCAAATTCGCGAAGCCGGCCGGTTCAGGAGCGAAGACGAGCAGGCCCCCTGCTGCTCCTGGGAGGAAGGGGCCGGAAGCCGGAGATTGAGTTCTGGAGAGCCACGGGTTGGGCACCAACAGGTTCTGGAGAGAGGTCTATGCAGCGAGTGATGAGACGCGAGCGGCCAGTGATCGCCATCGATGGGCCGGCTGGAGCGGGCAAGAGCACCTTGGCGGCGCATCTGGCGCGACAGTTCGGTTTTGTGAACCTGGAGACAGGGGCGATGTACCGCGCTCTGGCATTGAAGGCGATGGAGCAGGCTGTGGCGCTGGACGACGAGATGGCGCTGCTGGAACTGGCGGCCCGGACGCAGATTGTTCCAGAGCCGAGGCCAGAGGGGAATCGAGTGTTGCTGGATGGAGTGGATGTCTCGCGCCGAGTTCGAGAGACGGATGTTACGGAGGCAGCGTCGCAGGTCTCCGTGCATCCAAAGCTGCGTCAGTGGATGGTGGCGCAGCAACAGAGGATTGGCGCCAAGGGTGGCGTGGTGATGGAGGGTCGCGACATTGGAACGGTGGTGTTTCCGGATGCGGAGGTAAAGATCTTTCTGGACGCCGACCCTGAGGTGAGGGGCAACCGGCGCTATCTTCAGGTTGGCCCTGGGCAGAGGCCGCAGGAGGCGATTATTCGTGACCTCAAGGAGCGGGATGCAAGAGACCGGAACAGGGCGGATTCTCCGCTGCGGCCGGCCGAGGACGCGGTCATCCTGGATTCGACGTCGAAGACGCTGGAGCAGGTGCTGGCGGCGGCCGAGGAGATTGTTCGCCGCTATCTGGAAGGGTGTGAGCCGGGAGCGGCAGGGGAAATTTCGGAAGAATCGAGTGCGTCTCGCTGAAAATCGCACAATTTTCGGTGCAATTTGGCTAGTTCGCAAATTTTTCGGTGGAAAATTCAACCTTCGTGCTAACATTTCTCCATCGTTTGAAACAGATTGGTTTTCTGCACTCATAAGGCCGAAGCCCCGATTTGGATTCAGCGTCAAAGTCAATCACAAGGATTTGGGACAAAATGGAACAGGGAACAGTAAAGTGGTTCAACGACGCCAAGGGATTTGGCTTCATCAGCCGTCAGAACGGCGAGGATGTGTTTGTTCACTACTCGGCGATCAACTCCAATGGCTTCAAGAGCCTGCAGGAAGGCCAGGCGGTTCAGTTCAACGTGGTGAAGGGACCGAAGGGGTGGCAGGCCTCTGACGTTCAGCCTCTGTAATCAACGGGCCAGATTGCTCAACACGAATCCGGTTCAACGGGCAATTTGGGAGGAGTGTTCTTTCTCCTCCCGTCTTGCTTTAACGGCAGTGTGCGCTGAAGTTCGGTGGTTCTGTCGCCGGATGAGAGACGACGGCAGTGAAGTCTGCTGGGTTGGGGAGCGGCATAAGCCGGTGTGGAGTAGGCCGCAAGCGCCTCCTATATATGGACGGGCGCGAGTTTGCGTGTGACGACGGATGGATTCGATCGCGGCAGCCAAACCTGCTGGGGAGCTTGGATCCTTGGGGAGAACGCCCATGGAGATTTGGGTGCGGCGTCACGTCTTGCGCAGAAAACGCCTTAGAAATCCAAGCGCAGAGTTGGTTGTCCGGTACAGTTGCGGGCGCACTCGGCGATTTCTGCTGCCGTCAGCGCGCCAAAAGAGGCTGGGTTGCTGATGCCGGTCTCTGGCGGGGCGCAGAGCGAGAGTATCTTCGCGTTCGGGTGAACCAGCTTTGAAAGAAGATCGAGCGTGATCCTTCCAATCCAGCGTAGATTCTCACCGGCAGTTCCATAGGCGATCCCATTCGCGAGGAGTGGCGCGGGCCTGGCTCTGAAGCGTTACGGAGAAGCACGCAGCCGCGCGTTGGCCTATGGTCTCACGAAGAAGCCGATCAAGGCGCCGCGAGGCAGAGGTTGTTTGCCATGGAGGGTGAGGCCGTGAGGATTGCCCGCCAACGTTGCGTGCACGTTTTATGTTCCAGTAGAGTGGAGGTTGTCTCGCGGATTTCGAGAGATCCCCATTGCAGATGATGAGAAGTTTGTTTGAGCCTGTTTCCGTTCTTGACCGCGGACCATCTGCCCGGCGTCTTCGGTGGATTCGCTTTCAGGGAGACGCCGGAGGCCCGTGCCGATTCGGGTCGGTGGTCGGGCGAGGGTATGGAGCGGTTCTCCTGGTTTCCGCAGGCATTGCGCTGTTTGGGGCTGGTTCTCTTAAGGCCCAGCCGGTTCGCCGGGGAGCGCACGGGACGCCACTCTATCGAGATGCCCATGCGCCGATGGAAGAGCGCGTGAATGACCTGCTGAGCCGCATGACGCTAGAGGAAAAGGTGCGGCAACTGGATATGTACGCCGGCGCGACCACCATCATGAGCAGCTTCACGGACAAGACTCATGCTGCGGCCGATGCGACGTTTGTCCCGTTGAAGGCGCAGGAGGTATGGGGCGATTTGGGCGTGGGCTCCATCCATGACCTGAATCCGACGCCGGAACAGTCAAATGCGATTCAAAGATGGGTGATCGCCCATAACCGTCTTGGGATTCCGGCTCTCTTTATCGAGGAAGGGCTGCACGGATTCAACACGGGCACAGTCTTCCCAGCGCCCCTTGGCCTGGGTGATACATGGGACCGGGATCTTCTCCGCGAGACGGGCTCGAGTATTGGATCAGAGGCCCGCGCCACGGGCGTGGCAATGATTCTTGCCCCGGTGCTGAACCTCGCTCGCGATCCGCGTTGGGGCCGCGTGGAGGAGACCTACGGCGAGGATCCCTACCTTGCCGGGCAGTTGGGACTGGGCTTCATTGATGGCGCGCAGGGAGATAGCCTGGCCACGGACCATACCGTAGTGGCCGAGCCCAAGCATTTTGCCGCCTACGGTGCGCCGGAGGCCGGCACGAATACCTCTCCCGTGGATATGGGAGAGCGTGAACTGCGCATGGTTATGTTGCCGCCGTTCGAAACGGCAGTTCGTCAGGGCCATGTGATGAGTGTGATGGCTGCCTATAACGAGATCGATGGCGTGCCAATGACAGCCAATCCGTTTCTGCTGAAGACGGTGCTGCGCCAGGAGTGGGGATTCAACGGTTTTGTGCTCTCCGATCTGGGAGCGATTGACAATCTCTATCGGGTGCATAAGGTAGCGGCGACCGTTCAGGATGCTGCTTGCATGGCCATACGGTCTGGCGTAGACATGCAGTTCTACGATCTTCCGCACTCGGTATTTGAGAAGGATTTGATTGGCTGTATTCACGATGGGTCGCTGGCTGAGATGGACCTTGATCGTGCGGTTCGGTCGGTG
Source organism: Granulicella sp. (assembly GCA_027365345.1). GTDB lineage: Bacteria > Acidobacteriota > Terriglobia > Terriglobales > Acidobacteriaceae > Granulicella. The sequence continues at coordinate 4,395 of DAHXNO010000125.1, forward strand.
CTTCGAGTGAAGTTTGCCCTGGGGCTCTTTGATCACCCCTTTGTCGATCCGAATCTGAATGAACGGACGTATCGGTCTCCGGCGCATCTTGCCGCCTCTTTGCAGGCGGCTCTTGAGTCGATGACGCTGCTCAAGAATGACGATCACCTGCTACCGCTTTCGAGGTCTACGCAACGGATTGCGGTGATTGGGCCGAATGGCGACAAGGCGCAATACGGCGACTACGAAAACCAAGCCAATGGCAGGAAGATCAGCCTGCTTCAGGGCGTGCGTGATCTTCTGCCGCAGGCGACGGTGACCTTCGACGACGGAAAAGACATCGATTCCGCGATTGCGAAGGCGAACAAGGCGCAAGTGGTGATCATGGGACTTGGCGAATGGCAGGGAATCTCCGGTGAAGGCTTTGACCGGTCTAACCTTGGCCTGCCCGGCGATCAGGAGAAGCTGCTTGAGGCTGTTGCGGCTACGGGAAAGCCGATGGTGCTGGTTCTGGAGAATGGCCGGCCGCTGACGATCGGTTGGGCGGCGAAGCATGTGCCCGCCATTCTTGAGGCTTGGTATCCGGGCGAGTTCGGCGGAAAGGCTATCGCCGAGACTCTCTTTGGAGAGTATGATCCGGGTGGTCACCTGGCGATTAGCTTTCCCCAGACAGTGGGACAACTGCCAGACGACTATGATGCCGATCCTTCGCGGGTCTACCGGTATGTGGATAGTGATGGGAAGCCCCTGTTTCCCTTTGGATTTGGTCTTAGCTACACGACGTTCCGTTTTGACCATCTGGTGGTGGACGCTCCTGCTGCGGGAAGCAACGGCGATGTGGATGTTGCCGTTGATGTGACGAATACCGGCAAGGCCGCCGGTGACGAGGTGGCTCAGCTCTATGTGCGCGAGGACGTAAGCAGCGTAGAGACGCCACTCCGCTCGCTGGCGGGTTTTTCCCGCATTCATCTTGAACCGGGGCAGAGGAAGACGGTGATGTTTCGAGTGCCACAGCGGCAGCTTGCCGTTTGGAACGCGGAGAGCCGATGGGCTGTAGAGCCTGGGGTCTATACCGTGTGGGCTGGAGATTCCTCGCTGGCTAGTTTATCTGCGCAGTTCACTCTAAAACCGTAATACAACCGCTTCGAAGGGTCTGGCCGATCCGGAGGTGACCGGCTGGAGGGAAGCGGACAAAAGCCCAGTGGCAAGACAAGGTGAAATGAATGATTAAGTACGCGGCGATGTGGATGGTTTCGGCTTTGCTTGCGGGAAGTTGTGCTTGCTCTCAGAGTGTTCCAGACGAGCACAAGCAGCCGGTGGATTATGTGAACCCGAACATCGGCGGCATCGGCATTCTGCTGACCTCCACCGAACCCATAGTGCAATATCCCTTCGGCATGGCGCGCATCGCGCCGGTTACCACTCCGGGGATCGTGGACCGCTATCTGGCCGATAAGATCTACGGCTTTTCCGCTGGACCCGCGCTGCTGATGGTCTCGACGGGCGCAGCCGCTACGCAGGCTGGCGCGTATGCTTCGGACTTTGATCACGATTTTGAGACGGCAACACCGTACTACTATGAAGCTGACCTGCAGACGTGGGGGATCAAGGCAGCGTACACGGTAACGCAGGATGCGGCTTTCTACCGCTTTACCTTCCCCGCCAGCCAACATGCTCACCTGGCCTTGAGCATGAAGCGGGATGCGACGCTGACCGTGGCAGGGAGTGACGTGGTGCAGGGCAGCAGACGGGTGTACGGGGCCTATGGCCAGAATGGTGTGCCATCCGACTCAAAGAAAGAGACGCGGGAGTATTTTTACGCGGTATTCTCGCGGCCAGTAGACACTTGGCAGACCTGGCAAGGGACGGAGCTGTCGCATGAAGCAGAACAGACGGGAGCGTCGATTGGCTACGTGAGCGATGTAAGTACGACGGCGGGAGAGACCATGGAGGTCCGCGTCGGATTCTCTTACATCAGCCTGGAGCAGGCCAAACGCAATCTGGAGGAGCAGATTCCGGATTGGGCATTTGACCAGGTGAAACAGGAGGCGAAGCAAGCGTGGAACCATGCGCTGGGACAGATTGCCCTTAGCGGAGGTACAGAGAAGCAGAAGACAATTTTTTATACGTCACTTTACCGCTCGCTCCAGCGGATGACTGACATCACCGAGGACGGCCGCTATTTCAGCGGATATGACCACGCGGTGCATGATGCCGACGGCCATGATTTCTATGTAAATGATGGGGCCTGGGATACCTTCCGCTCGATGCATCCGCTCCAGCTTTTGCTCAATGGGAAACAGCAGGAGGATATGATTCGCTCCTATCTGCGCATGTATGAACAGAGCGGATGGATGCCTTCTTTCCCGTCTGTGTCTGGAGCGAAGGCGGTGATGATTGGGCACCACTCGGACGAGATCATTCTGGACGCCTACGAGAAGGGCTGGAGAGACTTCAACGTGGAAGAAGCCTACCAGGCGATGAAGAAGAACGCCACGCAAGCCAGCATGTTGCCTTGGACCAGCGGACCGATGACCCATCTGGGCCGGGAGTATCTGCAAAAGGGATTTTTCCCTGCGTTGGCCTATGGAGAGAAGGAGACGGTTCCGCAGGTGACGCAAGAACTCCGCCAGGCGGTCTCTGTGACGCTGGAGAGTGCCTATGACGACTGGTGCGTCGCGACCCTGGCCAAGGCGCTGGGAAAGAAAGCCGATGCTGCCTATTTTATGAAGCTCGCGCAAAACTATAAGAATGTCTACAATCCGGCGATTGGGTTTATGGCTCCAAAGAGCGCCGATGGGAGTTGGGTTGCGCACTACGATCCCAAGCTGGGTGGAGGACAGGGGGCGCGCGACTACTTTACCGAGATGGATGGGTGGGTGTACAGCTTCAGCGTGCCATACGATGTCGCCGGGCTGATCGATTTGATGGGCGGCCGGGATAAGTTCAATTCCAGGCTCGATCAGTTGTTTGTGGAGCAGTATGGCGAGCCCAAATATGTTTTTCTACGCCAGTTTCCTGATGCGACGGGATTGATTGGTTTGTATGCCCAAGGCAATGAGCCCAGCTTCCATATTCCTTATCTCTATGACTTTTCCGGCGAGCCGTGGAAGACGCAGTTCCGCGTGCGGCAGATTATGAACGTCTGGTATGGCGATGGTCCTCGCGGCGTGCCTGGAGACGACGACGGCGGCGAAACGTCATCCTGGTATGTGTTGAGCGCCCTTGGGTTTTATCCGGTGTGCCCTGGGAGTCCGGTGTATGAGATCGGCAGTCCGATCTTTTCCAAGAGCGTTCTGCAGATGGGAGACGGAAGGGACTTCACCATTCTTGCGAAGGATGTTTCTGCGCAGAACAAGTACATTCAATCGGCGACGTTGAACGGCCATCCGCTGGATAAGCCGTGGTTCACCCAGGCAGAGATCGCGAACGGGGCGACGCTGGTTCTGCAGATGGGAGACAAACCCAATTTGGAATGGGGAAGCGCGCCCGGCGATGCACCGCCTTCCCTGTCGACGGCCTCAGCAGACGAGAACTGAAACCAGAGACACAGAGAAGCGCGCGGCCCGACCTCGATCTGTCAGCTCTCGGCGCTGCACCTCTGGCAGAGTTGCAGAAGGCTCCGTGGCGTTGGCTTCGTGGTCTTGCCGTAACTGCCCAGTCGGCTTTCACTCCGGCGCTCCTCCAGCCCCTGTACTCGGCTCCGCCTGCGGTGGCAGAGGCTGGATCGGCGAAGCGTCCTTGGCCGCTGGTGGCCCGCTGGGGTTGACCAGGCGGTTGGAGTCCATGATGGTAACGCTGGTGGTAAACCGCTGGTAATTTGAGGTGACCAGCCGAAACTTCCCGTCGATGTGGTCAAACAGCAAGACCCGCGCGTTGCCCTCCCCGTCGATCGTCGCAGGGAGCCACACATTGCCGGAGATGTGCGTGGCGCGAAAGTCAAAGCTCAAGCCCTTATGAATATTCAGAATCAGCCCGGCCCCGATCTTGAAGTCCTGCAGGAAATGGCCCTGGCCGCGCACCAGTACGCGGTTTTGCTCGTCGATCCAGATGGTTCCCACCAGATTGCGAATGATGCCCTCAGACGGGTTGCGGATCTTCGCGTGGGGATCGCCGGAGTAGTCCAGCGCGATGGTGGGCCGGTTGTCCAGAAGAACTCGACGTGGGTTGGAGAAGGAGCCTAACTCGAGGATCCGCGAGACCGGTATCAAGGGATTGCCGTTCTCGTCCGTAGACTCGCCGCGCGCGGAGAGACGATCCCGCCGTGCCTTGGCGCGGGCCACCTCTTTATCGATCCGGTCACTCTCCTTCTGCGCCTGTTCCGGGGTCAAAGGCTTCCCGTTGCGCGCCACCACCTTCTCAATGCGGATGCCGTCGATGGTGATGCTCTCAGAGTCTTCCGTGGTGATCTTTTTCACCCGGCCGCTGTGGTCCAACTGTTGCAGTTCCAGATGGACGTGGTAGGTGTAATCGCGTTGGGCGGCCTCCGCCTCCTTTTGATGCTCCTCAACGTCGTGAAGTAGTTCAGGAATGGGCGGAATCGGCTTGTCCGCGGCTGTGGGCTTCTCCGCACTGGCTGCATGCGTCGGCGCGGAGGCTTCGCCTTGCTGCGCGGCTGCTGGTGGCGGCAGCAGCAGCAGCAACAGGATGCAGACCAGAGGATAGGGCAGGAGCATCGAACCGCGGCAGAGCATGATTGCACTATAAATCGGCAAGCCATTGCGAAAGCCAGAACCCGGCGCAACAGGCTTGCCGTTCCACGCCAAACGTCACCTCTTCTCTCAGCGTTCATTCCTCTTATCGCGCAATTGGGTCGGCTATCTCTATCGCCCCTTCAACACGCCGTCGCTGGTTGCATCCTCCTCCAATGGCTTCGCACGGTATCGACAGGCATCAATCGAGGATCTGGCTGGTCTTGGCTCTGGATCCTCCGTCTGTATTCCGGAAGAAGAGCAAGAACGGAATACAGAAGAAGCTGATGTAACCCAGCAGCCGGAAGTCGTCGGTATAGGAGAGCAGCGTCGCCTGCTGCTGAAGCTGCTGATAGATCAAACCCAGGGTTTCTCGTCCCGCGGCTGGACCACGTTGCACCGCAAGGTAATGCAAAAGCTGCTGCGTTCGCATCCAGTACACCGGGTTTGGGGCCGTCAAATGCGCACCTTGATACGTCTGGTGTCTCTGTTCATCGCGGGTCAAAAGCGTCGTCACCATTGAAATGCCAAAGCTGCCGCCCAAATTCCTCAGCAAGTTATAGAGCCCCGTCCCCGCGCCCAGCAACTCCTTCGGCAGCGTCTTCATGGTCAGCGTCGTCAGCGGCACCGTCAAAAATCCATTCGCAAATCCGTTGATGATGTTCGGCCATATCACGCTGGTCATCCCCATCTCAAGGTTTAAGTGCCCGAGCATCAGCAAAGAGATCCCCCGAAT
>DAHXNO010000172.1 GCA_027365345.1 Granulicella sp.
TTCACATTCTGTATTTCGTCCAGAAGATAGAATTCAGAAGGTCCATACTCTGTGTGAAACACTTCATCAAGTTTTTCAAAATCACCCGATTCAAAATTAATAAGCCTGGTATCCTCAAAATTAAGATAATAATAATTCGGAAGTTCCAGAGACTGGACCCGCCGCGCGCGATCAGCGTCGGCTCGCTTCGCCTCAGCCCGCTTAGCCTCGGAAGTCAGATCAGAGGTGGAAAGATCTGCGCCGGAGGGCACGTCTCGTTTCGACTCGGTCCTGCGCTCAGCCTCTGCCTGCTGCTCTTCAGTGACCTTTGATTCCCAACCTTTGGACATTCCTAAATTTTACGCCTAATCCAGCTTCAAGAGGCTTTACCCCTCCTACAGCCGGAATCTGTCCTGGAAACGAGCCACGCAAAACCGTTCGCCAGAGATGGACCACCGTAGCGCTGGAACTGCGGTCGCACGGAAAGCTTCGCCCGAGTCCACCGATCCATAGCGGAGCCCCGGCTGGCTTGCCATGCTTTCCGCGCACACTCGCTCCGGAATCGTTCTAGCGCCGTCCGAAGCGGTACAGAACACCGACATTGACACCTATATTGTTCTGAAGACTGGATCCGGTCGGACCGATAAAGGTAGTTCCAACCCAGGTCGGAGTAACCCGCAGAGCCCAATTGGGAGCCAGATTGTAGTCCAGGCTAACCCCGCCGGAGAAGGCCGGGCGCTGGTTGCTCTGCCAAAGGCCCAAAAGAGTCGCGGGGATACCTTTGCTGCCGCCACTGAAGACCCCCCAGGCATCTCCCCCGAGCGCCTGAACGCTCACAGCGTACCTCTCCTGAGCGTAGAAGCGGTAGCTTACCCCACCCATAAAGGTGTACTCGTTGATCTGGGGCCGGTAAACGCCGTAAGGGTTTCCAATGCCCGTATAGGCGCGAGCGTTGCCGAACGAGCCGCGAGAGTCGCCCACCAAGGCCAGTTTCCGGCTTAAATAATAGTTAAATGCAGCAGCCCACGTAACCTGATTGCTTTTCTGAAGATACTCACCGTTGCGGAAGCGAAGAAAGCCACCCCCGCCGATAATCTCATAGCGATAGGAGTATGTCTGCACCGTGGTGCGGCGAATGAGCTCAAGTCGAGTCGCGTTCGTCTCGTGACGGACGTAACTCTCCTGTTTCTTCTTCTTCTTCCGGGTTTGAGTCTGGGCTGTCGCCGGAACAAACGCTCCAGCCAGCAGACAGGCTGCCACACTCGATAGAACCAACTTTACTGTCAATCTCCGCACATCAAACATCGAATCTTAACTCCTGAAGATCCACTGCTAGGCCCGAGTCCCCACCTCACTGTCCCCAACAAGCGCTGCTTGCCGATTGGGACGATGCGGACAATCTTTGGCCGCCGGGGTGCTAGGCATGCATCCATTCATTAGAACATCGCGGGCTGTTTGCACCTATATGCCATTAGAACATCTCAGGCCCCCCGGAGGGAGCCAGCCGTGGATGCCGCCCTGAGGACGCGCTCAACCAGCAGTCCGCTTTGCCCCAGGACCCCTGCACTGCCAGCCCATAACCCTACGGAAGAACGTAGGTCACCCCGGTAATGAACTGGAAGGAGTTCTTCTGGTAGTACTGCGCCGGATCGTTGAGGAAGCCGTCATCCACTGAAACCGTCGCGCTAAGCCGCTTGAAGACTGGCATGGTGAGCGCCGCAGTCAGGTTGGCCGAATAATCGGCCAGGATATTCCACGCAGGCAGAAGACTAAGCGACTCAGTGAACAGAACCTTGTGCGGCAGGTGACGGGTGTAAGCCTCAGACAACGTCGATCCAATGATGTTCACCGACGGAGTGGTTGAGATCACTCCGTTGCTGATAGAGGAGAAATATTGCTGCTCCTCATATTGCATGTCCGCGTTGAAATCGAGCTCCTGCTTGGCGTTCTTTACAGCCGTGTAACCGACCCCGCCGCCATAGATCTGCTGTAGCTCCAGACCTTGTCCGAAGTTGTGGTCAAAGGAGATATGCCCCAATAGAAAGAGCCGGGGACTCACGTACTCGTCCCGCTGCAAACCCGCATGGAAGATACTGGTCACCACCACGCTGACCGGCGAGGGTGGGGTGGTGGGCGGAATGATCGGCGTGGAGAGCTTGCCGTAACTTTCATTGATGTTGACCAGCGTCCGATTGGTCGGATCCATCCACGGAACCCCTGGAATGGCTCGAACCAGTGCCGCGCTGGCGTTCATGGTGGTGCCACTGGTCGTGGACCGCTCCACGCTGGCGCCGCCAGTAAGGGTGCCCGTCCATGCGCTGAAGATACCCGGCTGCCGGCCAATCGTCTTGTCAAACGAGGCACGATCGATCACATAGTTCACCTGGCTGGCTGGAACAACTGCCGGAGCCTGCCCCTGTGCCGGCGTCAGCTTCACATTGCCGCCGGCTACTTCAATAGACCCTTCCGGAACCGCCTGCTTTTTGACAATCACCCCTTTGCGGAGAAGAGCGAATTGACCGCCCGAACTCAAGCTCTTGATCTTTTCGATGGAGATCGTCACCTTGCCCGCCATATCACTATCGAAGACAACATTTCCAGCGGTCACGCTCTCCAGCTTGCCGGTGAGACGGTCGCCATTCGCAAAGGTCAGAACATCGGATGGACTTGTGGCCGCAGCCTTCGCCGTGGTCTTGGTTGCCGGCTTCGCCGGAGCTTGAGCCAGCACCAAATGAGCCACAAGCAAGGGCTGGAGAAGAAAAAGCTGGGGCAACGATCTTCGCAAAGGATGTTCCTTAGAAACCTGGAGTGGGAAACGGGTCACGAGCAGGCCGCCGGACAGATCGATCGAACAGGCAAGAGGCCCGGCGAAGGAAAAGAGTACATTCGTAGAGGTTCGTGATCAAGGATACCGGGTGGGACGTCCCAATAGTATAAATCAAAAGCACAAAGGGCCCCGCGACGCCAGACCCACGGTGATTCCAGGCTTGCCTCATGCAACATCCAGCGTCTACCCTGAAAGGGTCATGTATGAAGATTTTATAGCGACCGACCGCTGGACCGCAGAAAAGTTGCACTGCGTATGGAAGGGCACCGTAGTAGCCATTGCCACCCGCCACGCAGATGCCACAGACATACGCTTTGCCGTAAATGGAAAACCGCTCTGGATCGCTATGCCGAACCAAGCCTGGGTGGAACAGAAGCGCTCCAGTGGCAAGGTGATTACGGACTACCTGGCCGCGCAAGCCGCTGGCCGATACCTGAAACAGGCCATTGAGAGCGGGTATGACAACGGCCGTGAAATGTATACCATGAGCGTCGATGAGGTGCTGCGTCAGGTGGCCGCCGTGATGGAAGAGGCCGGCCATACCTCCAATCTTCCATCTCTGCCGGTCGTCGGGGGCAAAACGAATCCCGAAGAGTTCGACTCCAAACTGCCTGGCGAGCCACAGGCGCTTGCCCAGACCCTTTAATCCAAGCTCCGCTTCCTGGCCAAGCTCTGCCCGGAGACTCTCAGGAGGTACAGACCGGATGCAATCTCGATCCACGCGACGGCAGATCCTGCGTTCCTTTCCTCCTCTTCCCTTCGCTCTGCGGGCCATGGCGCAATCCGTAGCCAGCCCCATCCCGGCAGTTCCGCGATGGATTCTGATAGGTTCAGAAACCACCAAGGGAATCTTTCGAGCAACCTGGGACCCCGAACTCGGAGAACTGCAATCCATTCAGGCAGTGGCGGTTACTGATCATCCCACTTACCTGGCCCTGCACCCCCGGTTCCCCATTCTGTATGCCGTCAATGAGGTTCCCTCGGGCGATGGTGCGCTGTGCAGCTTCCATTTGGACCCAACAAATGCGGCCCTGACCCCATTGGCCAGGGTGAGCAGTGACGGGAATGCACCTTGCTTTGTCTCCGTGGACCAGACAGGGCAACTTGCATTTGTCGCCAACTACGGCGGCGGCAGCTTTGCCGCCTTCCGCCTGGACGATGAGGGAGCGATGCGCAACGCCGCATTCTTCACCTGCGAAAAGAATCCTGCCTGCGCTCTTCCAGGGCAGAACCCGGACCGCCAGGACCAGGCCCACCTCCACTCGGCGACCGTCTCACCCGATAACCGCTTTGTGCTCGTCTGTAACCTGGGCGAAGACGCCATTGAGATATTCCCCATCCATCCCAGCGCGCCTCAACCCATCGAGGCCCCGGTGCGGGTCGCCACCCGGACAGGTTCGGGCCCGCGGCACCTTGCCTTCCATCCCAATGGATTGTGGCTCTACTGCATCCATGAGTTGGATTGCACCATCGACCTGTACGACTGGAACGTCAGCAATGGCGTACCCGCCCCGGTGCTGCGCAAGGATAGTTCCATCTCCACCCTGGCCTCACCGGCTGCCCTGCCAGGGAGCACGGCCTGCGAGATCTCCGTCAGCCCGGATGGCCGATTTGTTTACGCCAATACCCGTGGCGAGAACTCGCTGGTGGTGTACCGCGTGAATGCATCCACAGGTCTGCTCACCGAAGCGCAGCGCGTCTTCACCGGTGGTGGCGTCACGCGGTACTTCACCTTTGATCCGTCGCGACGCTGGCTGCTGTGCGCCAATCAAGGCACATCCACAGTGACCGTCTTCGCCCATGATCCATCCACCGGACGCTTGGCGAACGCACCCAAAGCCTTCGTCGTCGACCATCCGATGTTTCTTCAGTTCATTTAGACCGCCCAAGGACCCAATGTTCGAACGCAGAGTGCTCGTCGAGTATGGGACAGGGGAAGACAACCTGACGCCATGCCCTATCCATTGGCTGGACAACTTCGCCATGCGCAACTTCACCAACGATGCCGTCTTTGACGACACGCTGCCGGCTGCCGATGGCGTGCTGGAGATTGGCAACCGCGTTCCCCTGGAGCGGCTCTCCGCCGCCATGGAGGATTGGTTCCGCAAGAAGGGTTATCTGCAGCCGACAGACGCGCTGCGTATCCAGTTCAAGTAAATCGGGCCCGCAGGCCATCCCGCAAAATCTGCTACTTGCGCGCAATCGCGCAAACTACCGGACCGGGATTGGCCCGAACCCTGGAACCCCAAGAGAGCCGCATGTACCCGTAAAGATAGGCTGTGTCCGGAGTCCTGATTACTACTCGTCTGCCTGGGAAGGCTCTTACGGCATCGTGATCGTGCTCTTCAGCGGCGTGTTCGCTGACGAATCACCGACCATCACCTGAAACTCGCCCGGCGCAACCTCCCACGCATGCGATTTCACTGACCAGTAGGAAAACGAAGGCACGCCGAGTTTCAGCTCCACACTCTTCGTTTCGCCTGGATTCAGCGTGATTTTGCGGAAGCCTTCTAACTGAATTGGCGGCTCGTTGCCTTCGGCAATCTTCGGGAAACCCAGATAAAGCTGAGCCACTTCAGCGCCCGCTGCCTTACCGGTGTTCGTCACCTTGAAGCTGACGGTTGCGTCATGGCTGCCCGCCGCGTGCTTCACCGTCAGACCCTGAAAGCTGAATGTTGTGTACGACAGCCCGAAGCCAAACGGGAACAGCGGCGCTTCGTGGTTCGCCATGTATCCGCGATAACCCACATCCAGCCCCTCGGTGTAGCGCACCGTTCCGTCCATACCCGGATACTGCTCGGGATTCTTTGCCAGCGTCTGATCGAGGCTCGCCGGAAATGTGATCGGCAGCTTGCCGGAAGGGTCCACCTTGCCCGTGAGCACGTCTGCCACGGCGTCGCCATCTTCTTCGCCGGGATACCAGGCCTCGAGCACTGCCGGCGTCTCATCGATCCACGGCATCAGAACCGCCGAACCGCTCTTCACCACCACAATTGTTTTGGGATTGGCTTGGGCAACCGCTTGAATCAGCTTGTCCTGTCCCTCGGGCAAGGTGATCGGGTGATCGCGTCCTTCGGTATTCTCGTCGCCCACCATCACAATCACAATCTGCGCGCGCTTTGCGGCCGCCACGGCGGCGTCCACATCGCTGCCATCCAGCACCGTAATGCGGCCCTCTATCGCGGCTTGCAGGCCATCGTAAGGCGTAATCGTGTACAGCGGAATCACATGCGAACTTCCGCCTCCGCCGCTATCGGGCCGTACCGCGTAAGGACCGATGAGCGCGATCGAACGGTACTCTCCGATTCCCAGCGGCAAAAGGTTGCCGTCGTTCTTCAGCAGCACAATCCCCTCGTCGGCAATCGTGCGCGCTACCTCGCCGTGCGCGAATGCCGGAATCGGTGTAATCGCCGGCGCCGGGCCCCATGTGCCAAACTGCATCATCTTCGCGAATCGGCGCACCAGCTTGTCGTCGATCACGGACATCGGTACCTGGCCCGATTCAACCGCCTGCTTCAAAGCATCGTTGAAGTACCGGCCCGTAGGCATCTCCAGATCGAGGCCCGCCAGCGCACTGGGCACGGTGCTGTGCGTCGCTCCCCAGTCTGACATCACAAAGCCGTCATACTTCCACTCCTTCTTCAGCGTATCCTCCAGCAGCGGAGTGTTTTCGCAGTTAAACGCCCCGTTCACCTTGTTGTAAGCGCACATCACGGACGCCGAATGTCCTTCCAGCACCGCAGCTTTGAAGGCAGGCATGTAGAGTTCCCTTAATGCCCGCTCGCCCACAATTTCATCCACATTGAACCGATTCGACTCCTGGTTATTGGCGATATAGTGCTTCACGGTGGCCATAATGCCCGTACTCTGAATGCCTTCGATATTCGCCACCGCCATCCGCGCATCCAGATAAGGATCTTCGCCCAAGCCCTCAAAGGTGCGTCCGTTCTGAGGAATGCGCGCGATATTCACGTCTGGCCCTTCCAGCAGAGTATTGCCCGTCGACCGCGTCTCCTCGCCGGCAATCTTGCCGTACTCATAAGCCATGCTCGGATTCCACGTGGCGGCCAGCAGCAGCGGTGAAGGCAAAGCCGTAGCTCGCTTCTGGGGGCCAGCGCCGCCAGGCCCCACTCCGGCCGGGCCATTGGTCATCTGCAGCGGAGGAATCCCCAACCGCGGTACCCCGGGAATATAGCGATAGAGTGTCGGCGTTTGGATTCCATGCAACTCGGTGATCTTTTCATCCAGAGTCATTTTGGCCACCACGGCCCTGGCCCGTTGAACAGCCTGCGCATAGTTCATCGCCGCCTGCTGTGCTCCAGCCGGAGCCGCGCCCAAGGCGGCGAGTAGCATCGCCGGCAACAGAGAAGAAAACAGCAAAAGGAAAATTCGTAACTTCGAGCAGCAGGAAGAATCTGTATTCATCGGCGGAACCTTTCCAGGAAATTCAGCGGAATTTTACTGTTCACATCCCTCCCCCGTCAGCAACATTCTTTTCCACTGGAAAAATAGGGCCTTTTCTCGAAGTGCTTCAGACCGTGGGCGCCCTCGTGACCCGCACCCAGTGTTTCCGTCTGTCGCAAGCGTTAGCCGTCTCGGATCTCCAGATAGACAAGTGCGCCGTTTCAGGCCGTACCGTCCAACTGGGCGGAGAATTCCATGCGGCCGAACTGCTCTTGGATGGTGGGGCTGTCTGCACATCGGCAGCAAAGAAGCGGTCCCAATCACCGCCGCCATCCTCTCGATCGTCGAAACCTGCCGCAAGCTCGGCGGGCCATCTGCAAGCGTCTGGCCGAGGTGCTGCCCGGCATGGCTAACCGCTCCATCCCATGCAGGCCCTGGCCTAGCTCACTCCTGCGGCCTGCGTCACCCGCTGACCATCCTCTATGCGCAAGCAAAAGCGCCTATGGATCGCCGCAATGCCCGGCGAGTGATTGCGGTCAGCCCCACGGCTAGCTGGCCGTTCTTGCTCGCAACCAACATCGGACAGGTTTGGGTCCGCAACAATCCCCCTGAACCATCCTCCAACATCTGCTACGTGCGCTCGATCGCACAGAACTACCATACAGAGATTGGTCTGAGCCCAAAGCCCCAAATTTACCCGTAAAAATACGCTTGTGTCAGGAGTTCTCTATTTCTTCAAGGTCTTGCCATCCAGGACAAAGCGATACTTCACATCCCCTTTGACCACTCGGGCATAAGCCTCCTCCAGGCGATCGTAGCCGATCAGCTCAATGTCTGAAACGATCTTCTTCTCCGCGCAGTAATCCAGCATCTCCTGCGTCTCTTTCATGCCCCCGATCATGGAGCCGGAGAGCGATCGGCGGTTCGTCACCACAGAAAACGGCCAGACCACCGGAGGATCTTCGGGCAAGCCAACCAGGCATAGCGTTCCGTCCAGCCGCAACAGGTTCAGATAAGCGTTGATGTCGTGCTGTGCGGACACACAATCCAGGATGAAGTCAAAGCTGCTTGCATGCCGGGCCATAGCCGATGCGTCCTTGCTGATCACCACCTCATCCGCTCCAAGCCGCCGCGCATCGGCTGCCTTGCTCTCCGAAGTGGTGAACTGGACTACGTGCGCTCCCATAGCGTGCGCGAACTTCAGCCCCATGTGACCTAGACCTCCAAGCCCAACCACTCCCACCTTCTTGTTGGGTCCCACCTTCCAGTGGCGTAGAGGAGAGTAGGTAGTGATGCCCGCGCAGAGCAGCGGAGCCACCGCAGCCAGATCCAGCTCCGGCGAAATGTTGTAAACGTAGTGCTGGGGCGCTACGATGTTGTCCGAGTACCCTCCGTAGGTCATCTCGCCGGCGTAGGTCTTCGCGTTGTACGTTCCCACCATGCCCTTGGTGCAGTAGGGCTCCGCGCCCGCCTTGCAGTTCTCGCAGGTCATGCAGGTCTCAACCGTAACTCCCACTCCCGCCAGATCGCCCGGCTTGAACCGCGTGACCTTTGATCCTACCGCAGAAACCCGGCCGACGATCTCGTGGCCTGGAACCATGGGATACATCGATTCGCCCCACTCGTCGCGGACTTGATGGATGTCCGAGTGGCAGATGCCGCAGTACTCTATCGCCACGACAACGTCCTCGGGTCCCGGTTCGCGGCGATCAAAGTGAAAAGGGGTGAGGGGCGAGGTCTTACTCTGCGCTGCATAGCCGAACGATTTCATGTGCAATGATTCTCCTATTGGATGATCTACCTACAATAGATTAGACCCTGAAGAACAGAGTGGCCAGCGACGGAAAAGACGGAGCACCCGCTGCACCCTGAATGCTGCGTAAGGCTAAGGGCGATGGACCGCCGCAACTCCGCAGATAAGCCTCGTTCGCAACCCATCGAGCAAAATACGGGAGTGCGGCGCATCGGGAGCCGTCTATCTTGCGTCCCCTTTGCTGTACTGGTGGTCATTCACCGGCTCCAGCCAATCCACGGCCACCCCATCGAGCCTCTCCTGGATGGCAACATGGGTCATGGCCGTCCTGGATGTAGCGCCATGCCAGTGCTTCTCACCCGGTGCGAACCAAACCACATCCCCGGGACGCAACTCCTCGACTGGACCGCCCTCACGCTGCGCCCAGCCGCAACCGGTGCTAATCAGAAGGGTCTGCCCCAGGGGATGCGTATGCCAATCCGTCCGAGCGCCCGGCTCAAACGTAACCAATGCGCCCTGCACCCTGGCTGGCTCCGGCGCCTGGAATAAGGGATCGATCCGTACCGACCCCGTAAACCACTCCGCCGATCCCTTCGTAGAGGGCTGTGCCCCCGCTCGCTGAATCTCCATCAAATCTACCTCCCGTTGGCAACGGCATGGCTCGTCCGTACCCCCGCTTCATTCACCAGGCGCACTATCCTCCGCCGTCTTCAACTCCTCTTCCGGCCAGAGTGGGGGCTGGATCGCGCACGTCTTCTCGTACTTCAGGTCAGCCAGGACACGCATCCAGTGCCGGATGCTGCGCTCTGCCTGCATCAGGCGCTTCTGGGCCTCGCGCAGTCTGCGCTCTGCGTTGCGCATGCGCCGCCGCCGCGCTGGATCGAGCTTGTCATCGGAGGTCATTCGCCTTAGCTCCCAGAATAATCGAACTGCGGGGTGGTGCGCCTTCGCACTTGCTTCTCGAAGACGGCCCCATCTGCTCCCGGCGCAGCGGCAGCCAAGCTGCACCCCGCGCTCCATTCGTCCCATCCCTCCGCACAAGAGAAGACCGACGGCCGCAGACCACGCCCCCGGCGACCATACCGGCCTGCGATAAAAGAGATGTCAATCTTTCCGCTCCTGTATCCAGGTGCACGCCTGCTCCGTCAGAGTCCGTTCGTCCCAGTACCCTCACCAACTCGGTAGAAGGAACGCTGGGCTGGTACACGAACGCTGCCTGCATCCGTAGGACAATCCTGTCCCGAATCCAGATGCCCGCCATACCGTGGGATCTCCTCAGCTACCAAGGTTCAAGAAGATGAATTTGCCAAAAACCGTATCCCCGCACCCGTGCAGAAGCGTCCATAACGGTAGAATCATGGTATCGATAGACATTGGAATCTTCCATTCGCTACGCTCCATCGAAGCTCTTTCGCTGGGCAAAAATGAACTTTCGGCATGCAACGCACTCTCAATCTTCAGTCGAGCTGGGTCGATCCCCTGCATGGCGTTCGACCGGCTGAACACCTCTCTTCTGAATCCAACCCATCACCAAAACCGCAGACAGGCCGAGGCATGGCGCAAACCACACGCCTGCCGACCCTCCGCACAGCCGGCGGCCTGGCGATCGATGCCCCAATCGGGAGGCACAGGAGGCACACCCTTTCTCATCTATTCTTAAGGTCTCGACCTCCAATCGACTGGCCCCACCCTCCGCCGCAGGACTGATTCCCGCCCCGGCCCCCGCTCGATTCCAACCCTCTTCCATCTCTCTCTTCCCGTCCGCGCCGCGCCTGCGGCGTAAAGGCACTGTTATGAAACGAACCTTTTCTTCCGTTGCCTTCAGGCTCTCGCTGGTTCCCGGAACAATCGCTGTAGTCCTGGCGATGGCGCCCTGTTGCGCGAACGCTCAAGCGGGGCTTACCTGGGACCAGGTGAAGGCGCGTTTTGAGGCCACCAATCCGGCGCTCCGGGCCGATGCGGACAACGTCGACGAGATGCGCGCCGAGGAAACTACGGCCGATCTGCGGCCGAACCCTCAACTATCCATCACCGTCGACGGAACCCAGATTGCGCCCAATCAGGGAGTGATTGAACCCATGTCGGGCACCTTTGTGCAGACCGGCGTCAGCTACTTGCACGAGCGCGATCACAAGCGCGAACTGCGCCTGAAGAGCGCGCAGCAGGGCACTCGCATCACCGAATCCCAGCACCAGGACCTCAAGCGCACCATGGAGTTTACCCTCCGCAGCGCCTTCGTTCAGACCCTCGAAGCCAAGGACGTGCTGGAGATGGCCCAGGCCGATCTGGCCTACTACGACCACATCATCGCCATCAGCCAGGAACGCCTGAAGGCTGGCGACATCGCCCAGATCGACTTCGATCGCATCGAACTCTTGCGGGTACAGTACGAATCGGAACTGGAGACGGCGATCGTAAACCTCCGCACCGCCAAGATTCAGCTTCTGCAGATGCTCAACCAGCAAACGCCTGTAGACCAGTTTGACGTGACCGGTCCATTCGATTTCAGCAACAACCTGGAACCCCTGCAAACCTATCGCGACGCCGCGTCTGCCGCGCGGCCCGACCTTCGCGCCGCCCTGCAGACGATCCAGCAGTCCAAAACCAACCACAAGCTGGCCGTCTCCAACGGCTCGACCGATCCGACCCTCGGAGCCTGGTGGACCTGGAACAACGCGCCTACCAGCAACGAAATCGCAACCAACACCCTGGGCTTCAACGTGAGCATCCCACTGCGGGTCTTTGACCGCAACCAGGGCGAGAAGCAGCGCACCCAGATTGACATCGACCGCGCCCAGCAAGCGAGGGATGCTGAACAGGCACAGGTATTCAGCGATGTGGATACAGCCTACGAACTGGTGCGCAGCAACATCGACCTGCTAAGACCCTACAAGGACAAATACTATACCGAAGCGCTCCATGTTCGTGACACGGTCAGCTACGCTTACCTGCACGGCGGAGCCTCGCTGATGGACTTTCTGAGCGCGCAAAGCGACTACCGGCAAGTGCAACTGGCCTACGCGCAACTGATCGGCGCCTACATGACGGCGGCGGCACAACTCAATATGGCTGTGGGACGCGAGGTGATCCAATGATCAGAACTTCTGCTTTGACAACCGCCTGCTGTGTGGCTGCATTGCTGGCGCAGACGGGATGCAACGGGAAGTTCAATCCCGCCAGCGGAGCAGTTCCCCGCGCGCAGGTCATAGAGACAAGCAATGCTGGCATCGTCTCCGTAGCTCACCCTGACCAGTACCCCACGTTGGCCGTGGGCAGTATCGACGAACCAGAGAGATTGGATGTAACCGGCGCGGTCTACCCGGACATCTCGCGTGAAATTCCCGTAATCTCCATGGCCAACGGCCGCGTCGTCGATATTCGCGCTCGGCTGGATGACAGCGTGAAGAAGGGTCAGTTGCTCTTTAGCGTGCTCAGCCCGGACATCAGCTCCGCCTTCGATACCTACGTCAAGGCCGCGGCCGACGAACAACTCGCCAAGAAGCAATACCTCCGATCTGAAGATCTCTATCAACACGGAGCCATCTCGCAGTCCATGCTGGAGCAAGCGGCGGACAGCGAGCAGGACGCCAAAGCAGATCTCTCCGCCGCCGAGCAGCAATTGAAGATCTTCGGCGTCAACAAAAACCATCCCAGCCCCATCGTGAACGTCTTCGCACCCGCCTCGGGGGTGATCGTCGCGCAGAACATCACCCAGGCCGCTGCCATCGGCGTCAACCTCTCTGGCTCGGCCACGGCTTTTACCATCGCGGATCTCAGCCGGGTATGGATCATCTGTGACGTCTACGAGAACGATCTGCCCAAGGTGAGGCTAGGGCAGCAGGCTGAAATCCACCTGACCGCCTATCCAGACAAACTCCTTACCGGGCGCGTGAGTGACATTGGTCCCGTCCTGGATCCCACCATCCGCACCGCCAAGGTGCGTATCGAAGTGGCCAATCCCGGCATCCTGCGTCTGGGAATGTTCGTAACGGCAACCCTCACCAGCCGCACCGTAACACCGCATGCGACCGTACCGGCCAGCGCCATCCTGCATCTGCACGATCGCGACTGGGTCTTTGAACCAGCCGGCCAGGGCGAGTTCAAACGCGTTGCGGTGATCCCTGGAATCACGCTGCCACAAGGCCGGCAGGAGATTCTGTCCGGCGTCCAGCCAGGAGAGCAGGTAGTCAAAGACGTTCTCAATCTGCAGGCGACGGCGGAGGCGAAATGATTCGCAAACTCGTCGATTTCGCCCTCCAGAATCGATTTCTGGTTCTGGCGATTGCCATCCTCTTGTTCGCCTGGGGCATCGTCTCGTTTCACAGCCTTCCCGTCGAAGCCTATCCCGACGTCGCCAATAACTACGTTGACGTGATCGCACAATGGCCTGGAATCTCCGCTGAGCAGATCGAACAACAAGTCACCATACCGCTGGAGATCGTCATGAACGGGATCCCCGGCGTCGTCCATGTCCGCTCGTGGTCTATCTTTGGCCTCTCAACGGTGGAGATGGTCTTTGGCGATGACACCACCGACTTTGAGAATCGCGAACGTGTCCTCGAAAGGCTCTCCCAGGTAACCCTCCCCAACGGCGTCCAGCCGCAGATGGGAACCGACTGGAGCCCGGTCGGCCAGATCTACTGGTGGACCCTCCAGAGCACTAACCCCGAGTACGATGCGATGAACCTCAAGTCGCTCGAAGACTGGACGGTAGACAAATACATCAAATCCGTCCCCGGTGTCGTCGACGTGAGCCCCTTTGGTGGACCCACCCGCGAGTACGAAGTTCCCCTGGATCCCGACAAACTCGTCGACTATGGGCTCAGCCTTGCCCAGGTAGAGCAAGCTCTCAGCAACAACAATCTGAACGGAGGCGGCAGCTTCATCCAGGAGGGCCAGCAACAGATCAATGTCCGCGAGGTCGGACTGGATCGCAACGTTCAAGACATCGAAAACATCTTCGTCACCGATAAGGGCGGAACATCCATCCAGATCAAAAATCTGGGTATCGTTGCGCAAGGGCCCATGATCCGCCTGGGCCAGACCGGACTGACGCTGAAGGACCCTGACGGCAGGCTGATCGACAACACCGACGTAGTCTCCGATATTGCGCTGCTGCAAAAGGGCGCGGATGCTGAGCCGGTGCTCGAAGGCATACAAAAGATGGTCAAAGAGCTCAACCAATCCATCTTGCCCAAGGGCGTCACCATACGGCCCTTCCTGGATCGCAGTGACCTGGTTCACTTTACAACCCACACCGTGCTGCGCAACCTCACCGACGGCATGATCCTGGTCTCGATCATCCTGTTTCTCTTCCTCGGCAACCTACGTGGTGCGTTCATCGTCGCCCTCACGATTCCCTTCGCCTTGCTCTTTGCCGCCATCTGCCTGGATTTGAAGCATATTCCAGCCAATCTGCTCTCGCTCGGAGCGTTGGACTTCGGCATGGTGGTTGATGGAGCGGTGGTGATGGTGGAAAACATCGTCCGCCATCTCTCCCACGACGGCCATGAGCACCTGACGCCGTTGGAAAAGATCAGCGAGGCAGCCCATGAGGTGCAGCGTCCTGTCTTTTACGCCATCGCCATCATCATCACCGCGTATCTACCCATCTTTACCCTTCAGTCCGTGGAAGGCCGCCTCTTCCGTCCCATGGCGTGGACGGTAGCGGCCGCGCTGCTGGGTGCGCTCTTCTTCTCCATGGTGATTGCGCCTGTACTCTCCAGCCTGTTCTTTAAGAACGGAGCCAAGGAATGGACCAATCCAGTGATGACGTTCCTCACCCGCCGTTATCGCAAGGGCGTAACCTGGTCCATCCATCACCGCGGTTTCACGGTGGGCGTAGCAGTCATCAGCCTGTTTCTTGCGTTGTACCTCTGGCTCGGCGGCGTCATCGGTTCAGAGTTTTTACCGCATCTGGACGAGGGCGCTCTCTGGGTGCGGGGCACGCTGGAACAGAGCGTGGGACCCACCGAAGGCTTGCGGGTCGCCAACCAGGCCAGGATCCTGCTCTGCTCCTATCCTGAGGTCAAACAATGCTGGAGCCAGGTAGGACGCCCCGATGATGGAACCGACCATACTGGCTTCTTCAACACAGAGTACTTTGTCGATCTCAAAGAAAGGAGCCTGTGGCGCCCCGTCTTCAAACAAAATGAAAACGACCTCATCGCCTCCATGCAAGCCCAGCTTGAAAAACAGTTCCCTGGCGTCATCTGGGGCTTTTCTCAACCCATCGAAGACAATATGGAAGAAGCTGTCTCCGGCGTCAAGGGAGAGTTGGCGACAAAGGTCTACGGCAGCGACCTGCATAAGCTGGAAGACCTGGCCAATCAGATCGAGACCGTCATGAGCCACGTGCCGGGCATCACGGACATAGGCGTCTTTCAGGTTACGGGCCAGCCGGATCTCAACTTCGTGGTCGATCGCCCGAAGGCTGCGCGTTGGGGCATCAATGTGGCGGACGTGCAGGATGCAATTCAAACCGCGGTCGGTGGAACCGCACTCACCCAGGTGCTCCGCGGTGAAGAGGCCTACAATCTCGTGTTGCGTTACTCGCTTCCCTACCGCAATACGCAACAAGCAATTGAAAACATCCGCCTGCTCTCACCCAGTGGTGAACGCGTCTCGCTAGCGCAGCTCTGCGACATCCGTGAGGCCGACGAAGGCTCCGAGATCTATCGTGAAAATAATGAGCGTTACGTGGCCATCAAATACAGCGTGCGCGGCCGGGCCATGGGCGACGCCGTTCGCGAGGCCATCCAAAAGGTAAAGGAGCAGGCGCCGTTGCCGCGCGGCTATCACCTGGGCTGGGAGGGCGAGTACCAGGACGAAGTTCGAGCCGAGGCCCGCATGGGCGTCATCGTACCCATCACCGTACTGCTGATCTTCATCATCCTTTACACCATGTTTAAATCGTTCAAGTGGGCGATTCTGATTCTCGTCAACGTCGCCCTGGCGCGCGTTGGCGGCTTGCTCGCGCTCCTGATTACAGGCTCCAACTTCAGCGTCTCTTCCGGCATCGGCTTCCTTGCCCTCTTTGGCGTCTCAGTGCAGACGGGCGTCATTATGCTGGAGTACATCAACCAGTTGCGCGCGCGGAACCACCATTGAAGCCGCAGCCGTCGAGGGAGCCGTTATGCGCCTTCGTCCCATCATGATGACCATGCTGGTAGCCACGCTCGGCCTCTTGCCGGCTGCTCTCTCCCACGCCATCGGCTCAGATTCCCAGCGCCCATTCGCTATCGTGATTGTGGGCGGACTGATCACCGACCTCGTCATGAGCATCTTCCTTCTGCCCACCCTCTACGTCTGGATCGCCGGCGAACATGATGTTCTGCCGAAGGTCGACGACGCCGTAGAGGATTTTTAAAGCGGAATCTCGCCACATCTTCCATCAGCAAAAGCTGAACTAGACGCTTTGTTGTCAACCAAACAGGCAGCCGCCTCACTCTTACCGGTAACCCGGATCATTGGGCAAAGACCATATCTGCGTAGCGGGAGAATGCCCGCAGGTCTCCACCGTGAGCCCGTTCGCCTTGTGCCCTGTCAGGCAAAGGTGATTGTTACGGTTGACGAGATCCCCCAACAACGTATACTCCCAGCGCTGCGCATCCGACGACCCGCACGTCTGCATCAGCACCTTGCCGTCAACAGCCGCAAGACATCTTCCGGAGGATTCGAGAGCGCCGGAGGAGGTTACGGTCCACCGCTGCCCTTCTGAGGCCGAGCAAGCCTCCACATCTCCAGACGACGCCAGGCAGAGCGCATAGCCCTCCACGTCTCGATGGCGTCCGGAGGCCAGGCGCGTGATCACCCCCGTGCGGGCAGGAACACCGCAGGCCGCGGCAGGCTGGATCTTCCAGATCGCCGTGTCATGCGGCGCAATCTCAGCCTGCAGGCTCAGCGCATCCGGCTCGCGCGTGCCACTCCAAAGATCCGTCGAAGCAAACCGGCAACCCGCAGGCTCAAATCCCAGATCGCTTGCGTGGAGTTCGACGCGCAACGGCGCGCTGCCACGGTTGAGCACGGCCACCGCATAGCGGCCCGCGGCCAGCTCTTTGAATAGAAGATCGGAAGAGGGAGTACGACGGAGCAGCGTCGCCATCCGTCCCAGTGAATCCTGATCGACGCTCAGCACAGCTTGATTACTTAGAGCGGAGATGGCTGCCGGACTCAGCATATTCAAATCAGAGCTTAGAATCAACGGCGCCGACATCATCGACCAAAGCGCCATCTGGCTGCGGGTTTCGGCCAGCGTCACGCCCCCATCGCCTCCAATGAGGAAGTCCGCATCGTTCCAGTTGCCGGGAGATTGAAAGCGCCCCAGAGGCAGGTTGTAGGCGTAGTTCCACAGTACGCTATGGAAGCGCGGAGCATTGGGAGCCTTGGCGTCGAAAGTCGCAATATCCGAACCCTCGCGCCATAACTGTCCGTAGTGTCGGACCCAACTCAGCACGTCATACCAGTCCGTGGTGTCCTGAAAGTAGGCGGGGGCCGATTCAGAAAAGATCACAGGCCGCGCCACTTGATGCAGCGCTGCACTCTGGGCTCGATAGGCCGCGCGGTAAGCTGCATTCTGGCTCTCCCCCTTGGCCGCATACACATTGCATCCGTCAAGCTTCAGATAATCCACACCCCAGGAGGCAAACAGCTTCGCATCCTGAAGAAAGTGGTCCCTGCCGCCGCCATCCGGTACGCCGCTTCCGGCAAAGCCGCCACAGGTCTGTGAGCCCGCGTCTTCATAGATGCCAAACTTCAGCCCAAGGGAGTGGACAGCATCTGCCACCGCCTTCATGCCATGCGGAAACCGCTCCGGATCCGCCTGCAGATTCCCATGGCTGTCACGGTCTTTCAGCATCCAACAGTCGTCTATAGTTACCGTCCGATAGCCACGAGCGGCCAGACCGGTACGCACCAGCGCGTGGGCATTCTCCAGAATGGTCTGCGCCGTAAAGTCACACTGATAGTGGGCCCAGTCATTCCAGCCCATAGGCGGGAGCGGCGCGAGAGTTGGCCTGCTTTGAGCAGCACACCATGGCGCCAGAAGAGCTGTCAACAGCAGCGCCAGGGAACATCGCACCCATCCGCGTCTGTGCCCATCCGCCTTCGCTTGCGGAGCAAAAGCACGCATGGGAACAATAGAAGAACCCTCAAACTCAAAGAGGGAGAGCACAACAACCTTAGACATCTTGCCGAGCGATCTCATTGGAATCTCCTATCCGCGTTCTGCTGGCAGCCGTTGCATAGCCGCCAAATCGGTAGCGGCAAGTATCGTTTTCTTTCGTTAGAACACGAATATTGCGATAGTCGCCTTTTACAAGGTTAGCTTTGCCATTGTCAAGGAGCCGCCCCAAACAGCAGCCTCACAAACCCCTCAGACGCCAGCCCTCATCCAGCCGGTCTGCCTCGTCAAAGGCTCAGCGCTGTCTTCCGCCGCTTGTGACGCGCACCCGCGGCATGGAAAGGAGTCTTTCCACGGCAGACACCATCGCTTCCCCCTTAAAGCAACCTCGGCCCCTTGTGCAACTCCGACCCCTCGGGTGACGACCCTACGGAACACGGACAGGCCGGTAACCTGTCGTGGGGAACAGGCCGGTGGGGACCGTTTCCCCGGCGTCATCTTCCGCAGCGAAGACATAACGCAGAAAAAAGCCCGCCCGGGACTCAGCGTAGTCACGCGTATTGTTGAAGTCGGCGTAGGTTCCCACATACCAGTGATGGTGGGTGACGTAGGAGAGTTCTCCATTGAAGTTGTAATTGGCGCTTACCGTAGTGGATGCCGGGAAATACAGATCGCCCTGCGCGCTCTGGATGGCTGGATCCAAGGGAAAGTATGGCGTGGATGCCTCATAAAACGCCTGCACACCCAGGCTGCCACTCACCTTATAGTGCCAATGCCGCCCGGATCGCCCGGTCAGGTTGACCGGGACACCGGCGATCGCAAAGGCTTGCGGGCTGAAATATCCGCCCTGCCCGTAGGTAAAGTCGTACAGATTCCGGTCGTAGTGCATGCCGAAGAAGTTCATGCCGACGGTGAGGCTTCCCGATGCCGCCCTTCGCCACGCCGTCCAGTAAGCGCCCAGGTCTCCATCGGCGCGCCGGTTGGCAGGCACGTGATGACCGGTGATGTACTGGTAGCCACCCTGCAGATACCATCCGGACTTTGCCCCACCGGATACGATCTGGAGCTCTCCGCTGTTGGCGATCACCCCACCCCAGATGCTGCCCTGCTGGAGAGCGCCGGTGCTTCCTTCGTTCCTCAGTCCGGAGTAAGCGAGCTCGGAGTCTTGAATGGGGCTGCGTGCAAGCGTAAGCGTAAAGTGAGCCGATGGCGGTTGCAGCAACACACCGCCAGTCCAGTGGACCACCGGAAAGCCCCGCGGCGTGGTCCCGAAAGAAGCGGCAAAGTCATCCGCATGGAGTTGCACCTCGCCACCCACGCCTGAGGCCGTCTGAGGCGTTGGAATCGCTGTTGCCGGCAAGGTTCCCAGGCGCAACGGCGAGGCAACTTTGGCGGCGCCCGAATCCAGACGGATGGGACCGGCAATCAGGGTGATCCGCGCCCTGGAGCCAAGCGTTGCAGACTCTTCGCTCTCTGCCGAATACGAGAATAGTTGGTCGTACCCCGGCTGACCGCTGCGGTAACCGCCGTCTACGGTGGCTCCAATCCACGGGCTGAACTGTGCCTGGATGGCATGCAGTTGTTGGTCGATCTGTTCGCTCAAACTTTCAGGCGGCTGCGGAGTTGCACTGGAACCGCCTGGGCGCGCTGAGTCTCGGGCTCCCACAGCCTTGTCAGCTACGGCATAGTCTGCGGCAAGCAACCGCAGCAGCGGCTGCACGTCGCCCACTGGCTGAACCGCCAGACCTGCCGCTTGCCATTGTTGGTAGGATGCATGGCCATCCTGCTCTGTTGCGCCTGCTTGCCGGTTGGCCGCCGCGCCGCCCTGGGTCGCTACCTGCGCAGGCCGCGCCATGGCACGCAGCGCGGCGCGATAGTAGCGAGCCGCCTGTCCCGAACGGCCAACGGACTGTTCGTAGTCACCCGCGACCTTCAGGATCTCTGCCTGCTGGGGAAAGCGGGTCACGGCGCTATGCAGCCAGATGGAGGCTTGTTTTGTCTTTCCAGCAGCCATTGCGGCTCCAATGGCTACCTGGAACTGCGATGGGCTGGCCGTGGTTGCATCCAGCGATTGGTACATCGCAAAGGCGCGTCCTGCCTCTCCGGCTTGCAGATAGAGTCCCGCCAGCGAGTCCCGGACGCTGGTCTCGCCCGGGAAGGCTTGCGTAGCGGCTTCCAGCAGAGCAATGGCCTGGCGCCGATCCCCGTCCTCTGCCAGTGCAGATGCCCTGCGCAAGCTCCACACAGTGAGAAGCCGTTGCAAGTCCAGGAGCTGTTGGCCGCTAAGTTGATTTGGATGGCCAACCTGATTCATCACGCTGCGCAGCCTGCCGTAATCGTCGGCATCAAGATAGACCCAGCCGGACTGCAGCAGCAGATCCACGGGCTCAGCCTGCCGCTCCGCCGCATACATGCCAGCCAGCCGATCCAGGGTTCCCACGGCATCCGCAACATGGCCGGTGGAAGCCTGAATCGAGGCCATCGTCGGGAGGAAGCCTTGGTCTGCTTCCAGCCGCAGGAGAACCGGCCTGGGCATCGCTTGCAACTCGCGTAGAGCCTCTGGCTCACGGCCCGCCTGGTGCAGTGCCGTAAGCAGACTGCTCCACGGAGCGGGGTCACCGGGATGCTCGAGCACCGCGCGTTGAGCGATCGTCATGGCTTCTTCCAGCCGTCCCAAGGCCAGATCGACATCGGTAAGCTGGAGTTCGAGAGCCTCCGAGGGAGGCGCAGAAGCAGCGATAGCTCTCTGGAGCCAGCCGCGCGCCGGCGCCCACTGTTTCCGTGACTGGTCGATGGATCCCATCAGCCCCAGAAACTCCGGATGATGGCTGAGCTGAGCGAGCACCGTCTGCGGCATGCGTCCTACAGTCGCAAGAACTGCATCGTCGCGCAGGAGTTGATGCTCCGTCAAAATCAGCAAAAGCCATGCTGAAGCATCTTCTGGCGCAGCGGCAATCATCTGCTGAAGAACCGCGGCCGCGGCGCCGTTTTGATGTAGTTCCACCAGCAGATCGGCGCATTGCCCCCGGCCTTCCATGGACATGCTCTGAGCTCGCTGTGGGGAGCAGAGTGCAAGAGCCCGCTCGACAACCCCTGGGTCGTCAACCTGACGGCCAACCGCAAGCTGGTCTGCGGCCAGCGTGCGCAGATACGCCGGATCGTTCTCCAACCGATCCCGCAGCGGCGGCATCATGTGATCGTTGGTAGCCAGCGCCGCCAGGAAGTCTCGCGCAGCCGACTGCGTAAGGAACAGACCGCGCCACGCCTCAGCGCGGTCTGGAGCAAGGCGAACCACCTTGGCAAAGACCGCTGCCGCCGGGCCATTCTCACCCGTCTTCCACAGCGCCCCCGCCAACGCCTGCAACGCATCGGGGTTCGCCGGTTCAAGCACGGTGGCGGCGTGGAGATCTTCGATTGCAGCGTCTGTTGCGCCGGCCTTCAGTTCCTCTGCGCCCTTGGTCATGCGCTGCCAGAATCGCGCCTCGGTGATCTTGCCATCCAGCCCACTGGCTCCCCTCGCTCGCGCACGCGCAAAGGAGTGTTCGGCAGCGGCAAAATCACCTTGCTTCATAAAAACGTAGCCCAAACCAGTCAGCGCGCGTGGATCCGCGGAGTCCTGCGCCACAAGCTTCTGGAACTGGTCCCGCGCCTGCGCCAGCCTTCCTCGGTTGAGCGCCCGATAGGCGGCCGCAAGCCGGGAGTCTTCTGAGTCCGCCGTCCTGGCCGCAGCCTCTGCCGCCGTCCGCTGCCATGCCTCGGCCTGTTTCAGCGCACTCTCTGCCGCGGGGATATCAGGGTACCTTTGCAGAAGGGCGATGCCCTCCGCTCGGGTAGCTGGGGCGTAGGTGAGCGCGCGTCCCAGCGTGACAGCGTAACGCGGATCGGCAGGAAAGCGCTGCGCCAGGCTGCGCAGACCTTCCACGCCGCGGTCGTGCTCGGCAGGAATCGCTGCCTCGGTGTCGTCATACGCCAGCGCAATGTCGCCCAGCGGAGGATCATCTCCATACAGCGACCGGTAGATGCTGAGCGCAGCGGCATACTGGCCCTTGTCTGCCAGTTGCCGGGCAGCTTGCAGACGCTGCGCAGCGGGCTGCCCCTGCGGCATCGACTCAATCTGCTGAATCAGCTTCGCATCGCCGCCAACGTGGCGCAATCTGCCCAGATAGGCCTCCGCCTGCCGGCGGTGGCCCAGTTGCATCTCAGCGCCGGCAATCCCCGCCAATGCCTCCTGATTGTCTGGATCGGAGAGCAGCACCTGATTCCAGGCCTGGGCGGCCATATCCAACTGGCTGCGCCCGGCAAACGCCCGTGCCCGCGCCAGCAGAGCCTGTTCCGCCGGCGAACCTTGCTGCGCCGTAGCGGCGGCGCCTGCGACGGCAACAATGCACAGAACCGAGACGAAGACCCCGCGCAGGATTCTGACGCGAAACGTCGTTCTCACGCCAGGCGTTCTTCTCACGCCCATCGCTCCCTCGCAAGTGGTCTTGCCGTTGTGGAGAGGCAGCGTCGTCCCCGAAAGAAGGGTGTCCATCGCTCTTGAATCGCCGCATTCCATCGCCAGGAAGACTCCTCTAACGCCTCCATCGAACCCTCAATCTCCCGTCCGTGGCAAAGTAAAATCGGTTCTGCTTCCATCCCAGCGCGAATAGCGCCAGATTCTGATCGTAGTAACGTGGATCGGCGTCCAATAGACCGGTGGAGCGATCCACCTGCGCGTTCACCCTTTCCAGCTCAGCCTCGGCCGCTGCCGGATCTCCCGAACGCAACAGAAAGGGCATCAGCGCCGCCGCAAATCCCACCGGAGAGTTCTGGCTGAGAACCTCTCCGTCTGGGCTCACCACCTCCGGAGGGCGTTGCCCTTGCGCCAGCAACCGCGCCATTGGGGCAAAGATGGAGAGAATCTTCATCCCGCCCGGCGTCTTCGGGTCCGTCATGCCCGCCCACAGGTAGACGCGAATCGCGTCGTAGCTCCCATTGCCCTCGCCAACCGCTCCTGCTCCCGCTCCAAGCACGTCAGGGCCCGCAACCGCAGTAAACCTGCCCGCCGACCACTCCACCCAGTTCATGGCGAAGCCGGACGGGCTGGCCTTCTGGAGCCACAGCGGCAGATCTCTGGCCATCTGCCGCCACGGTCCTGCGGGGTCAGCCGACGCCGCGGCCAAGAGCAACGGAAGCGGAGCATAGCTTTCATTCAGAATCCAGCGGCCCTGGCCAGAGAACAGCGGCGTCCGTCCGGGCATCAGCACCACGCCCACGCCGGGCACAGAGGCAACCTCCTCCCGCGCGATCTGCGCCAGCAGCGCCCTTCCGGTCCGCGTGTAGGCCGTGTTGCGCCAGAGTCTTCCCGCCTCCAACAAACTGTAGGCAATCCAAAGATCCGCGTCAGCGGCGGAGTTCCGATCAAGAACCCCCCACCCTCCCCGCGCGTCCTTTCCCCAGCTCCAGGCGGGCAGGTTCTCCGCCAGGCTGCCGCTGGCCAGGTTGTCTTCCGTCCACTGCCGGATGCGCTCAAACTCCTTTGCATCGTCCGCCACCAGGGAGAAGAACAGCGCATAGCTCTGTCCCTCAGAGGTGGTCATGGAGCCGCGGGAGAAGTCCGTGACGCGGCCATCCGGGCTAATGAAGTGCTGCTGATAACTGGACCAGAAAGGCCACGCGCTCCTGGTCTGGGCGTGCAGCACAGGCTGCAGAACCATCGCCAGTAGCCATACTCCATATCTCCATCTCATAGCTTTCCCGCCTCCAGTCTCATCCGTTGGCGGGAATCGAGCCGAGCTTGGATCCAGGGCACGAGAAACAAGGCTAGTAAAAAATTGAGCAGCACGACGAGCCACGGAAACTCCCGCAGATGGTAGCGGAGGATCTCCCACCACTCCAGCCGGCCCACGGTGTACCTCTGGTCTCCCTCGCGATAAGAGGAAAACCTGCCCTCGCGTAGCACACTCACAGAATCCGCAAGACCGCTGCGGATTGAGGTCTGCCGAAGGGCGCTCCGCAAAGCTGCCGCGCCACCATCATCGCGCAGCTCCATGCTCACAACCGTACGGCCCTTCCCCCAGGGCGACTGAACCTCCTCAATCACGGCCTCGGGAGGTAGCGAGGCATCTGCATCGATTGGGTCGCGGAGCCTGCCCTCGCCCAACAACGTCTCCAGGGTGCGCCACCACCCCGGCCTCATCTCCGCCAACTGCCATCCCAGGTGCTCACCGGCAGCGAGGAGACTGCCCCCAGCAACCAGCGAAACGCCGCTGGCGCTCCACGCAACCGGCAGCCGGCCACGCAACTGGGCGAACGCCGGCTGATCGCCGGCTGTTCCAATCACCAGATCATCGAATGGCCTGCCTTGTATCCCCGACCCGCCGACTCTGACGCGCACAGCCGGAAATCCGGTCTGGCTGCCGAAGGACTCGAGCAGCATCAGATAGACAGCGATCTCCCGGTTCGAAGCGTGCTGCGGCAAGACCACTGTGCTCTGCGAAAGATCGGCGTACTGAGTAAAAGGAAAGCCGGCGGCGGAAAAGAGCTTCAGGTCCGGCAAGATCGCCCAGTGATGCAGCAGCCTCAAGCTGAGAGAAGAGCTGCTGCAGATCGCGCCGTTCAGATCAGCGGGAGGGGTCAGAACGCAATCGGAAGACTGCGCGAGCGGCGGAAGAAAGCGGAATTCCAGCCTGTTCGCAAACGGCCGCAGGTCTGCAATCGGCACATGGACCACACTGGAAACCCGCTTGCTCGTCTCCTTGCCCAGCGGCAAAGGCAGATCTTGCACCGTCACGCCGTTCATGGCGATGCGCAGCAACGATCCCGGGGTAGCCCGCGCCGGGCTGTAGGTGTAATCGGCACGCAGCGTGATGAAGGTGCGGCCGCCGTAGTACAGGTCCGGAGGAAGACGAAAATCGATCACAACCGGGCTGGAACCATTGGCCGGCTTCTCCTGTTCGCCAGTGGAGGCCCACAGCGGCACGGTCCGCCCGGTGCTCAACCAGAGTGGAGCGTCGTCGGCCCTGCGCCTGGGGAGCAGCACGGCGGCAGGAGCCCAGACGCCGCCGGCTTCGCTGATCCTTTCTTCCAGGGCCAAAGCCTGGGCCGCTGCCAGAGTCTCAGCGCCATCCGCGCCCGCCACAATCAGCACCTTGCCGTAAGGATCGTCCGGATTGGTGCGCTCAGCGACCACTGGTCCGCTCACTGCCAGATCCAGACCTGGGGGTAGAGACGCGGGATGATCGGCAAACAGAATCACGTTGCCCTGTGGCAGGTGCGGGCCAACGGACACCGGCAGATCAGGTCGCTGCGATCCAGCGCGAACTCCCAACCAGGAGGCCACCACTCCAGCGGCCTGCAGCGTCTGTCGATCGGGCGGTGCGAGAAAGGCGAACGGAATGTCTGCCACAGGCCCGCTGACGCCGCCCTCATAGAACGGTAGCGGCAACTGCTCAAGATCGTTGGCCAGGGGAAGTAAGACTCCGGCAGTCTCCACCGTCGAACTGGCGTCAATGCGCGCCCAGGGTTGGTTGCGAGCGTGTTCGCAAGGGGCAGGATCATCCCCTGCAAGCTTGAACTCCAGCGTGTTGTTGCGCAGGAACAGATCCCCGGGCAGGGAGAGATCAGTGCTGATGGTTCGCCCCGCACCGGAACCCTCCGGCGCGGGCAGCGCAGCCACAAGCGTTCCATTCAAAAGCACCTTCAGCAGGCTGCGTCTGGCAATCAGAGTTGTTGCGAAGCTGTAGCGCAGATGTAACTCGCTCCGCTCCACCACTTCGCCGGATGGCAGATCAAGAGGCACACTTTGCGCCGACTGCGGAGCATCGAACTCAAGTGAACCGCCCGGGACCAGGTCCCGGAAGGAAAGCTCACGATCGAAGGTCCCGCTACCGGCTGTACGCTCAGACGAAGCTGGACCAGGAGCCGTGGCCGCAGCCTGCATGCGGACAGGCAGCCAGAGGGCCAGCAACGCCAGAAGAATCGTTGCGGTCACTGTTGCCCGATCCGTTCCCCGGCGCCCCTTCTGCTTTCGCGCGAGCGATCTCAAAGCAAACCCTACGCCGCGAATCGATAGCCTCACAAGCTGGCCGAAGCTTTGCATCGGCCGGTCAGATCGACGATCCTCCATCCGATTGAGCCACGTATCCGCGCCGGAGAAAAGCACCAGCGTGAGCATCTCTTCCTGCTCAAGCGTCAGCTTGTCATATTGAATGCGTACCGTCTGCGCGTCCCCGCTCACCACCGTGGCCTTGAAGCCCGCTTGCTGGCCCCGCAGCGGATAGAACACCTCCAACTCCACCCCGGGCGGCAGATCAAGCGGTTGGTCCAGCCGCAAGGAGGCGCCGCCGAGAGACATATCCACCGATTCGCCAAACGCTGGCCGCTTCCCCGGCAGATGAATCTCCATGGGGAGGCTCATATCCAGGCGAACGTCCTTGCGTAGTTGCTTGTTCTCCATGGCCACGCCGGCCGCCGTGCCCAGAAGAACGGTGTTGAACAGGATCCAGAGCACGTTGATCATCACCGTGCTCGGTTCCACGGTGGCTTGATAAAAAATATGGATTGGCGCGCTCGCCAGGGCCAGCAGATTCAGCAGAATCAGAACAACGTACGGAAGCGCTATATCAAAATCAAAAAACGACTCCGCGACGATGCCGCCCTTCGCAGTCACTTTGAACTTGCCCAGCTTCGGGTTCACCAACGCCAGCAGGGTAGGAGCCAGAATGTAAGGTGCGAGGATGGTCTCATACACCTCATTCCAAAACGAGAAGCGATGCCGGCCCTGAATGCGGAAGTTCGTAAGGTTAGAGAGAAAGAGATGGGGTAACGCATAGGCCAGCACGGCGCCCCAGAAGCCGGGAATGCAGGTTCGGCCAAAGAGCATGTAGACCAGCGGAGCCAGGAGAAACACCAGACGCGGCCCAGCATACAGATAGTGGATCATCGAGTTGAAATAACACAGGCGCTGCGGCCATTTGAGCCCTCTCACAAAGAGTGGGCAATCGGTGCGCAGGATCTGCGTCATGCCGCGAGCCCAGCGAATCCTCTGTCCGATGTGGCTGGAGAGACTCTCCGTGGCAAGACCGGCGGCCTGAGGAATGTTGATATACGCCGTACCCCATCCACGCATCTGCATGCGCAGAGACGTGTGCGCATCTTCGGTTACCGTCTCCGTCGCAACCCCTCCGATCTCATCCAGCGCGGAGCGCCGCAGAATCGCGCAGGATCCGCAAAAGAAGGTCGCATTCCATAAATCGTTCACATCCTGCAGAACTCCGTAAAACAGCTCGCCCTCGTTGGGAACCTCCTTGAACTGGTCCAGATTTCGCTCAAAAGGATCGGGCGAATAATAGAAGTGTGGCGTCTGCAGCAAGCCCAGCCGCTGGTCTTTGAGCAGCCATCCCAGCGTTACCTGCAAAAAGCTCCGGGTCGGAACATGATCGCAGTCGAAGATAGCCACATAGGGCGAATGCAGGCTTTGAAGCGCACGGTTGATATTCCCCGCTTTGGCATGCTGGTTGTCGCTCCGGCCCATGTAGCCAATGCCCATCTCAGCGCAAAACTGCTCAAAGTGCCCGCGCCGACCATCATCGAGGATATAAACATGGAGCTTCTCCGGAGGGTAATCGATGTTCAGCGCTGCGAACGCCGTCGACCGAACCACGGACAAGGGCTCGTTATACGTGGGAATCAGAACGTCTACATGCGGCCACTGCTCAACCTCCAAAGGCAGAGGGACCGGGGCGCGGCGCAACGGCCGAACTGACTGCACGTAGCCGAGATAGAGAATCATCCAGGCATAGATCTCCGCCAGCAGCAGAATCAGAATGCACAGGATGTCGATCACGCCAAAATGGTTGTTGGATATCCTCAGGGCGCGATACACGCTAAGGCAACGCCAATAGGCGTAGCGGGCAGTGGCTAACATCGAAGCCAGCATCAGAACCAGCGTCACCGCTTCAGACCCGGAGCCGGCGTGCAAGGCATAGGCGATCGCCATGGTCAGCGCCCCTAGCGCCAATTGCTGCTGCCAGTTGAAATCGAGCGTGACGAACTCAAAGGCGAAAAACAGCAACCAACCGAATACAGCGATGCGAATGACGCTTGCAAACGGCCCGGAAGAGACTCCCAGTTGCCTCCATCTTTCAAACAGTTTCTTCATACCTTCTGCCTGCGGCTTCCACCCCATCCGCAGCACGCCGGCAATGGCGGCAAGCGCGGTTTTGGGCAATCCATCAGCGCAAGGGGCCAGCGCCTCTGTCAGCAGAGACTCGCCTCTCGCAGCCCTTCATTCTGGCTGGCTCTCAGCAATCACCTTTTGGGAATCTCTCCCCAAGCCGGCGCCGGGAGTCTCTTCGCCGACATGCTCAGGGATCTGGAGATGCGCGCACTTCGGATTTGGATCCGGTCGTTCTCAATGGGAGTCTCTCTCAGCCTCCCTGGCCGAGGCGATGGAATACGGCGCTGCACGCAAGCGTGGCGTCCCCCGTCGTTCGGCCGCGGCAGGATGGCTGTCTATCGACGTGGCATCCGAGAGGCCGTTCGCCGCAGCTCGCGCCGCCATGCCCAAAGTCTCGGCGTCGCATGCGACTGCTCTATCCGATCCCCCGGCTTGATCGGCCTCTGCCGTCTCCAACTTCGGCAACGGCTGTTTGGATCGCCGCCGATGCAAGTGGAAGAACTCCCGGTAGGGCGCGTCCTCCACATTTGCCCAGGAGTAAAGGCGAGCGATATCTTTCGACATTCGCTCCTTTGAGCTCCGCCCTGTTTTCCCATTTTCCTCACGGTTCTCCATCCCATCCTCCACACAACACAGCTTCCGCGGGCACTCTCTTCCATCCTCCCAGCAGCGTGCGGGCAAGCCCGGAGGCTCTGTGCTGGCCCGAACCCGGCGCTGCCGCCCACCGCGGATGGCTTCTGTCGGCATGTTGCAGATCTTCCCGGCGCCAAAGAAGATCACTCGATCGCCGGCCAATGGGATCAAGGGCCTCCGTCTCGATATGCGGATCTGTGGCGCCCTTTCCGCCCAACTCCATGCTCGTGCTGACCTCTTCTCCGCCTCATACTCTGTCTATCGGCCAAGGAATGCTCAAACTTGATATCCCAGCGTGCCTATCGAAGAACATGCCTTAGGCAGAAGAAATTCATGGATAAGCCACTCGCCCAGCGATCCATCCGGAATCCATGGACATCGATCTGGTGCGCGTTTCACGGTGACGCTGCATCGAGTGAAAACTTCAGCTCTTCCTCAAGGCCTCTCCATCCGCCGCTTCCCAAGGATCTCTGACGCCCTGTAACGGAGACTCCGTAATTTCATCTCCCGTTCATTTCACTTTCATCATTCCCTCCAGCCTCCAATGTTCAGATAGCAACAGATCGCATTCCGACGCTAAGGCAATTCCCTGACGATGATCCATCACAGACACGCCACGCGCCGCTTTTGCTCCTCCGTTGGCGTCATCGTGCTTCTAGGTGCGGTCATTGCCTGGAGCCTCCTCTACAGAATTCGGCTTAGTCTCAAACATCGCGAAGCCCGCATCTCCATCTCCCTTTCTCCTGCGAAGTTTCTTACGGAGACAAACCGCAATTCTGCGTCAAAGACAATCGCTTCTTCGTCCCTCTCCAGCACCGCCAAGGTCGCAACGCTCCAAATGTTGTCGGCACTTTGCGTCTTCCATCCGGTGAGCACCCTCAGAACTCGTTATTCGGAATTGCATACCCGTTCGCTTGTACGGCGAAGGGACTGGAGACCGCCGCCTCGTTCCCCGCCTCGACTTGGTCTGCGAGTCGTCAGCGCATAGAAAACGTGCGGCTGGACGCTGCAACGCCTCACAAGAACCTCCGCTCATTCACCTGTCGGCATTTACCTGGGTCTTCCCGGGGCTGTGCCTGCCTGTGCTCTTTCGCCTTCTACCACCGCTCCCAATCCTGAAGTCTGGCCCGAGTGAAAGCCAGGCCAATCGCGGAGCAAACGCATCTCGCACGGAACCGTCCCGCTCCTTTGTCCTTTGCCTGCTGTTCAACAGATCGATAGCGCCAATACCTTACGGAGTCCCATAATGAAATATCTACTTCGCCAGATCCTTACGCTCGCACTTCTTTCCACCGCTGTGTTTTGCGCCTCTGCAAGCGCCCAAAGCATTGCGGGAGTGATGGGGAAGGTTGCCGATCCCAGCGGCGCCGCGATCAGCAGAGCGGTGGTGTCGCTGACGAACTTAACGACGAACACGGCATACAGCACGACAACCAACGCAAGGGGTGAGTTCTCCTTTGTTCGCGTACCGCTTGGCCCGCAGTTGGTCACCGTGACCAAAGCAGGATTTGAACCGTTCACTCAGCGCGTTTCTCTCTCCAGGCAGGCGGCCCGGGTGAGCGTGAACGCGACGCTGAAGGTGGCCAGCATGGCAGAGAACGTTGAGGTTCGGGGCACGGTGGATCCGGAGGCCCGGCCTGTACCCACCCGGGATGATGTGATGATGATGCCGGATACGGTGCGCGTTCTCGATCGGCAACAACTGGATGAAGGCGGACCGTTGGCCGGAGGAGCCCAGATGATTCAATCAACTCCCGGAGCCAATGTGGTGGGCTACGGTGAGACGGGCGCAACCAAATACACGATCATCCTGAACGGAATTCAGCAAGGATATGGGGGTGAAGCCACAAGTTTCACTGGGCCGGGCTCACTGGGCATCACCTTTGACGGGATACCGGTAGCCGATCCGGCGACGGGACTGTGGCAGTCCGCCACGCTGCCACAAAATCTGGTGATGCAGAATCTGGAGACGACCTACGGTCCCGGTCTGGCGGCGGATCGCGGATACACCGATGTGGGCGGGCGGGTTGAGTTCACGCCCATTCAGCCTACGGTGGACCAGCACCTCGCGCTGGCGATCACCGACGGTCCGTGGGGGCAGCAGAACTTTGCTTTTGTGGGCAACACAGGTATGTTCTATGGATGGTCAACCGTTCTGGGTGGTGGTTTGGGACGGGGAGACGACTATCGTCCCGCTCCGGACGGCTTCAATGATCCGGCGAAGAATGGATCCGCCTTTGGCAAAACGGTGAAGTCTTTCTCGACCGGCAGTATCGCCATCGGCATGATGTACTCCAAGGCAGGCGGCTATCGCCCCCAGGTAATTCCCACCACCAATGTGGGCCTTTCTGAAGGTTCTTCCGGGGTTGACTACAGCCAGCCGACGAGCGGCTTTTTGAGCTCTCTGCCGTTTGCGGATTACAACAAATACGACACCAATGAGATGTTTCTTGGCTATGGCCGCGAGCGGTTTGCTCCCACCTCTACGACCACGATCGACAACTCGACGTGGTACAACCACATTCGCCGCTTTCACCGCAGAAACACCGATGCCCTGGCGGGCGGCGCGCAGGAAGACGAGTGGAACAATCCGCATAGCGACATCTTCGGCGACGAGGTAGGGCTATCCCAGGTCTTCCCGCTGAACACCCTGAAACTTGGCTCTTACTATATTCGCGAGATCTACAACACCCGCAACATCTTCTATAACCCGGTCGACGGCGGCA
Organism: Granulicella sp.; assembly: GCA_027365345.1. Taxonomy (GTDB): domain Bacteria; phylum Acidobacteriota; class Terriglobia; order Terriglobales; family Acidobacteriaceae; genus Granulicella. Next base: position 31,603 of record DAHXNO010000172.1, read on the forward strand.
GCGGCGCTCAGCAGACTGTGGGTGCGGGGTCGAAGTTCCGCTCTGGCTACTTCACCCAGGACGACGTCGTCTTCTATGCGCAGGACGACTTTCACCCGACTCCGCGGATTCACATCATTCCCAGCGTGCGTTTGGATGGCTTCCGCACCGGATACACCGACGAGGCGTCACACGACTTCTCCTTCTCTCCCATGATGGACTATGCCGTCAACGCGCAGGGCAATCCTGTCGCCACCTCCTACCCCGTTTATGAGACGCATTGCGCATTGGATCCGGCGGGCAGTGATCCATACAACAACATCTTTGGAACGCCCGTCGCCACTCCGGATGGCAGCAAGGCCAAGGATCAGGGCTCGATCTGCGGCGGGCATGAGAGCCGCTCCGCTGTGGAGACGGGCATTGACGGCTCCTACACGCCGAAGGACTGGCTTACCCTCTATGGCGGCTATGACACCATCTACCGCACTCCGTCCTTTGGCGGTGGTGGCGGGCTGTTCCAATCGGTCAACCCCCACTATTACCTGCTGGCCGAAGGAAAGTACGCCCAGTTTGGAGGCAAAGTACACTTCACCAACGCGCCGGTCCTGAAGAACTTTATTGCAGGCGTCAACTACTTTCACCTGAATTACGACAACCAGGAGATCGACGTCGAAACGGCAACCGGCATTGAAGAGACCAGCGGAGGCAGCTCCGCATACCACGGTATGGATCTGTTCCTTGACGCCGATCCGCAGTCGAACCTCCACATCATGGTGAATATGTCCGCAGAGGCTTCCGACTTTACCACCTACGTTACCGGTGGACCGCTCTCCGAGTGCGGATCCTCATCCAACTCTGCGGGTCTTGCCCTCGGATGCCAGTATTACAACAATCTTCCCGTATCCTACGTCCCCAAGGTCACCCTGAACGCCGGCGTGTACTACGGCATTGAGTATCACGGCCGTGTAGTGGTTGAGCCGCGCTTCTGGCTCAACTACTCCGGCACGCAGGACCTTTGGACGAACTGCGGCACGCTGGTAGGGGGAGTCTGCCAGGACAACGGCCAGCCGACGACTCAATCCATGCCGTCCTACGCCACGGCCAATCTGGCGTTCAACGCTCCGTTCAAGTTCCGTCGATTCAACAATCAATCGTTCAATCTCGAAGTGGACATGATGAACATCACCAACTCGATGTACAACGAGTGGGAGTACATTTCCAGCGGTGGATACTTTGCGGCCCTCGCTCCCAACCCGAACAACGCTCCGGGCGGCTATATCAATGCGTATCCGGGAGCGCCCCGCACCATCTACGGCACCATCTCCTACCAGTTCTAGCAGCTCGCTGTACCGCTGATTTCATAGGCGTTATGGGCACACTACCGGTTCCCGCCAGGCAATTCCACTTGCAGGCCTATCCGTTTGATTCCAGGCTGGTGAACATGCGAAATCAACGCCCATCCTCCTCGCCATGGTGGAACCCTGGCAGATGGCCGTAGAGGTAATAAATCGTGCCCAACTCCCTTTGCACGGCGATCGGAGAGTTGATCTCTGTCACTCCGGCGGGAGATATGGGGTAGTTGAAGCTGAGGCATGATCTCCCTTCTATCAACCCTCCCCACGGAAAGGAAGCCCTTGCGGGATCATTCCGTTTTCCGGCACATTCCCCATTCACCGGGCGAGATCAGGAGTCCTGCCCGTTACCAACTGCTCATACGCCGGATAACCATGCAGACTAGCGAGCTGTTGGTCCTGCTCAATCATCTGTATATTCCGGAACCCTTCGCCGAACGCCTTGCGAATGTATACCATCGCCTCCTCCTTCATCCCGGCGCGGGCGTAGATCTCAGCAAAGGAGAGGTACAGCCGCGCCAGAACCTTTGGAGACTCGTTGTCGTGCAGTCCATTCAGTTCGATCTCCGCGATGATGTCTGGATCCAATTTGAAGGCGTGCTGAAAGGCCTCGATAGCGTCGCTGTACTGCTTCTTTGCCAGATAGAGCATCCCCAGGTTGCCCCAGAAGGCCGCCTCGCCGGCATCCAGCCGGATCGACTTCTTGTACAACCGTTTGGCCTTCTTGTTTTCCTTCTCCTGGAAGTAAATGGTTCCCAGATTGTTGTAAGCCGCAGCGAACCTGCGGTCGGTGGCCATGGCTTGCTCATAGTAGTCAATGGCCGCATCGTCGTCGTTCAGGTGTTGATACGCTACGCCAATTTTGTTCTCAATCTCGGCTGTCTGCGGCCGGATCTTGCGGTAAATCGCAATGGCCTCCTGATACCTCTCCCGCGCCATCAGCGTGTCCGCGCGCAACTCTGGCGTAATCACCAGGGCTGGTGCGGTCTGCGCAGCGGAGGAAGACTGCTGCGGCCCATCGGTCGCTGCCTCGCGGGCATGCAACGGAGCGCCGTATCCATACTCCCCTGCCGCTCCCCCCGCCGCGGCAGCGGCCAAGGGTCCGCCTGAACCGGCATCTGCCAGCGTGGTATGCTGCCCAATCGCCGCGCCCCCAGCAAGAAGGACGCAGCCAGAGACAACCCCCGCCGCGACGGTCCGGCGAAGGAGACGGATTCCAGGATAGGTACTCGAAGACGACTTCATGACCACCTCCCGCTCGAAATAGAACCTGCTCTTTTGACCCGAATCGGACCAGTCAGCGAAGCAACTGATCGTCTATTCCCGTCCGCCAGAACCGCTAACCTTGCGGACGGCCTTCCAGCCAGCCTCCAGTGCTTCGGCGCTGGCCGCGCTCCAGCACAACCGCCAGGCATTCGCCACGCATTCTCCCTACCGGGGGCGCGGCAACGCCGGGGTCTGGATCGCGCCCGGAGGGCTGGACCCAGAGAGCATTCGCGTTTAGCATCATCCCAATTGGTTCGGCTGGGAAGTCCCACTTAGGCGAGTTTCACCAGACCACTTCTTCGCCATCCCTCCCCGGGGAGGCCCAGGGCCGGAACCAACCAAGCGGCCAGTGGCCAGGAGCAGTCAATGGCGCGGCAGTCCTCCAGCTTCGAGTGGATCCTTCCGCCCCGGCCGGAGGGTGTCTCCGCCTTCCGCTGGTTGCGCAACGCGCTGCGCGATGAGATCCTCACCGGACGCATCCTGCCGGGCTCGCGTCTGCCCTCCAGCCGTGAACTGGCGCGCCAGTACCATCTTTCGCGGGCCACCATTCTAGCCGCGCTCGAAGAGTTGCAGGCGGAAGGCTATCTGGAGGGCCGCCGCGGCTCCGGCACCTACGTTTCAGAGCAGCTTCTCCAGCTCCCGACGCGGGCCGTAGCCCCTCCGCGGTCTTCGCCCGGCCGGCCGCCCGTGCCGCCGCCAGGGAGCGCCGCCGCGTCCAGCCGCCCGCGCATGTCCTCCCTCGCGGCGCGGGTGCAACCGCTGGTCATGGCCGTCAAGCCGGGGAACCGCGCCTTTCGCACCAACCTTCCCGCCCTGGATCTGTTCCCCACCACGCTGTGGGCGCAGGTGGCCGCGCGCCGCATGCGTTCGGCCACTGCGGCGGACTTGCTGGGCTGCGATGCGGCCGGCTACCTGCCCTTGCGTCAGGCCATCGCCGCCTATACTCACCAATCCCGCGGCGTCCGCTGCTCGGCAGAGCAGATCGTGATCGTCTCCGGCGTACAGGAGGGGCTGGATCTCAGCGCGCGGCTGTTGGTCGATCCGGGCGATCCGGTGCTCTTGGAAGACCCCGGATACCAGGGCGCGCACGCTCTCTTCCAGGCCATGGGAGCGCGCATCGTCTCCATGCCGCTGGACGCCGAGGGAGCCGCGCCTTCGGAACCAGACTTCCGCGCCTGCCGGCTCGTCTACGTCACCCCCGGCCATCAATATCCGGCCGGCATGACTATGAGTCTGCCCCGCCGTCTCCAGTTGCTCGCCTGGGCCGGCACGTACAACGTTCCCATCTTCGAGGACGACTACGACAGCGAGTTCCGCTTCGCCGGTCGTCCCATCCCGGCAGTGCAGGGCCTGGATCAGGGCGGCAAGGTGATCTTCTGCGGCAGCTTCAACAAGACCATGTTCCCTTCCCTGCGTCTGGGCTATCTGGTGCTGCCGCAGACTCTGCTTGACCCGTTTCTCCGCGCCAAGGCCATGACCACCCGCCACCACTCCATCCTGCTTCAGGCGCCGTTGTGCGACTTCATCGAGCTGGGGCATCTCGGCCGCCACCTGCGCCGCATGCGCAAGATCTACGCCGAACGCTTCGCGCTGCTATGCCAGAGCGCCGAGCAGTATCTGGCTGAGTATTTGGAGATCGCCCCCATCGAGGCCGGTCTGCAGACCATCGCCCACCTGCGCAGCGGCCTTACCACGCTGGGGATCACGGCGGAACAGGTTGCCCATCGTGCGGCCCAGCAGGGCATCGATGTGGTTCCGCTCAGCTTTTACTGCCACAACGTGCAGGCCCCCGAGGCTCTGCAGATAGGCTTCGCCGCGGTCGAGGAACGCGAGATCCGCATCGGGGCGCAGAGGCTGGCTCATGTGCTGGAGCATCTCTGCGCCCAAGCCCGTAGCCAGGCCCGTATCCAGCTCCCCACCCAGCCCCGTACTGCCCAGCCCAGCTCGCCGGGCCGGAATCACCCGGAACGATAGCGCCGGTTCGTCTGGCGAAGCCAGATCCATAGGCGAAGCCCGGTTCGGCCGGCCAAGCTCGTTCCGCAGCAGAAGCGGAGCGCGCTGGCGAAGCTGTTCTCGCCGGAGCATAGGATAAGAGCAGCGGAGAATGGCTATGAGTGTGAACCCCATTCCAAACCAGCAGCTCACGCGCTTCCGCATCGCCCTGCTTGCCGCCATAGCAGCCGACCTTCTGCAGTTCCTCTTTCTCCCTCTGCTGGTGGAAGGAGCCGATTCCCCGCCCGACGACGTCATCGATCTGGCCGTCGGCGCTCTGATGATCTACCTGCTGGGCTTTCACTGGGAGTTCCTTCCCTCCTTTGCGGCCAAGCTGGTGCCGGGGGTCGATCTGGCCCCTTTGTGGACCCTGTCGGTAGCCAACGTCTACCGCAAGACCAAGCGTCTGGCCGCCAGCCAGGCGCAGGACCAGGGCTCCATGGAGTCCTGACGGTGCCTCGCCGGACCCCTTGATGGAGTCCTGAGGTAACCCTGCCGGCCCGCTTAAAAAACTCCCGGCGCAACCGCGCCTCTGTTGGCCTCCACGGCGGCACACGCTTCTCAGGCAGCGCGGCATCCCTCCCTCGGCCGGGCGTGGCGAAAAGCAATCGCCAACAGGAAGCTTAAATATAGATCCATGAGCGACCTGAATCTTGACCCCAGCACAACGGCTGTCGTCGTCATCGATCTACAGAAGGGCATCCTCTCCATGCCCGGCAGCAGTCCCTACACCCCCCAGGAGGTGCTTGCCCGCGCGGTGCAACTGCTGGATGCGGGCCGCGCCGCCGGAGCGCAAGCGGTGCTGGTGCGTGTAGGCCGCTCGCCAGACGGCCGCGACGCCCTGCAGACGCCGGTGGACAACCCCTGGCGCTCCACGGCGACGCCCCCGCCAGACTGGGCCGAGCTGCACCCGGATCTGAACCCGCAGCCCGGCGATGTGCTCATCCTCAAGCGCCAGTGGGGAGCCTTCTACGGCACCGACCTGGACCTGCAACTCCGCCGGCGCGGCATTCGCACGGTGATTCTGTGCGGCATCGCCACCGAGTTTGGCGTGGAGAGCACGGCGCGCGCCGCCCATGAGCACGGCTATGCCGTGGTGCTGGCCCACGACGCTATGACCGGCCGCAACGCCCATCAGAACTCCATCCAGAACATCTTTCCGCTCCTGGGACGGGTACGCAGTACGGAGCAGATCGTCAAAGCGCTGGGCAAAGCCTGAAGCCGTCGCCGGCCGTAACCCGCGAACCAACTCCAGCTATACCAGCGAAGCCGCCGCTGATCGTAAAATCGGGTGGTTTGGAAAGTTTCGTCAGGCTTGGAGTTTGCAGTTGCTTCGGCTCCGCTCGGCGCTCACAGGTGCATTGTGTGTTGGAATCCATCACAACTTTCCCACCGATCCTGGGTTGGAGAAGGCTGGACCTTAAGATCATCTGCAACTGCGCCGATAGAACCTCTTTGGAGATCAACGTGAAACAGAACCATCAGGAACAAGATCAGGAACAGGGTACGTCCAGGGTGCCGCGAGACGGCGTCCCTTTTTTGGGGGTTTTCAAGGTATTCTCTCGGCGATCGCGGAGCGAGCTGGTTCGTCTCCAGTCTGGGACGGGCAATGGGACCGCTCAAGGAGCCGCGCGTGGGCTCGCCTATAGCCTTGTCACCGCGGCTTTCTGTTTCAGCCTTTGCCTCAGCACGGAGCAGCGAGCCTACGCCTACGTCGACCCCGGCTCCGGCCTGCTGATACTGCAAGCCGCCGGAGCCCTCTTTACGGGTGCTCTCTTCACCCTCCGCAAGCGCCTCAAGACTCTCTGGACAAAGAACAAGACTGTGGAACCCAAGGCCATGGGCCGGAACCCGGAGGCATGATCGGTAGTCATCGCCTCAGGCGGGTTGGGGCCCGGAGCAAACCTCGCCGCATCCCCACCGCCCGGAACTCCAGACAGACCCACTCCCCAACGCGCCCAACGTCACGCGCGCTCCCGGCCATCCAACGGACCACTCCGTCCGCACCCAGCGCCGGCCCAGGCGCCAGCCTCGCCCGTCCGGCAGCGCCATCCAGAGCATTTTCCCCGTTGATGGGTGTCCAAAAGCGATTGTGCAGTGGCGTTTTCATTGGGGAAAACGCCCATACCTCTCAATCTGCTGGACTACACCTACGGGGAAAATGCTCCAGCCCAAAGCAGATCGCGCCGACGCAGCCCACAGCTACATCTCAACCGCCAACTTCGGCCGCCAGCTCAACCATCACCTCATCCAGCGCGCTCTGCCACGCCGAGAGCCGGACTCCGAAGCGCGCTGCCAGCAGCTCATTCGATAGCACCGAGTTGCGCGGCCGCCGGGCCGGCGTGGGGTACATGCTGGAGGGGATAGGCGTCAGCACCGGGCTCGGCTGCTCCAGCCGCACCGCCGTCCGCTTGAAGATCGCCTCTGCGAAGCCATACCAGCTCGTCGCGCCCGAACAGGTCATGTGGTAGCAGCCGGCCCAGGTCTCCGCCTGGCCGTACTTCCCGGCCAGAATCCCCAGGACGATCGCCTGCGTCGCCTGCGCCAGCTCCCGGGAGCTGGTGGGAGCCCCAAACTGATCGTCCACAATAGACAACCGCTCGCGCTCCCGCCCCAGGCGCAACATGGTCAGCAGAAAGTTCTTCCCGTGCGGGCCATAGACCCAGCTTGTGCGGAAGATCAAATACCGCCCGCCCACCTGCCGCATCGCCTCTTCGCCGGCCAGCTTGGTCGCCCCATACACGCTCAGCGGGTGGGGCGTATCCGTCTCCGTCCAGGGCCCCTGCCTGCTCCCATCAAACACGTAGTCGGTGGAGTAGTGCACCAGCAGCGCCTTCAGGCGCAACGCCTCCTCGGCCAGAATCCGCGGAGCGTGCCCGTTGATGGCCATCGCCGCCTCCCGCTCGGACTCGGCTCGATCCACGGCCGTGTACGCGGAAGCATTCAGGATCACCTCCGGCGCAATCTGCCGCACGGCTGCGCGAACCTTCTCCGCAGCGGAGAGGTCCAGCTCCTGCCGCGTAAGCGCCGTCACCTCCGCCCGGTCTGCAAAGCTCCGTTGCAGCTCCACGCCCACCTGCCCGGCTGCGCCCAGGATCAGGACACGCGGCAATCCATCCCGGCCGCTCACGCAAACGTCTCCGCGTCGCGCAGCAGCGCGCCCCGCCGATCCTTCTCAGAGACGATCACCTCCGCCGGATCCACCGGCCACGGAATGGCGAGATCCGGGTCATTCCACTGGATGGTCCGCTCACCCGCTGCCGAGTAGTAATCCGTCACCTTATAGGCAAAGCCCACCGTCTCAGTGAGGGCCAGAAAGGCGTGGCCAAAGCCCACGGGAATCCAAAGCATCTGGGCATTCTCCTCGCTCAGCTCCACGGCCACATGCTGTCCAAAGGTGGGCGAGCTGCGCCGCAGGTCCACAGCCACATCCAGCACCGCTCCGCCGGCCACGCGCACCAGCTTGCCCTGCGGCTGGATCACCTGGTAGTGAATCCCGCGCAGCACATGCCGTCTGGAGACGGAGAAGTTGTCCTGCACCCAGTTCGCAGGCAGGCCGGCCTCCGCCATCCGCCGCTGGTTCCATGTCTCCAGAAAAGCGCCACGGTCGTCACGGTAAACGGAGGGAGTCAGGATCAGCACGCCCGGTAGCTTGGTTTCGGTAATCTTCATTTTAAGAACTCAGCCAGAAAGGTTAAAAAACTCAGCAAGGTAAGTTCAAGAGAACTCAACAAGAAAGCTAGCCAAGATCAGCCAGCCGGAAAGATCGTCACGACAAGTCAGCCGGAAAGTAAGGTTCGCGCAGCAGGTCCAGCAGGTACTGTCCGTACCCGCTCTTGCGGATCGGCTGGGCCAGAGCCTCCAGTTGCTCTGCGCTGATGTACCTCAGCCGGTACGCCACCTCTTCCGGGCAGGCGATCTTCAGCCCCTGGCGCCGCTCCACGGTCTGGATGAACTGTCCGGCCTCAAACAGCGAATCATGCGTTCCCGTGTCCAGCCACGCCATTCCACGGCCCATAATCTGCACCTTCAGCCGTCCAGCCTCCAGATAGCGCCGATTCAAATCCGTAATCTCCAGCTCGCCGCGGGGCGAGGGCTGCAAGGACTCCGCCAGCTCCACCACCTGCTGATCGTAAAAGTACAACCCCGTCACGGCATAATGAGACTTGGGCTGCGCGGGCTTCTCCTCCAGGCTCACCGCGCGGCCGCCGGCGTCGAACTCCACCACCCCATAGCGCTCCGGATCGTTCACCGCATAGGCAAACACCGTGGCACCCTCTTTCAGCGCCGCGGCTCTCTGGAGCTGCCTGGAAAACGACTGGCCATAAAAGATGTTGTCGCCCAGGATCAGCGCGCTCGCATCGCCACCCAGAAACTCCTTGCCGATCAGAAACGCCTGCGCCAGCCCATCCGGGCTTGGCTGCACCGCATACTGAATCTCAATGCCCCAGCGCTTGCCGTCGCCCAGCAGTTCGGCGAACCGTCCCGTATCCTGCGGTGTGGAGATTACCAGAATCTCCCGCAGTCCGGCCAGCATCAACGTGCTCAGCGGGTAATAGATCATCGGCTTGTCATACACCGGCAGCAGTTGTTTGGAGACAACGTGCGTCACCGGGTACAGCCGTGTGCCGGACCCGCCGGCCAGAATGATCCCCTTCATCGCGCCAGCCGCTCCGCGTAGTTCGCCTCAATCCACTTCAGGTACTCGCCAGAGCGGATCTGCTCCACCCACTCCAGATGATCCAGATACCAGCGTACCGTACGCCTTAGCCCCCGCTCAAACGTCTCCGCCGGGGTCCAGCCCAGCTCGCGGGCAATCTTAGCGCTGTCAATGGCATAGCGCTGATCGTGGCCGGGACGATCCTTCACAAAGGTAATCAGCCGCCGGCGCGATCCCTGGGCCGGGTCAGGCTGCATCTCATCCACCAGGTCGCAGAGGGTGGTCACCACCTCCAGGTTCCTTCTCTCGCTCCGCCCGCCGATGTTGTAGGTCTCTCCCGGCCGGCCACGTTCCAGCACGGCGCGGATCGCCGCGCAATGATCCTCCACAAACAGCCAGTCGCGCACGTTGCTGCCGTCTCCGTACACCGGCAGGGGCTTGCCCTCCAGCGCATGCAGAATCATCAGCGGAATCAGCTTCTCCGGAAACTGAAACGGACCGTAGTTGTTGGAGCAGTTGGTAGTCAGCGTAGGCAGGCCAAAGGTGTGGTGGTAGGCGCGGACCAGATGATCCGAGGCGGCCTTGGACGCCGAATACGGACTGTTGGGCGCATAGGCCGTCGTCTCACAGAACGCTGGATCGTTGGGGCCCAGCGACCCGTACACCTCGTCCGTGGAAACGTGCAGAAAGCGGAACGCCCGGCGATCGCTCTCCTCCAGCCCCAGCCAGTACGCCCTGGCTCGCTCCAGCAGGGTAAAGGTGCCTTCAATGTTGGTGCGCAGAAACGCATCGGGAGCCACAATGGAGCGGTCCACATGGCTCTCCGCGGCAAAGTGAACCATGGCCCGCGGCCGGTGTTCCCGCAGCAAAGCGGCTACCAGGTCACCGTCGCAGATGTCGCCGCGCACCAGCCGGTGGCGGGCGTCGCCCTCCATCGCTGCAAGGTTGGCGGGATTCCCGGCGTAGGTAAGCAGGTCCAGATTCAGCAGCGGCGTGCCTGCGTTCTCCATCCAGCTCAGCACAAAGTTCGAGCCGATAAATCCGGCCCCACCCGTAACCAGAACGGTATCAGTAAATTTCATAAAAGACTGCGGCTCAATCCTGTAGTCATCTCATCCGCCGGATCCGGGCATCTTGTCATCCGCCGGATCCGGGCATCTTGTCATCCTCCGGATCCCGAATCATCTCAATCCACTGGATCCTGACAGCGGGTCGATTCAGTGGACCTGAACTCATCTTACCGGTTTGCTGTCGAGGTTGCTGTCGATGTCGGATTCGAGGTTGCTGTCGAGGTTGAAGTCCCTATTGCCGTTGAGCTTCCCCACGGTGCGGAAGCTCGTCCCAGCGAGGATACCATAGGCCCGGCCGTGCCCCCGCTGGAGTGAATCGGCTCGGGGCACACGAGACAAAGATGGAAACCCGCGGAAATCCGAAGAAAAGCGGCTAGAGAATATTTCCCGTAGGTGTAGTCCGGCAGATTGAGAGGTATGGGCGTTTCCCCCAATGAAAACACCCCTGTACTATCGCTTTTGGATACCCATCAACGGGGAAGATGCTCTCAACCTGGGCCCACCGCTGCTCCAGACAGGAACGCTCGCATTGCGAAAGCGCGATCCCGTCGCAGGCCGGCCCGCCGTGCAAAAGCAGCGGCAATTTGCACCGGCCCGACGCGAATCATCCCAAGGGCGCATAGGGGACGCGGCAGCGGGCTCTTACGCGGGCCGCTGGGCACCCCGCCGAGCGACCGCCTCGCGACTGAGCGCCGACTTCGCGGCATGTTGGAGTATTTGACAACATCTGCCCTTGTTGGTATAAACTCCAACATGGACGCCGACCTGCTGTTTCGAAAGCGCCTTGGGCTGTCAGAGACGGCGTTCGTCGAAATGGTGATTTGGCGGGTGCCAAAACCCATGCACGGCAGCGCGCACAGGTTTAAGTACCGCCTGGCTCTGGTGACGGCAGGCGTCTGTGTGCTTCGCTATGACAACGAAGCCGGTAAGGGCGACCACAAGCACGTTGGGGAACGCGAGGCGGCCTATCACTTCGTTGACCTGGACAGGCTACAAACTGATTTTTGGCAAGACGTTGAGAACTGGAGCAAAAAACAATGAGAACCGTAACGCTGGGAGTCTCCTCAACCCTGGACACACAAAAACAACTGGGCGCCGCCTTTCGTGGCGAGTGTGCTGGGGAGTTCCTCAGCTTTGCCACAGTGGAACTGCTATGGAAGGTGCTCACAGCCAAGCGCTGGGAGATCCTGCAAGCAATGACCGGGGAAGGCGAGATGACCATCCGCGAGATTGCCCGCCGGATTGGCCGCGACGTGAAGGCCGTGCATGGCGACGTGCAGGCTCTCCTTCTGGCCGGCGTGCTGGATCGCGCCGACACCGGACGCGTCGTCTTTCCTTACGACGCCGTCCGCGTCGACTTCACGTTGCACAAAGCTGCCTGACCCACCTCCATGTCACGCACGTCCTCTGCCCTCACGCTGCGTGCGGCCAACGCCTGCCTCGCGCACGGCGCAGATCACTACGGGGCGCGAGCATTTTTCCCGTAGGTGCAGCCCGGCAGATTGAGATGGATGGGCATTTTCCCCAATGAAAATGCCACTGCAACATCGCTTTTGGATACCCGTCGACGGGGAAGATGCTCTCGACTGCCCTTCACTTGCTCCCGACGGCAGTTCTCGCTGCCGGCTGCTGTTTCCTCTGGCTGATGGCTCCTGTTTCCTCTGGCTGATGGCTCCTGTCAGTTGACCCTTCGGATGCTCTGCACCTTTCCGCCTCCGCGTTTCGGCGGGGTGGGAGCCGCATGTTCCAGGATCTCCCCCAGCAACCACAGCAGCGCCTTGGGATGCGCTGCCCACGCTGCCGCCAGGCTCTCCACGGCGATCATCGCCTCCTCTTCGCTGCCGATAACGTAAGCATCCGGCATCTCATCGGGCAACTCCCGCTGGGTCGTAAGGTACTGCTCCACAAAGCGATTTTCCTTCCGAGCTTGCTTCAGCAGCCGCGCGGCCTCTTCCATCTCCCCGGCCAGGAACCTCTCCAGCACGCTCCCCCATGCAAAGCTGGCGGAGCCGTCCTCTTCGTACTGTTTCAGCAGCTTTCCCGCAGCGTCCAGATCGCCAATCTGCAGATACAGGGCCAGCAGCGGCTCACGCACCCCCTGGTTGTCATTCGGATTCAGATCCAGCATGGCTTCAAAGTGCGCAATCGCATCCTTGTATCGCCCCATCTGGCGCAACGTGTCGGCCAGCTCCTGCCGCGCCCGCATATACGGCCGTGTCTCCAGCAATCCCCAGAAGTGGCCCTTGTTCTTCTGGAAGAACGCCTCACCCAGGGAACGCTCGCCGGCCAGAACGGCCCTCTGCAGGCCCTCGACCAGCTCCTGCGCAGACTTGGAGTCCAGGCCCGTCAGCAGCGTCAGAGCGTCCACGCAATCGGCGTCCTTCAGCAGCGCAAGCTGCGCCAGCTTCCGCGCCTTCGCCGCGCTGGGAGCCTCCAGCGCCTGCCAGGCCAGCTCCTGCGCCTCCTCCTTCGCTGTCGGGGCAGGCGCATGGGCCACCGCCTTTTGCAGGCCGTTGCCGGTCAGTGTCGCCAAAAAGGAGTTCATCTCCTCCATGCTGCCAAAATTCTTGTTCCGCAGCACCTTCTCCAGATCGCGAAGGGTCTGCTCCGCTCCAAACGGCGGCTGGATTTTGCCTGCTCCAGAACCACCTGGAGTTCCGCTGGGCGTTCTGCCGGGCGATCCAAGGGGCGATCTGCGCTGGTCGGACTTTTTATTCGACATCTTCACCTCGGGAGTGCTGTTGGGACAGCGGCTGGGCGTTGGGTTATGAAGCTAGCTACAAAAATCAGCTACAGAAGTCAGAGAGAGATACCTACAGCAGCCGGCTACCGAATCAGCTACAGAAGCCGGCGAGAGAAACCAGCTCCGGATCTGGCGGCGGAACTGCCTGTCGGCGCAGCGACCCGGGCCGGCGTCCGCCCAAACTGTCGCCTGCCCGCTCCCTTCCGCGCTGCACTAAATTGTATCCTCTCAACGCCCTTGCCGCGCTCCTCTGTCGCCGCTGCGGGGCAGTCGCGGCGGCATCAGCCTAAGCCCCGGCGGGCACCGCTGCCCGCGCAATCAGTTTGGTAGTGCTGAAGCCTTCAACGACCGGGACAATCTTCACCCGCCCGCCCCAGGACCGCGCCTCTTTCGCTCCCACCACGGTCTCCTCGCTGTAATCCCCGCCCTTCACGATCACGTCTGGCCGAAGAGCCTCGATCAGGCGCAGCGGCGTCGGCTCGTCGAAGGCCACCACCGCGTCCACAACCGCCAGCGCCGCCAGAATCCGAGCGCGCTCACGCTCCCCGACAATGGGCCGCGACGGCCCCTTCAGTCCCTGCACGGAAGCGTCACTATTGATGGCAACCACCAGACGGTCGCCCTCTCGGCGGGCATCCTCCAGCAGGGTAATGTGGCCGATGTGCAGCAGGTCAAAACACCCGTTGGTGAAAACTACAGTCTCGCCTGCCGAGCGCCATGCGGCCACCCGCGCTCCCAGGTCTTCAGGTGGCAGCACCTTCTCCTGCGCCTGCAAATCCATCTGCGGCATCAGGCTCATCAGCAGCTCTTCGCGCGTCACCGGGACGGTTCCGACCTTGCCCACCACAACCCCTGCGGCCACATTCGCCAGTTGCACTGCGGATTCAACATCCAGCCCGGCAGCTAACGCCAATCCCAAGGTCGCGATCACGGTGTCTCCTGCGCCCGATACATCAAACACCTGGCGAGCAACCGCCGGCGCAATCCATCTCGACGACGGACGAAGCAGAGCGATCCCCTTCTCGCTCAGGGTGGCCGTCAGGTACTCAAGACCAAGATCCTCCACCAGCCTTTGTCCGGCGGATAGCAGTTCGTCCAGTGGCCCGGCAGGCAGCCCGGTCGCTGCGCAAAGTTCGATTAAATTTGGGCAGATCGTGGTCGCGCCGGCGTACCGCGTCAGATCGCGCTGCTTCGGATCAACCAGAACCGGGATCTTACGCGTCCGGGCAGATCGAATCACCGCTTGGCAGACCTCAACGCTGAGAACCCCCTTCGCGTAGTCCGAAAGAACCAGGGCATCCGCGCTGCCAAGCACAGACTCAAGTTTCTCAAGAAGCGCCGTATAAGCCTCGGGCGGATAGCCGTCAGTCCGCTCCGTGTCCAGGCGGAGCATCTGCTGCCTCCCGCCGATGATCCGGAGCTTGGAGGTGGTCGGATGGCTTGGGACGACGACCGTGGCGGAGCTGATCCCTGAGCTGGCCAGGATATCGTCAAGATCCTTGCCCTCCCCGTCAACGCCGCAAAAACCGCAGAGCGTCGCCCGCGCGCCCAGGCTGGCGATATTCATCGCCACATTGGCTGCGCCGCCGGGCCGCGCAGTCCTGTGAGCGGCGCGGACCACCGGAACCGGCGCTTCCGGGGAGATTCGCTCTACGTCGCCCCAAATATAGCGATCAAGCATAACGTCGCCAACCACAAGAACGTGCTTGCCCCGCCAATCGCCCTCAACCAGTTGAGCTACCCGATGCAGATCCTTGATCATCGCTGGGAGGCCTCCGACGGCAGGGCCGATCTCTCAACCACGCTTAGCTCCACCCAGTCGCACAGCATATGCCCGCACAAGATGTGGCCCTCCTGAATGCGAGCAGTGTCCCTGGTCGGGATGCACAAGGCTGCGTGCGCCATTCCGGCCATGGCTCCGCCCCCTTCCCCAGTGAAGGCTACCGTAAAGGCACCGAGTTGGCGCGCCGCCTCCATCGCCAGGCAAACGTTCTTGCTGTTCCCTGAGGTTGAAATGCCCACGAGGATGTCTCCTTCGTTGCAGAGCGCCTCAACCTGTCGTCTGAAGACGTGTTCGTATCCGTAGTCATTGCCAATCGAGGTCAGCGCGGAGGTGTCCGTGGTCAGCGCAAGGGATGCAAGCCCCCGCCGCTCGCGTCGAAAACGCCCTACAAGCTCCGCAGCCAGGTGCTGCGAGTCAGCCGCGCTCCCTCCGTTGCCGCACCACATCAACTTGTTACCCGCAAGGAGCGCACGCGTCATCTCGGCGGCGATGCGTTGAAGAATTGGGAGTTGGGCGGGGAGGCCCGCGATGACGCGCAAATGTTCCTCGATCGCGCGGTCGAAAACTGAGGCTGGATCTGGCGACGCTGACATGGGCGAATCTTCTCGCATGGTTTTAATCGGCGGGCAAAGGAGCCAGCTCGCCTATCATGATACCGCTGCGACCACGTGTTCCTATGAATCGACGCTTGCCAGACACGCTGCCCCTTCGACAGATTCAGCAAGCCCCCCGGGTCGCAACGGAGGGATCCATCGGGAAGCCGCCGCAGCGTAACGCCTTGGGCGACGGAGCAAGGCGTCGTTCTACGCGTGGTCATGTAGGGTAGGCGCGTGGCGGACGCCGCGGCGGGAACGGTTACCCGACCGGCCGCGGCGCACCGGCCCCGCCGGTTTCGGCACCAAGCGCCCCCCAGCTCTTCCGTCCGGCACGATCTAATCCGTGAAATACTGTCCTTGGCCGTCGGCGGTCTGCCCGCGATCTCAAGGCCGCCGCAAGGACCAGCGGATCCGCCCGGCTAAGGGGAACCCAGGGGCAAAGTGCGACTCCAAATGCGTCAGATCACCTATCGATATCGCTTTCTTCACGCCATACTCGATAGGCTTGTGGGCTTGCTGCCGGCCAGCCGCGTTCCGGGGGCCTGCCAGCCACTGCGCTCCAGCCCCCAAAGCCTGCTCGTATTGAAATTTGGCGGGATGGGCGAAGCTGTCTTGGCCGGCTCACTATTGAGGACCTTGAAGGAGCGGCACCCGTCTCTTCGGATCGATTTCCTCATCGAGGACCGCGTGGACGGGGTGGTAAATGCTCCCGCCGCCGGGGAGACATATTCTTACCATCCTCGCAAAGACGGACTCCGGAGGGCGCTCAGGATATTGCGGCAGGTACGACAGGCCCGATACGGTGCCGTTATTGACTTCGAACAGCAGTCCCTGCTGACCGCCCTATTCGTGCGCATGACAGGGATTCCGGCGCGGCTTGGGTTCTCTCCCGCCGTCCCAAGCCCACGCGCCCGCATGTTCACGCATCTCGTCCAGCTCCGCGAGGGCGAATCCATGTGGCATTCATTCCTCCAGCTTTCCAGAATCATTGACCCCGGAATTCCGGAATCCCTTCAGACCGTGCCCCTGCCCTGTTCCGAGCAGAAATTGGATTGGCTAAAGACATGGCGGCGCACACGCGGCATCGGCGACCCGGCCACGCGTATGGTTGCACTGCATTTAGGCGTAGGGCCAAGCGCCCAATATCGCCGTTGGCCGCTGGAGCGGTTCCAGGATTTAGCTTCTGCTCTTGCTCGCCAGTTCCCCGACATCGTTTTCGTGCTCACCGGGTCCAACGCGGAAAAACACCTGGCCCGCCGGTTCGGGGAGCATCTTCCGGGTAGAAGCGTCGACGCGTCCGACCTGGGCGACATCCAAAGCACAGCCGCCCTGCTTGGTCAATGCGATCTCTTAATCAGCGCAGATACCGGAATTATGCATCTCGCGGCGGCAATGGGAACGCCCACGGTCGGCCTTTTCGGTCCCAATACCCCACGTTGTTGGGCGCCAGTGGGGCCCCGAGCCACCTATGTCTACGTTACCCGCCAGAAATGCAGCCCCTGCATCAATAGCTACAGGCGGCAAATCCCTGAGACCTGCGTCGCAGCCGAGGAAAGTGCCTGTATGTGGGACATTTCGGTGGAAGATGTCCTCCGGGCGGCCGCCAGCGTTGCGGACCCTCGCAGGCTTGGGTCGCTCCTTCCGCAGCCCGGCGGCCCCGACGCAGGAACGTTCCCAATCCACCAAGCCGCGCCGCCAGGCCCCCGGGCGGACCTTGGCGGCAGCAAGCGGCCCGACCCCTCAGCACTCCGCGGGTAGCAAGGAAGAGAGTCGCTGTCGCGCTCCTGCCCTCGCTTGGATCGACGCCAGCTTGCCCCGGAGCGGCCAAGCCCGCCGACTAGCCAACCTCCTTTCCGGGGCAAATGCCGCCCCCGGATTCGGAGCGTGCAGATGCACCAGGTCGGCAGGCGAGTCGCGTATCGCCGCCGTAAGCCCGGGGCAGACTGGCATGGAGGCAATCGTGGTTAGCCGACCCACCCGCGTGACGTTCACTCGCTCCATCAATGCCTGCTCATGCCGGCGCGCAGCGTTGGCAACGACCACGCTCACATGCGCTCGGACCGTCTGCCGAACGGCAAGATCCCTAAGGTGCGTCTCCATACCCCCGCTGTGGGGAGGGTAAAATTTCCCCAGGTGGAGAATCGAATGTCTGCCACGCCCAGCTCCCCCGCTCATTCACACACCCGGCCTCGGACCACTGAAGCCCCTTCCCTGTCGGGAACAAATTCCATCCATGACTAATTCGCGCGCAGCCGTCCGGTCAATCGCCGTTAATGGCAGATTCCTCTCCCAGCCGGTTACCGGCGTGCAGCGGTATGCATTCGAGCTGCTCAACGCGCTCGACTCCCTGTTAGATGCCGGGTCCATAGAACCGGTGCCCCTCACTGTTCTCGTCCCCCCGGACGCCGTAAATCTCCCCCAATGGCCCTCCATCAGAATCCAGCGGGTTGGGCGGTTCACCGGACAGCTTTGGGAACAGCTTGATCTGCCCATACATGCGCACGGAACTCTCTTGTTCACCCCCTGCGGCGGCGCTCCCATCGTACATCGGCCGCACGTCATCACTATCCACGACGCAGGTGTGTTCAGCACTCCCACCGCCTACACCGTTGCCTACAGAAATTACTACAAGGCCCTCCAGCGGGTTCTTAGCGCCACGGCAAGCCATATCCTTACAGTATCTGAATTCTCCAGACGCGAGCTCATCGCTGCGCTGCACCTTCCCGCCGCCAAGATCACGGCTATCCCCCTTTCGGGGGAGCACATCCTCCGCTGTAGGCCAGATGAGGGGGTCTTGCCCCGGAATGGCCTCCGCCCGGGCCGGTATATCGTCGGCGTAGGCTCGCGCAATCCAAACAAGAACCTCAAAGGGCTCATCGACGCCGCAGCCTTTTTCCCACCCTCCTCGCTTGAACTCGTTGTCGCCGGTGGAGGGAACCGCAGCATTTTCTCAGACGAACAAATCGCCTCAGCGAGGGTAAGAAGCCTCGGCTTCGTAAACGACAATGAGTTGCGGGCCCTCTATGAGAATGCCGCGTGTTTCGCATTTCCCTCATTTTACGAGGGATTTGGGCTGCCTCCGCTGGAGGCGTTGACCCTGGGCTGCCCCGTGGTGGTTTCAAACGCGGCATCTCTGCCCGAAATCTTCGGAGAGGCCGCCGCCTATTGTGACCCCCATTCGCCCGAGGATATCGCTCGCCAGATACAAAGAGCATGCGAGGGAGGGAATGCCGACCGGGAACGACGCTACGCGCGGGCGTCCTCGTTCACCTGGAATGCCTGCGCCAGGGAAACGTGGTCCATCTTCGAGCGAATAATACGCGATCCACAACGGCGTCGCCGAAGGGGCAACCCAGCCTTTTAGAGCATTTATCCCGTAGGTGTAGCCCAGCGGATTGAGATTGATGGGCGTTTTCCCCAATGAAAACGCCACTGCACAATCGCCTTTGGATACCCGTGAACGGGGAAAATGCTCTAAGAATTGACGCAAGAAGCATGCACCCCCTCCGAGCCAAGACCGTAACGTGGCAACGTGTCCTCAAGCCGCTGGCCTCCGACACCGGACTCTGGCCCGGCGCCCCCCATATGGAGTTGAGGAAGAAGGGCCAGCAGCCCGAGAAGCCCCCGCTCCGAGTCCCGCTGGAGGCCGCATCGTCGGAGAAGCCCCCTCCTCCGTGTTAAGGTTCACCAAGCCGCGCTGGCCGGGGGCTCCACGTCGGCACCTCGCTGGGGCATCGCGGGCGAGGCGCGGGAGGTGGATGGAATGTCAGAGCGCGGCTCGCGCAATGCCTCAACGCCCCTCGAATAGTCCGGCCCTCTCACGCAACTGTTTCACGAACTCACAACCCACGCTCCCCGGAGAATGCCTTGCCCTGATCGAGTCGTACAGGAGGTCGTCAACTGTGGGTGGACCGTGAGCAAGCCAGCCCCGCAAGACCCCCTCGACCTGATCCAGGTCTTTGATCCACACGACGCAGTCGCCGGAAGCGTCGCGTAGAACCCATTCAAAGTACTCATTTCTGGTCGCTAGGATAGGTTTGTTGAACCTGATAGCGTCAAACAGGGAGCCGCTCGCCGTTAGCTGGTAGGAATCTTCCGGGTAACAGTACAAAACCGCGTCGAGAGCACGGACCTCGCGATCAAAGGCTTCCCTATCATAGAATACCTGTGGGTCGCGAAACTGGACGAGCGGGTTGAGGTATGGCTCCATGCTCGGATCCAGCCTCCCGACGACCTTGAAGCAAATGCGGCCTGCCTCGACCTCATCTTTAAAACGCTCGGCGAGACGAAAAATAAGCTCCGACCCCTTCGCGACCGAGGCGACTCCTACGCTGCCAATCGATAGATATGGCTTAGCTTGGCGGCGCGTTGCGCCTGGGGCAAGGAATGAATATGGATGTTCAATCGCGATCCAATCCCTTGCCCGGCCGCTCATCGCCTCCATTTTGGACCTGATGTTGTTCCCCAAAACAACCGGATAGAGATTTTTCACCTTGATGCCCAGCGACATTGGGAACCAGAAAGGCAGCTTCCAGAAGCGCCTTTCCACTTTAACGACCGATTCGAGCTCACCATGAATGCACAACAATATAGGACAGCCCGGGGGCAGGGCCTTCAATAGGACCCTGGCAAAGTTGTGGGAGAGAGGAGAGACATTGAGGATGTGCAGGAGCGTTGCTCGGTTCCTCTTTGCGTGGATAAACACTCGCATGAGTCGAAGAATCGTTGCCACTTCGAGCAGGTACATCCTGACTATCCTGCTCTTGGAGTACGGCCGATAGAACAGGAATGGCGCTCCCCTGTCGATCGGGCACGCCTCTTGGAGCGCGGACAGGTGCCCGCGCTCAGCGAAGACATGCACGGCCTGCCCCAACCTGCTCTTATAAAGGTCCACGTAAAACCTGTTGATCTCGAAATGAAATGCATCTGTCGAACGGAAATCGGCCAAGACAACCATGCTCCCACCCCACGCCTTCCTGCTAAATATTAAGGTAGCGGCACCATATAGAAATTGAACGGTACGAACAAATCGTGATACGACGAGAACAAGGCTTGATAGAGGCTCACGAAGCAGTAGCCTACAAGACAATACGCAAAGAGCGCCTTGCCTAGCCGCTCATGGGACGACAACGCAATGGGGAACAACAATATCTCAAACACAGTAAAGTAGGTCGAGAACCTAATCAACACAAACGCTGTCAGCGAAAACGCACATACGAGCAAAGTTCCGTAAAACTGCGCCTGTAGCAACCTGGAATATAAAGGCGCAAAACGCTGGCCCACGTGTTTTGCCCGCGCGAAGAAATAGACATAGATAACTGTATCTTTGAAAATCCGAAGCCCGTCTTGCAGCTTCGAGTCGGCTTGGCCACCGGTACCATTCCGAAGGATATAGTTATTGACCTTGTCGCCCAGGAATAGAAAGGTTGAGGAAACCTCCAACGACGACAAATACGCGCCTAACGCCTTCCACAGTGCAACTGAGGCAGACAAGATCAGCACCGCCGCGGCCAGATCCCGACCGATGGAACGCTGCTTCCGAGGGCGGGACAGTATTAGCGGCACGAAAATAATTGCTGAAATGTGGATCGCTACCGCCGCAAGCACGAGAGAATAGGACCATTTTCTATAGCCTCTATACGAGAGCCAAAGCGCCAGGAAACAGAAAGAGATCGCTATGGATTGTCTGACAAAAAATATGTCTCCTAGCATGGTGCAGAAATACACTAAGAAGGCGACGGAGATATATGGCGATTCGCGGAGGACCGGCAGCAATTTAGGGACGAATACGAGAAGACCAAGAGCTGCTAAAAATAAATGGTATGAGGCGAAGAAGCCGAACAGGTAGTTCAGAAATAGATATCCCGGCTCCATAGACCCGCTGAAGACGGCTGCGAAGGAGCGGGCCCCGACGAATGATTCATATAACGAGTGGTACGACTCCCAATCCGTTCCGTTCTTCCACCTGGAAAAGGATAGGACCCAGAAGGTGCCCCCCAAAATAATGGTCAAAGCTGAGCGATCTATCCTCCGGATTGGGAAGACCTCAAGCAGAGAGAGGGCACAGAGCACAAGCAACAAAGTTAGGTAGAGAGTCACTTAGTTTCCTGACGGGGGAGTAGGATCGTGAGCTTCCGGTCCGCAGCGAGCGAGTTGCCGACCCTCTTTTGCTGCCGCTCGCCGTAGGTTCCACTTCGCCCGAGTGTTGCGCCCGACCAGGTAGGCTAAGAGGGAGCGCGCTTGAGCATAGCCATACCAGCAAAGGGCGAGCCAGCCAGGCAGATGCTTATGCTGAAAATATATCGCATTTCGCGTCTGGTACCGGAGAGAAAATGTCGACAAATCTCCGCCTGTCAACGCGCTGACCTTATGCCAGAGCCTTGCCTCCGGCACACACCAGAGCGACAGTCCCTGCTTCAGACAGCGGTACATAAAATCCACGTCCTCAGTATAGGTAAAGTACCGCTCATCGAGCAGGCCCACGCGGTCGAAGACCTCCTTGCGTATCAGGACGCAGCACAGTGGGGCAAAGGTGACCCGGCAGGCAACATTATATTGCCCGTTGTCCGTCTCGCCCCCGCCGCGGTGCTTGTTACGGTAGCCCAGCCACGGCTGCAGGCTGCCCCCGGCGGCCCAGATGCGGTCCTTTGGCTCAAAATAGTACATCAGGGGGGCCGTCATGCCGCATTTGTATTGGTCGAGCGCGCCTGCCAGCCGCTCCAGCAACTCCGGCCCAAAAACGACGTCGTTGTTCAGGGCAAGAATTGCCGTGCAGCCATCCCGTAAAGCGGCCCGAATGCCTTGGTTTGTCCCAGCGGCAAACCCTATGTTTTCAGAATTTTGCAAAAATGCACAGCCCTCCGGCATGCGGGCCTGGACAAAGGCGGCGGTGTCATCGGTCGAGCCGCTATCGACGATGTATAGGGCATGGTCCGTGTGGGTCTGCTTCTCCAGCGAGGCGAAGAAGTCCTCCAGCACGCTGCGGCTGTTATACGTGACCGTGACAATCCCAATCTTCATACGTGTTTAGGGTTTATTTTCCACCCTGGACCATCTATTGGAACTTTATCCACGACGGCTAATATTGATCTAAGAATCATGCGTTTTGCCGTATCTTTCCACAATCGTATAGGACATGAACTGTTCTCATTGTCGGGATGGACATATATCGCTCTGCGATAGGTTGCTCTTAGACGGCGGTGGCACCGCATGTATGCATCTACGCGCTGCTCGAATATGGGTGAGACGTATGACAGCGGATCGCGAAGCGAGGCAGGCGCAAAGTAGCGAAAAACAGGCCGCGCAAATTCAGAAATTCTTAATAAGTACACCTGATCATTAAATCTATATCCGATTGAGAAGTCCCCATGAGTTAATATAGTTTCTCCGTCCAGGCCCCCTTTCCACCAGTTTGGATTGGCAACTGCGACCCTACTGTCTTCTTTCATAAGATTTATTGATGGTGATACCCAATCAAAGGGATTCTTTAAGCGAACCTCTGGGTCCCGATGACACATCCAAGGCGCAGATCCCGGTAAAAAGAGGGCGACAATTGCCCAGTCGGAATAATGCGCAACTGCTCCCACGTCATTTCGGGTAGGTCCGGATTTTAACAATGCTTCGTCAAGCAGGTCTTGTACAAAATAATATGCGCCGATTCCCCCTTTGCTCTAAGACATTTGCATGTTGTCGGGCGTCTCCGAGGCTATTTACGTTATTGATAGGTAAGACAACTTAATTAAACTCAAATGCGTTGCATTTCACAGTTGTACTCATCTATCCAAGCCCAAGCACATTTCTATATGTTGCTCCGCAAACGTTTATTATCAGGTCGACCTTATCTTTCATCGCGGAGACTCCCTTCATCATAACCTGCAGCCAATTCTTCGGCCACGCGATGGTATCTTGCGATTATTTCGTTTTTTCCACCTGTGGAGTGGAGCTCCTGCAATTTTGCGTAGGTGGCCCAACGGTACATGGCCATGAATCCAGATAGATAGAAACCGCGCCAGCCGTCCCGGTAGCCCTGTTTGCGGAGATAGCGATCTACAAACTCAAATACAGCGCGCAGCGCGGCCCTGGTCATGCTGGCATGTTCCCCACGCTCAAATGCTTGCTGCGCCTCAATGCTGGTATAACGGTTCAGCTTCTCAAGGAAGTGCGCGCAGTCCGCATAATTGAAATGGTGAAAAGCCATCTTTCCCTGATACGGCAGGGTCAGCACCCGCGCACCGGGAACGGGATGAATAAAGCCATGAATCCGTGGATTGAGGTGGATCTTGTCTTTTTTGAAAAAGCGAGGGTGCTGGTCTTGGTGCGGCCCCCAACCTGTATGCAAGAGCGGGCCGCCTAACAGGTAGTTTAGCCATGAAATGGTGACAACGTCCGCGGTATCGTCTGAGGCAAGCTGCATCAGCTTCACGGTCAATGGCTGCGGTATCATCTCGTCCGCGTCGAGGAGAAGGACCCAATCTCCGGTGGCCTGGCTGACAGCGAAGGCCCGCGCTGGTTCAGAAAATCCCATACGTTCGTGAAAATACACCGTGGCCCCGTACTCGCGTGCAATTTCGACGGTCCGGTCTTCGCTGTGCATGTCCACAACGATGACCTCGTCTGCCCAGGTGCGAACGGAGCGCAGGGCATACGGCAGGTTCTTCTCTTCGTTGAGTGTGTTGACGACGACGGAGATGCGCGGTTTCATGCTGCTCCCTTGAGTGCAGACCATACAGCGTTCATCTTGCCTTTATAGAAACGGAACAGGCCCAAACCGTATATGAGCGTACCACAAATCCCATAGAGTCCTGCATTTAAGATATGAAGAGGGGGACGCATGCGATATAGGAAATAGGTGAAGATACCGCTGGCAGCCGCGATGGCCCAGACTGGAGTAATCACGGACAGTATGCGGAATGGTACTTCCCGCTGCGCGGCCCTGAATAGCCAGAAATTGCTAAATTGCACGACGAAGCCGGCGATAGCGAACCCGATGGCGCCAAAGAGCAGGATGAGGGGTACTCCGATGAGCCACGTGCCAGCCATCCATATTATTGCAAACAGAAGGGCGGTTCTCGATTTCCCCAACGCGTTGAGCATACTCATGGCAGGAGTCGCCGTGGGCACAAAGAGGTTTGCGCTCCAAAGGAGATAAAAGTAGGGCAGGGCCACAAGCCACTTTGCCCCATAAATTAGGGTGGTGATGGGGACGATCATCACCAGGGTCAGAACGGAGAGCGGAGCAGCGATGGCGTTGGTGGCCCAGACCACATTTTCCGCCAGCGCGACAAGTTGAACGCGATGGTTTTGCAGCCGGGCGAAGGCGGGCATATAGAGGCGCTGCAGGACAAACAAGACAAGCACTGGATACGCCGCAACCATGCCTGCCCATGTGATGTACCCCACGTCGGCAGTGCCGAGAAGAAGCCCGATAAAAATGGGCGTGATGCTGTCTTTTAGCAGGGAGGTCACCTGAATTCCCTGGTACGAGAGGCCAAAGGACAAGTGCGCTCGTATTAGTGTCCAATCCCAATACCAGCCAATCCGCCAAGGGCTGATCCAGTTGGCAAGTACAGTCCCGACCAGAGAGCGAAGAAGCATGGCCCATACGAACGCATACGCTCCCATGCCACGCCAGGCGAAATAGACGGCCAAGACGTTAAAGACAACGGCCTGCGCCGATTCAACGACAGCAACCTTATGGAAGGCGAGATGACGTTCCAGACGGACGAGCGGGACCACCATGAAGGACGTTGTGAAAAATGAGAGCGCCACCAGACGGAAGAGCCATGCGTCCTGTATTTTCAAGTGATATTTCGATGCAATTAACGGGGCAGCGGGCCACATCGACAGCGTGATGACAAGGACCAAAATCTGCTGGATGGTAAAGACGGCCCGGTATTCGGCGGTCTGTGGCTCCTCATGCTGGCGGACCAAACTGGCCGCGAGACCAGCGTCGCCGAATGCCGTCAGAAATGTCTGGAGGTACAGGACAATGGCATAGATCCCAAACTGGCCCGGAGTCAAGAGACGGGCAAGGAAGATGCCGCCTAAGACTCTCGTTCCTTGGACAAGAACTTGACGAATACCCAGCGCAAATGCGCCATGCACGGTTTTTTGCGCAACCCCCTGCGGGGCGAGAGGAACGGACCCAGGGCCGCTCATAAATGCAGCCCCGCGTCATGGAAGAATTTCTGGAAAGGATCCTTCGATGCAGTCCGGCAGGAACGGGTCACTTGGCGTCTTCCATCTTTCCAGAGTAAAGCATCTCATGCAGGACAGTGGAGGGGGGAGCACTGCCGCTCTGGCGTGCGCCCCGCGTCGTCAGCTTTGGCCCGCCCCTCCAACCGCGGTCCCCGCCTTTCCGAATGCCGTCAGCAATGCGGAGATCGCCCCCGCAATCCGCTCCTCGCTCACCGTCTCGGGCAAAGGAATCGTCAAGGCCGGCCCGCCTGTACGGGCATCTCGCGTAAACAGCCCGGATAGCGTGTGATCCAATCGCCTGGAAGGCGCGTCGGCCCTTCCGTTGGCCGCGTCCCCCGCCATCGATTCGATCAGCTTCAGTCCCGCCTCCAGAAACGCCGCCGCAGCAAATCCAATGCCGTTGCCGCCCGGCGCAGGCGTGGTCGCCGCCGCAGCCGTGGACGCCGGCTCCGCCCCAGCCGCGTTCGACCCTCCAGCCCCAGCAGCTTTCGACCCTCCAGCCCCAGCAGCTTCTATCCCTTTAGCCCCAGCAGCTTCCAGACCCTTTGCCCTATCAGCTTCCGGCCCCTTGGCAGCAGCCTCCCTGGGAGCCTCCACCGCAGCATCCGCCTGCGCCGCCATCACCACCAGCGGCAGCGGCGGAGCATGCTCCACCACCGGCTTTGGCCTGCCCGGCTGTTCGGCGAAGATCTCCTTCACCGCCTGCAACACCGTCTTCCGGCCCAGCTTCTCAAAGCTCACCTCGCCGGTGGGCGAATCGAACACCCCAGCAAACAGCGATCGCTTAAGCTGCAGCGTCTCCCACACCCGCTCTTCAATGCTCTTCTCCGTCAGCATGTGGATCACATGCACCGGCCGCGACTGGCCCAGCCGATGAACACGGCCAATCCGTTGTTCCAGCCGCGCCGGGTTCCATGGCGGCTCAAAGTTCACCACCACCGAGGCGGATTGCAGGTTCAGCCCAACGCCGCCTGCGTCGGTTGAAAGAAAGACCTTGCACGCCGGGTCCTTGCGGAACTCTTCCATCAACGCGCCACGTTTCCGTGAAGGCACGCCGCCGTGCAGGGACACAAACCCGATGCCCAGCTTGCGCAACTCCTCGCCGGCAAGATAGGTCATCCGCTCAAACTCGCTGAACACCACCGCCTTGCGCCCCTCTTCCAGCACCAGATCGGTGATGATCTCGCGGAACTCCTGGAGCTTGGGCGAGTGATGCGTCTTCTTGTCGAACAGGAAGGTTGAGTTGCACAACATCCGCATGTTCTGAATGCAGCACAGGATGCGCTTCTGATCGAGCTCCGAGAGCCAGCCCTGCTGCTCCCAGCGGCGCATCAGCGCGGCAAGGATGTCGCTCTGCTCGTAGTACGGCTCCGCCTGCCGGCTGGTGAGCGGCACACGGAACACCTTCTCTGTCCGCTCCGGCAGCTCCTTGAGCACCTCCGGGCGCGTGCGCCGCAGCAGGATGGGAGCAAGCTGCTGGTGGATGCGGTCCAGGCCACGATAGCCGATCAGCCGGCCCTTTTCGCCCATCATGCGATGCTCGTCCAGAAAGCGGAAGGCCGGCCCCAGCCTGCGGCCATCCACAAACTCCACCACGGAAAACAGCTCCTCCAGCTTGTTCTCCAGCGGCGTTCCGGTCAGCACCAGGGCATAGCGGCTCTTCAGTTGCTTGATGGTGCGCGCCGTCGCCGTCGTCCAGTTCCGGATCCGCTGCGCCTCGTCCAGGATGATCAGGTCCGGCCGCAACTCCTGCATGGAGCGGATATCCTTCAGCACCAGCTCATAACTGGTCAGATTGAAGAACGCCGGAGCGGCATACATCGCCTTGCGGCGCGGCAGAAAGCCGTCAATCACCTGGGCAGAGCGACTGGTGAACCGCTCAATCTCGGTCTTCCACTGATACTTCACCGACGCGGGAGCAACCACCAGCACCCGCTCGATGCCGCGCCGCCGGCTCAGCAGCTCGGTCATCGCCAGCGCCTGCACCGTCTTGCCCAGACCCATGTCATCGGCCAGCACCACCCGCCCGCGGCAGGCTGCAAAGATGGCCCCGCGGGCCTGGTAGGGCAAAAGGCTGGTCTTCAAAAGGCCTGCCGTGGGATCCTGTCCCCGTTTCAGCCTGGCGAGCAGATCTTTCTCCCACTGCAGGCCCTCCAGCAGCTCGTTCTCCCAGCCCACGTACTCCAGAACATCGCTGTACACCACCGCATCGCCGTCGGCGTTGCGCAGCGCCTCCAGCACCTCGGCCAAGCGCGGGTAATCCTCGCGCCGCAGGATCCCGCCGGCGTCAAAGAACTTTTTGGCGATCCTGCGCAGCGTTGGGGAGGGCGTTGCCGGCAGGCGCAGCCGCACTTCCACGGTGTCGCCGTATTGCAGGGAGATGGAGGCGCGCGTGCGCTTGTACTGCGCCGTCTCCAGCGTCCGCCGGTGACGCTTCCGCAGTTGCAGCAGAAGCGCCTCGATATGCTTGCAGGTGCCCAGCGTATTCAGGGCGAAGTCCGGGCAGGAGCAGTAATTCTCAAACAGGCTCAGGCCGCGAATCGCTATCCGGTAGCTCCGCCCGCTCCCGGACTGGATGGTGTAATCCCCATAAGGCCCGCCAACTGGCCGCTTCAGCACTTTGAGTGGCGTAGCCGCGGCTCTCTCTCTCCGCTCGGCGATCTGTTGTTCGATCAGCATAGAAAAGAACCTCTCAAGCAGGCGGTGGCGCAACCGGCAGTTCTTCTTGCCTGCATGCTGCGGCTCGCCGGCCCCTGTGCCGAGCGCCGTGCCGAGCACCGCCTTTCCAAAGTCAGTCTACCCGCTCGGCCCGCATCTACCCGCTCGCCCGGCATCTGCCCCGCCACCATTTTGCTCGCACCATTTCGCCCGCACTCAGTCGCTCCAGAATCGCTTTGCTTATCGCCCCTTCCGCCGAGCGTCGCGCTCCAGGAAAAAATCCAACAGCCGATTGCCGGGGCATTTTCCCCATTGATGGGTATCCAAAAGCGATTGTGCCGTGGCGTCTTCATTGGGGAAAGCGCCCATACCTCTCAATCTGCAGGGCTACACCTACGGGGAAAATGCTTAGCCGGAATACGTCCGTGGCGTATCCTAAGCCGTTATACCGACCCTGTGTAGAACTTCCTACACAAGCAAGATATATCGTTTATGTATAATTTACATTACACGTTGGCGATATACCGCGGCTTTGTGGTCAGGAGTAAGGCTCTATGAATAATCCCTTTGAATATGGCGCCGCCGTCTCCGGTTCGGCTTTCTGTAACCGCACCACGGAAACCGCCGATCTCATGAGCGCCATCCATAATTCGCAGCGCGCCTTCCTTTATTCGGAGCGCATGATGGGCAAAACCTCGCTCGTGCGCCGCGTGCTGGCGGGCCTGGACCCTGAAAAATATGTGGCTGTCTACATTGACCTGTGGGCGACCGACGACGAGGCATCCTTTATCACCACCACCGCGAGAGAGATCTCTCAGGCGATGGGCTCCGATGCGAGTCGTGTCCTAGAGGTCGCGAAGCGGCTCTTTTCGCGTTTTTCCCCGAAGGTCTCGCTGGATGACAACGGCATTCCGAAGGTCAGCTTCGAATACAACCCTACGGCCGAGCAGGCGCGCCAGAGCCTTGAAGAAGTCCTCGCGGCGCCCCAGCGTATGGCTACCGAATCCGGGAAGAAGGTTGCGATCGTCTTCGATGAGTTGCAACGCATCCTGGAGTACGGGGACGACCATGTCGAACGTTTGCTGCGCAGCATCATCCAGATGCAGCGCAACGTCTCCTACATCTTCCTCGGAAGCCGGAAGCATCTTCTTCAGGATATGTTTCTCAATCGCAAACGGCCGCTTTACAGCGCGGCGGATCACTTCCCGCTCGGGCCGATCAAAGTCGAACACTGGCTGCCCTTCATCCAGCAGAAGTTCGAAACGACGGGCCGGCAGATCAGCAAGCAGGTGACGGAGCAGATCTGCCTGCTCACCCAAGGGCACCCGTTCTACACCCAGCACCTCTGCCATGCAATCTGGGAGAAACTGGCGGCGGGGGAAGAGGCCACGGAACTGGACATCCAGCGGGGTTTGCAGGTTCTGCTGGCTCGGGAGACCGGCGCGTATTCCACGCTGTGGGAATCGCTTACCGTCAACCAGCGCAGGTTTCTGTACGGGCTTGCCGTTGAGGACCACCCTGTCTCCCTGTACAGCCGTGCCTTCGTGCAGAAGTACAGGCTAGGCAATCCCTCAGCAATTCAGCGCCTGAGCGGCGCGCTACTCAAGCGCGACGTGATCGACCGGGATGCGCGCTCGTTTGTTATCTCCGATCGCTTCTTCCGTCTTTGGATACGCGAACGAGAGGACTAGCATTTTTCCCGTAGGCGTAGTCCAGCAGATTGAGAGGTATGGGCGTTTTCCCCGATGAAAACGCCACTGCACAATCGCTTTTGAATACCCATCCACGGGAAAATGCGCTGGATGCCTCGCGTCGGCAATGGTATCAGGCTCCGAACGATCTTTGCGATTCGCTTGAGGGACGGGTGTGCGGCGTGTCGTCTCCGCTGCAGGGCTCGCCCTTCGGGTCGTTCCTGAGAGTCAGCTTGCGAGGCGGTGAACTTCGCGCCCCTGGTCTCCCAAGCCAGGATTTCCAGAGGCTGTCGAATGGCCTTGTCCATCATCTTGTGAATAATGCAGGTGTATGCCTCCGTCGGCGTTCGCTCCCGTTCTCACTCCTCATGGACGCCTCTCGCTGGCACAGGAGGATGACGCCCTTCCGCTCGACGCGGAGGTAGCGCAGCGCCTGCAGGCAGCGTTTGCGCGCGGCGCGGGCCACGGACTGCTGCAACTGGGAGCCGGCGAAGTCGGTACAGCGCTGCCCGCCGTCTTCTCCTACTGGCGCGAGTTCTCCGCCCGCTATGTCACCGCGCTTTGCACGCACCCAGATCTCTCCGCGGCCGCGCCTGACCCAAAAGCTGCGCCCGAACCAAAGACGGTGGCGGCCGTGGCGCCACCGCCCGACGCGGAGCTGGAGTGGCTGGCCATGTCCGCGCCTCCCATCACCGGGGCGGAATATCTCACCGCGCAAGTCCTGCGCGCCCTGTGGCAGGAGACGGACCAGGCCCTGCGGCTGGAGCTGTCAGAGGCGCGCTGCGGCGTGCAGGAGTTTCTCAAGCTCCGCAACCCGGCGTGGAACCTGGTGGGCAGGGTCTGCTTCCATCTGGCGGAGAACCGCGCCGACCTGGAGTCGCCCTTTGCCTTCCTGGCCACCTACACCGTGCGCCTGTCAGCGCACGCCAAGGCGCAGCATCTGCCGCTGGGCCAGGCTCTGCGTGAGTATGAGGGGCCGACCAACCGCGATCGCCTGTTGTCCCTGCTGCTGCCCGTGCAGCGAGCCGCGGAGAGCTGCGCGTGGCTCAAGTCCATGGTGGAGGCGGGCGAAATCTATCACCCGCTGCGCTGGACCCCAGCCGAAGCCTCGCAGTTCCTGCGCGACTGCCCGCAACTGGAGCAGGCGGGCATCGTCATCCGCATGCCGGCTGCGTGGCCGGCGCATCGCCCACCCCGGCCCCGCGTTACGGCCAGCGTGGGCAGCGTGGCCCCGGCGCAGGTCGGCCAGGACGCGCTGCTCGACTTCCACATGGACGTCACGCTGGACGGCGAGTCGCTGACCGCCGCGGAAATTCGCAAGCTGCTGGCTGCCACAGAGGGACTGGCGCTGGTGCGAGGGCGCTGGGTCGAGGTGGATCGCGGCCAACTCAGCCGCATGATCGACCGCTTTCGCCAGGCCGAACAAACAGCGGCGCGCGACGGCCTCAGCTTTGCCGAAGCCATGCGCCTGGTGGCTGGCGCACAGCTTGGACCCGAGGACGCGCCCAGCGAGGTGGAAGCTGATTGGGCGCAGGTTACCGCCGGCCCCTGGCTGGCTCAGACCCTGAAGGGGCTGCGCAGCCAGCAGGGGCTGGAGGCCATCGATCCCGGCAAAGCGCTGCATGGCGCTCTGCGTCCTTACCAGCAGGTGGGTATGCGCTGGCTCTATCTGCTGGCCAGGCTCCGGCTGGGCGCGTGTCTGGCCGACGACATGGGACTGGGCAAGACCATTCAAGTGCTCTCGCTGCTGCTGGTGCTCAAGAACCAATCTACGCAGCAGGGCAAGCCCAGCCTGCTGGTGGCGCCTGCGTCGCTGCTGGCCAACTGGGCCGCGGAACTGGAGCGCTTTGCGCCCAGCCTGAAGGCCCTGGTC
>DAHXNO010000193.1 GCA_027365345.1 Granulicella sp.
TCATCGCCGTAAAGAACCTGGATGCGTTCGCGCACGTTGCGCATGCCGATGCCAGAGCCTTCCCGAAGCAGGCCGCTGACCGGCGCCGGGGTGGGGCCGCCGGGCTCCATACCAACGCCATCGTCCTCGATCTCCAGCAGAAGCTGGCCGTCGGCGACGCGGCTGCGGAGGGTGATGACTCCACCGGAGATGCGTGGCTCCAGACCGTGCTTGATGCTGTTTTCAATCAGCGGCTGCAACAGCATGCTGGGAACGGCGATATCCAGTGTCTCTGGCGCTATCTCCTTGACCACCCGAAGCTTGTTGCCGAAGCGCACCACTTCAATATCCAGGTAGTCATCCGTGAAGTCGAGTTCTTCTCGTAAGGGAACAAAGGCGTCGCGGCCGCGCAGAAGAACGCGGAGAATGTTGCTGAGTTTGACGATCATCTCGCGGGCCAGGCCGGGCTCGGAGCGGACGAGCGAGGCGATGGAGTTAAGTGTGTTGAAGAGAAAGTGAGGATTGATCTGGCGCTGCAGCGCGTCCAGACGAGCCTCCAGCAGGAGGCGGGATTGTTCTTCGAGTTTGTGTTCGATGCGGACGGCGTTCCAGATCTTCAGCGGGACGCCGACAACCACAGGAGCACAGGCGCAGATGGCAAGCTCCATCAGCCAGGAGTTGGAGTGAAGAGCGAAATAACGGCGCGGATAGAGGTGCGAGAGCAGGCTGGCCGCGAACTCGGTAGCCATCAGCAGCAGAAGAAGCGAGATCTGGCGATCAAGGTTCGGCCAGGAGACTGTGCGGCGGATCCAGCGATAGAGGCTCAGATCGATGAGCGGAGAGAAGGTCCAGATATTTTCCTCGCCGGCGATGCGACGATAGGCTCCAAAGATGGCGGCGACAAGGAGGTTGACGGGGAGAGCGAAGAACTCCTTGTGAGCCAGCGCAGGAAGCGCAAGCGCGGCGGCGCCGGCCATGGCGGCCCAGGGACCAAGCAGCAGGCCGAGGATGGCGGTGGCCTGAAGCGAGATGTCAGCCGCCAGAAAATTCGGCACCCGCACCCGGACCAGAACCCCGAGCATGAGCGGAACGCTGATCCAAGCAGTCAACTGCAGCGTTTCGCGAGAGGTGCGTTGCTTGCGCAGCAACAGTCGCTTGAAGCTGGAGGAGCGGGCCAGCGAACTGGCCACGGCCGCAGCGACACCCAGTTCCACCAGTAGGGTGATCCAGATCAGCTTGGAGTCGCCGGCATGCACAAGCTTAACTCTACTCGCCTGCGGCGCATCCCGGGGCGAGCGTGCTTGCGCTGCATCCTTGGCGAAGTTTGGGAATCTATAATGAGGTATGCCGTACAGCAGCGTAAGCAGGGTCGCCAGCGCCGATTTTCCAACCAGATGGGGACACTTCCGCATCCTGGGATTTGAAGGCGTGACGGAGCCGGGAAGCGCTTCTCTGAAGCACGTGGACAACCTGGTGGCGTTGACGATGGGGGATCTGGCTGCGGCGGCTCCGCTGGTGAGGATCCACTCGCAGTGTTTGACCGGCGATGTCTTTCACTCCCTGCGCTGCGACTGCCATGACCAGCTCCATATGGCGCTGGGGATGATTGCGCAAGAGGGCGCGGGAATCTTGCTGTATGAAGAGCAGGAGGGCCGCGGCATTGGACTGATGGCGAAGCTGCGCGCCTACGAGTTGCAGGACAAGGGACTGGATACGATTGAAGCCAATTTGAAGCTGGGATTCCGCGCCGACTACCGGGAGTATGAACTGCCGGCGGAGGTTCTCAAGGCCCTGTACATTCCAGCCGTACGGCTGATTACCAACAATCCGGAGAAGGTGCGAGCGCTGCAGAATGCTGGAATTCAAGTGGTGGAGCGGGTTCCGGCGACCATTCCTGCGGAGCCAACCTTTGCCCGCTATCTGGAGACAAAACGCAGCAAGATGGGTCACTTGGTGGATGGATGAAAGACGGCGAGAAGCCGTGCCACGAAAGAGCGGTAAAGAAGCAGAGCGCCGCGATACAACCCTCGTACCGGTAGCGCGTCCAATCAACAGGCAGGAGAAAAGATGGCGATCGATGAAGATGTGAAGTCCGCACCTGTGGACAGTGGAATTCTTGACGTGATTCGCAGGCGTTGGAGCCCGCGGTCTTTTTCTGATCAAGCAGTGGCAGACGCAGACCTGGTAAAACTCTTTACCGCAGCGGGGTGGGCGGCGTCGAGCTACAACGAACAGCCGTGGCGATTCCTGGTTGGGCGGAGGGGTGAGGCGACCTACGACAAGATTCTGGATGCGCTGGTGGAGTTCAACCAGGTCTGGGCCAAGACAGCGCCGGTGCTGATTCTTTCTGTCAGCAAGATGATCTTCTCGACCAACGGACACCCCAACGCGCTAGGACTGCACGATACCGGGGCTGCATCCGCAAATATGAGTCTGCAGGCCGCGGCTCTGGGACTGCAAACGCATGGCATGGGCGGCGTGGATCGGGAGAAAGCTCGCGCAAGTTTTGCGATCCCTGAAGACTACGAGGTGGGTGCGGCGTGGGCGCTGGGATACCCGGGTGATCCGGAGGCGCTGCCCATTATCTACCGGGAGATGGAGAAGGCGGCAAGGATACGCAAGCCGCTGCGCGAGTTCGTGTTCAAAGAGTGGGAGAGAGCGGCGGATATGGCGGAGATGTAGAGCCATTGCCACTGCAAGTGCTCCGGGGCGTCTCTGCAATTGCGTTGGACAGCTTCCAAAGAGATATTCCCCGTGAGTTCGAGGCGAACCGCTCGAGAGCAAGTTCCTTGCTCCGCAAATCCTGCAGACCCAAGGCCCAGCGGCCGCGATGGATGGCGGTATGGGTCAGCAGCGCCAGGCAAGTTGGCCGTTTCGCCTGCGGATGCACCCTGGGTCTGTCGCCACGATGGGTAAAGAACGCCCTTGGGAGTCTCTGACGCTGCGGCAGCGAGCAACAGTCCTGCGGCCCCCGGCTGTTTGGGTCGGCAAGCTTCCCAGCAGGCAAGCTTGGCGGGGAGCTTGGCGGGGATTCTGGGCTACAGCGCGGCCCTTAAATTCGCGCCCTTGGACGCAAGGTTTGCTCGGGCGGAAGATCGCAGCTCGGGTGAGCCCATGATGGAGCGATGACTCCATCGTGGTTGCATCCTGGGTTGGCCCTGGCTCCGATCTGGCTGGCTGCTTTATTCCCGGTCAGGCTGGGTGAATTGCAGGACCTGGACCGTGGTGATGATCTGGCCGGTGTGGCGCTGCGTGTGGTCGGCGCAATGAACGAGAATACCGCCCACAGTCGCCGGCAGTTGCTTTTTGCCTATCACAACGAATTCATGGAAGCGATCTGGCGAGATGGCGCGGATTCGGTCGGCTGCCCTGCGAAGCCCGGAGCGAAACTCGTCAAAGACATCCGGAATGGATCTGTGGTGAAGTCCACTGGTATCGAGTTCGCCGTTGAGCGCATCAAGCTGTGCAGGGCTGAGCTGCCTGCCCTCCGCGTAGGTGAGCAGGCGGTCCAGCGAGCGCGGAATGTGGCGCAGATGGAAGACAATGGGCGCAAGCCCGGCAGGACGCTCCAGGAGTTGATCGTCGCGCACGGACTTGCACCAGAGGGTGGTATCTTCGCCGCAGAGATCCAGGGCATGAAGAACGCCGCGGCGGATGGAGTCGAGTTCGTTGTGGGTATTACGGAGCCAAGGCTCGGGGAGGGTAGATGTTTGCATCAGGAATACTCTCTCTCTCCACTCCATCATCAACCAGATGGCGCTGTTTGCAAAGTCCCAGGTTCTCCAGCAGGCTCGTTCTAGCCGGCGGAGCGGATCCAGCCTCGATGGTGTTCCGAAATGGCATGGATGGCGCCAGGGCCAGAGTGAACATCGCGTAGCCAAACCGATCCTGCCGAGCAGAATCAAGCCACAGTTTTGCCGGAAGGCGCCGAAGACGGAGGGCCTCGCCGCGCTCAAAGCCGGCCAGAGACCCTGGGTTGCCACGGCCACGGCTGCGTTGCTGTGGCCGGGGAGTGCGCAGATGTTGGTCTAAGCCTGGATCCCGGTTCCGGAATCAGCATGGACTGCCGACGTAGCTTCTGTTCCGGGATCCACATCGTCGCGAGGCTCCGGCTTGGACGCAGACGCTGAGGGCGCGTCTTCTGATCCGGCTAGCGTTGTGGCTGCGGCGGCGCCTTTGACACGAACCACGGTGATCTTGTCAAAACCCTCTTTGAAAGCTGGCGGGCGAAGACGCTCGGCCATCTTGTGCATAACCTCATCGGTGACCTGGCGGTCGCGCTTCGAGTTGCGCTCCAGACAGACGGCCAGAGGGACATCGAAGAAGACGGCATGAACCTCATAACCGAAGGACTTCGCCATCTTGATCCACTGGCGGCGCTCATGCGGACTGAGGTTGGTGGCATCCACGTAGTTCCATGGCATCTTGGCGATGAGGCGAGCTCGAAGCAGGCTGCGCAAGGTGCTGAAGACCAGCCCCTGGTAGCGTTGCTCGGTGATGTCATCGAAGAGGATATTGCGCAGCAAGTCGCTGGAGAGCGGAGTGACCCCGCGGCGCTTGTACCAGGTGGTCTTGCCCGAGCCAGGGAGACCGATGGTCAGCACAACATAACCGCGCGGACTCTTGGTGGAGACCGCCTCCGGGCTGGCAGGCGGTGTGGCAAGAGAGTCTGGCTGCAGCTCATGAACCAGCCGCGGTTCGGATGGGCTCGCCGGAGCCGATGACGTCGGCGGTGTCGCGGGCTCAACGGACTTGGCCTCTACGGGCGCCGGTGGCAGAGGCTCCGGATAGGAAGGTTGGAGAGGTGCAGGTTGGTTTGCAGGAAGTTCCTGACCAATCTTGCCAGTGGACTCCGATTCGTTCGGGCCACGCTTGGAACGTCTTCTCATGAGTATGTCGCGCACCCAATCGCGCATAGCTGGTTTGTAACACAAGGCATCGCTGTGCCGCAAAAACTGTGCAAAAAAATTGACGGATGAGCCGATAGAGCCATGTGACGTCCGTGGGTGATTTGCCTGCGGGGAAGAGCGTCATGTCTCATGCTCCGGCTGGAACTCGGACTTAGAACCTATCCGCAAATAGTGATTGGCTTGATTCCTGCCGTCGATTATCTTGTGGGCGGAGGGCGTACTTGGGCGAAGATACGGCTCAGGATGGCGCAGATCAAGTCGTGGACGGTATCGGATGCCTTGTGGTCCAAGGTCGAGCCCTTGCTCCCGGTGGTGAAACGGGAGCCGGGGCGGCAGTATCAACGCAAGCCGGGAGCGGGACGCAAGCCCATGCCCGCACGGCAGGTCTTTTCGGCCATCGTTTATGTGCTGCGCACCGGCATTCAGTGGAAGGCATTGCCCCGGGAGTTCGGCTCGGCGAGCGCGGTGCATC
>DAHXNO010000200.1 GCA_027365345.1 Granulicella sp.
CACCTTCTCGAAGGCAATAAACGGAGCAACCTCCTCCACGCTCCCCGGCGCCGCTTCAGGGCCGCTGTCGGCCACCGCCGACGTCTCGACCGTAACCGCCGCGTCCTCCTCCAGATTCGCCTGCGCCGCCTCCGCAATAAACTCCTCCACCACGGGAGCCACATCCGCTGAAACATCCTCAATCAGCGGCCTTTCCATCTCCTCCTCAGCAATTGCGGAAGTCTCTACATCTGTCTCCCTCTGTGACGCCAAAGGATCCCGCTCCGAACCAGCCAGCCCCACCCCGGATGCCAAAACACCAGCCCCATCCGAACCTCCAACCCGTTCAGAGAAAGGGGAAGACCCCGCAGGGCTCGAAGACCCAGCAGGGGCGGAAGGATCAGAACGCTTTTCCGGTTCACTCATCGCGGTTGTTCCTTAAGATGCACGCTTCTGTCCCTGGCTTCTCCGCAGTATTCCACAGCTCCCACCTCCTCTGGCGCGCTGCCACCCTCGCCGGCCCAGGAACCCATCACTCCACCATCGCCGCCGTCCCACCCGCCTCTTCCCCGCTCCCTCCAGCCCGCATCCTTCCCACCTCCAGATACGCTTGCCCTTCCCCCTCCGCCCAGCGCTCCGCATCGGCCAAATCCCGCGGAGTGTTGACATTGGCAAACCACTGCCCGGCAACCCTCCGGTCAGGCTCTTCAGCCAACTCCCGCGCATCCCATACCCTGATCCGCCCTCCACCGGTCACCTGTAGCAACTCCTCCAGCCTCCGGAGCCCTTCATCCAATCCCTCCGACAGCCTCTCTCGGCACGCCGTCCGGATCATGCAGAACGCTGGCTGGCTACCTCCGCAGCACAGATAACTCACGTCCAGCCCCCGCCCGGCCAGAACCTCCTCACACCACCGCCGCAGCAACCGCTCCGGAACCAGCGGAACATCTACCGGAACAAAGATCGCCCACGGCTGCTGAGCCGCGCCCAGGCCGGCTTCGATCCCTGCCGTCGGCCCCACCCCGGCGCGCGTCTCCGAAACGACGGGCGCAAACTCCCCCAGATCCCCACGATTGCCGGCGACGCTCACCTCCGCGCAGAACCCTCGCAGCTTCTCCACGGCAATCTCCACCATCGGCCTGCCCAGGAACCGCAACCGCGCCTTGTCCTCTCCCATCCGCGCGCTCTGCCCCCCCACCAGTACGAACCCGTGCACCGGCAATCGCCCCACCGGCAGATCCCAGCCCATCAACTCTCCGCCCTCGCCGGCTCTCCTACCCTGTCCAGAAACCGCACAATCGACTCGATCCCGCGGTGAAAGTTGGCCAGATGAAACTTCTCGTTGGGCGCATGCAGGTTGTCATCCGGAAGCCCAAAGCCCATCAGCACCGTGGGCGTTCCCAGTTCGCGCACAAAGTCTCCCACAATCGGAATGGACCCCCCGCTGCGCATAAAGACGGTCGGTCTGCCAAACACCTCCGCCATCGACTCCGTAGCCGCATGGGCAAAGCGATTCTCCGTGCTGATCACAATCGGATCGCCGGAGTGAATCAGACTCACCGTTACCTGGATCCCTCGCGGGCAGATCTGCTCCACAAACCTCTTGTACCGCTCAAAGGTCTCCTCCGGCTTCATTCCCGGAACCAGGCGGAAGCTGATCTTGGCTGTAGCCCGAGCCGGAATCACCGTCTTCGCTCCCACGCCGGTAAATCCTCCCACCACTCCATGCACGTCCATGGTTGGCCGTGCCCAGGTTCTCTCCAACACAGAGAACTCCTCCTCGCCCGTCAACTCCGTCGAGCCCACCTCGCGCCGCCGGTACTCCTCCACATCAAACGGCAACGAACGCCACGCCTCCAACTCCGCCGCCGTCGGCGCTTCGATCCCGTCGTAGAATCCAGGAATCGCAATATGACCGTCGGCGGTCTTCATCTGCGCGATCATCTGCGCCAGCGCCACCAAAGGATTTGGCGCTACTCCTCCATACATCCCTGAGTGCAGATCCGTCGCTGCTCCCCTGGCCTCCAACTCCGTGTAAATCATCCCGCGCAGCCCCACGCAGAGCGTGGGAAGCTCCGGCGCAAACATCTCCGTATCGCACACCAGCGCCACGTCGGCCTTCAACTGGTCGCCATGCTCACGCACAAACGCCGCAATCCCCTCGCCACCCACCTCCTCCTCGCCCTCCACAATCACCCGTACATTCACTGGCAGCCCTCCGTCTGCCTTCAACAGACACTCGAGCGCCTTCACCTGCATCCACATCTGTCCCTTGTCATCCACCGCGCCCCGGGCATAAAGGTTCCCATCGCGCTCGGTCGGCTCAAAGGGCGGCGACTTCCACTCCTCCAGCGGCTCCGCCGGTTGCACGTCATAATGCCCATACAGAAGCACCGTGGGGCGGGTATGACCATCCGGCATCGGCTCGGCATGCAACCACTCCGCATAGACCAGCGGATGCCCCTGATGTCCCGGTTTGCCCTGCCACTGGTCCCTGCTGGTCTCGATCAGCCGGACCTGCTCCATTCCTGCTGCGCGCAGCCCGGCCGCCACGAACTCCGCCGCCCGGCGTACGTCCGCCACGTGCTCGGGCGCCGTCGAAATCGACGGAATCCTCAACAGATCTTTCAACTCACTCACAAACCGCTGCCCCTGTTCCCGCGCGTATCGAACCGCCCTCTCACTCATCGACCGTCCCCTTTCCTCTTCCCAACCCGTCCGCAGCCTGTCTCCGCTCAGCCTGTTTCACCAGACGCCAACCGACTCATCCCCACCAACGCAATCCCGCAACAGGGGAACCCACCCAGCATAGTCTCCCCGCTGGCTGAGATCCACCACACCTCCGGCCCAATCAAGCCACACTCACCCGTAAGGCGGCCACAGCCATCTGTAGCGGCTTCCGGCACGGCAATCAAGCATACGAAGACCCTGCATTTCATTTAAGATGAGAGAAGCGATGCATCTGCGCAACCGCCAGCTCGCCTGCCTGCTCCTGCTGCTCTCTTCGCTCAGCGCCGGCTCCGGCCCACGACGGACGTTCCACGCCCGCTGGGGTGGCGCACAGGCGCGCGCGTTGCGCCGCGCGGACCTCACCCTTGGCGGACGGTACATCTGCACTCTGCTGATCCACATGCAGACCACCGCCAGAGCGCTCTCTCAGCCGCTGGCCCGCAACGTCGGCGCGCCCTCCAAAGAGACCCTGGCGCTGCGCCCGGCCCAGCGCATCCTGGCGGCTACGGTCTGGACCATGCATCCCCCGGCCGCGCACACCGCCGCACTGCAGGCTTTCACCGCCCGCCGTAGCTAGACCCGAGTCTGCTCCAGCGTCCTGCGGCCTTTCGTTCCTATCTTCCATCTCCGCGCCTGTGCGCGCCACCTGCAAAGGATCCCCTCCCGTGTTCAACAGCATCCTCGCCAAAATCTTCGGCACCAGCAACGACCGCGCCGTCAAACGCATGCTGCCCATGCTGGCGCAGATCAACAGTCACGAGGCCGCCCTGCAATCGCTCTCAGACGCCGAACTGGCGGCCAGGACGACGGAGTTTCGCTCTCGCATCGCCGCGGCGACCCAGAACCTGACCGAGGAAGAAGAGATCCTCGCCGCCGAAAAGCAGGCCCTCGACGATCTGCTCCCCGAGGCCTTCGCCGTGGTCCGCGAGGCCGGCCGCCGGGTGGTCGGCATGCGCCACTTCGATGTCCAGATGATCGGCGGCATGGCCCTCCACCAGGGCAAAATCGCGGAGATGAAGACCGGAGAAGGCAAAACCCTTGTTGCCACGCTTCCCTGCTACCTGAACGCTCTGGCCGGCCATGGCGTGCATGTGGTCACCGTCAACGACTATCTGGCCAAACGCGACGCAGAATGGATGGGCAAGATCTACGGCTTCCTTGGCCTCAGTGTCGGCGTGATCGTCCATGACCTCTCTGACGCCGAGCGCCGCGCCGCCTACGCCGCCGATATCACCTACGGCACCAACAACGAGTTCGGCTTCGACTACCTCCGCGACAACATGAAGTTCGATCTCGCCGACATGGTCCAGCGCGGCCAGCACTACTGCATCGTCGACGAAGTGGACTCCATCCTC
Source organism: Granulicella sp. (assembly GCA_027365345.1). Lineage (GTDB taxonomy): Bacteria > Acidobacteriota > Terriglobia > Terriglobales > Acidobacteriaceae > Granulicella. Next base: position 4,065 of record DAHXNO010000200.1, read on the forward strand.
ATCGACGAGGCCCGCACCCCGCTCATCATCTCCGGCCCAACCGACAAAACCACCGACAAGTACCTGATCGCCAACGGCATCGTCCCCCAGCTCGAACCGGGAGAACTGGTCGAAACTCTGGAGACCAAGACCTGGAGCGGCGACTACGTGGTCGATGAAAAAGCCCGGGCCATCACCGTCACCGACGAGGGCTATGAGAAGATCGAAAAGCTGCTCGGCATCACCAGCATAGCCGACCCGGAAAACTGGGACATGAAGCGCCACATCGAGGTCGCCATCAAGGCCCACGCCCTCTACCGCCGCGACGTGGAGTACGTGGTCAAGGATGGCGAGGTCATCATCGTCGATGAGTTCACCGGCCGCCTCATGCCCGGACGCCGCTGGTCAGACGGCCTCCACCAGGCCATCGAAGCCAAGGAGGGCGTCCAGGTCCGCAAAGAAGACCAGACCCTGGCCACCATTACCTTTCAGAACTACTTCCGCCTCTATAAAAAGCTCTCCGGCATGACCGGCACTGCCGAGACCGAAGCCTCCGAGTTCGAGTCCATCTACAAGCTGGAGATCCTCGTCATCCCCACCAACCGCCCCATGCTCCGCATCGAGCACCCGGACGTGGTCTACCGCACCGCCAAGGAAAAGTACTTCGCCGTCGCCGACGAGATCGAGCGTCTGCACGCGGCCAAACAGCCGGTTCTGGTGGGCACCACAAGCATCGAAAAATCCGAGCTACTCTCCGACATCCTCAAACGCAAGGGCGTCCGCCACGTCGTCCTCAACGCCAAGTTCCACGAGAAGGAGGCGGAGATCGTCGCCCAGGCAGGTCGCCTCGGCATGGTCACCATCTCCACCAACATGGCTGGCCGCGGTACGGACATTCTGCTGGGCGGCAACCCCGAGTTCATGGCCCGCCAGGATCTGGTCAAGCGCAAGATCGCCCGCGCCGTCTCCGCCGCTGAAGGAGCCATCCAACCCGTCGCCGCCCCCGGCTTCATTCGTTTCTACTACCAGTCGCAGGAGTTTGAAGTCTCCAACCAGGACTGGGAGACCGCCCTCCAGGCTCACGCTGCATCCACCAAAGCCGAACACGACGCCGTGGTCGAGACCGGCGGCCTCCACATCCTGGGCACGGAGCGCCATGAGTCTCGCCGCGTGGACAACCAGCTTCGCGGCCGCGCCGGCCGTCAGGGCGACCCCGGCAGCTCACGCTTCTTCCTCTCCCTGGAAGATGACCTGATGCGCATCTTCGCCCGCGAGTGGGTCTCCAACCTGCTCCAGTCCCTCGGCATGGAAGAGGGTGTGCCCATTGAGAGCCGCATGATCTCCAAACGTATCGAGGGCGCTCAGAAGGCCGTCGAAAGCCAGAACTTCGAGTCCCGCAAACACGTCCTCGAGTACGACGACGTCATGAACAAACAACGCGAGGCCGTCTACTCCTTGCGCCACCAGCTCATGCAAGGCGTCAACCAGAAGCAACTCATCACCGAAGATTACGTCTCCACCATCCTCTCCAGCATCCTCGACGAGTACGCCCCGGAGAAGGTTCACCCCGAGATGTGGGATACCGAGAACATCTTCAAGCAGGTCAAAGATATCTTCGGCGCCGATCTGGCCGCGGAGATCGACCCCTCCCAGCTCAACCGCCGCGAGCTGGGCGACGCGATCTACGATCGGCTCCAGCAGCGCTACAACACCAAGGAGCAGATCCTCGGCGAAGACCAGCTCCGCTACCACGAGCGCGTCGTGATGCTCTCCGTCCTCGACGCCCTCTGGAAAGAGCATCTGCTCAACATGGACCACCTCAAAGAGGGCATTGGCCTGCGCGGCTACGGTCAGGTGGATCCTCTGGTGGAGTACAAAAAAGAGTCGTTCGAGCTCTTCGAAGCCATGATGATGCGCTTCCAGGAAGACACCGCTCGCAACCTTTTCCGCATGCAGATCCTGGCGCCCGATGGAACACCCATCGAGAGCCTCGAGCAGCTCTCCCGCTTGCAGCTTCCACTCCCCGCTCCCGGCGCCTTCAACCCTCCGCAACGCGCTCCAGCGGATGCGCAGCCCGTTTCGCCAGGCCGCCCACCGGCCCCGCCACCGGTCGTTCCAACCCGCCCGCCCTCCACCACCATCGACGCCCTGGAACGTGAGTTTCAGCGTAACAAGCAGCGCGACCTGGCCGCTGCCCGTCAGGCTGGCGGAGCCGCCACCGCTACCGCCACGCAGCGGCGCACTGGCGAAACGATCGGACGCAATGACCCCTGCTTCTGCGGCTCCGGCAAGAAATACAAGAAGTGCCACGGAGCTAATGTCTAAAGGTTGAATCCCGAGACACCATCCCCATCATCACGCCAAGCCGATGCGGATCTTTGACGCAGATCCGCATCGGCCAATGAGGAATTCTATGGACTTAGAGATTGACGTTGCCCAGGCCCATGCCCTTCTGACCAGCCCTGAACCACCACTGCTGCTGGACGTGCGTGAACCGTTCGAGTACGCGATAG
>DAHXNO010000135.1 GCA_027365345.1 Granulicella sp.
TTTTTTTGCCCGCCGCAAAACAGTAGGTTCATGGAGATAGGAGTTTTACGATGAATCGACGGTCAGGGAGGCTTTGCAGATTGGGCGTGACGGCAGCAATGGCGGCGGCGATGGCGGCTGGGGCCGCAACCGCACAGCATGGGCAGGAGGGTGGAACTCCCCAGGCGGTCGGCTTTGGACCGTCGAATCCGTTTTATGCACCCAGCACCCTGCCCTTCCAGGCGCCGCCCTTCGACAAGATCAAAGACGCGGACTATCAGCCGGCGATCGAGGCCGGCATTCAGCAACAACTGGATGAGATTGCCGCCATCGCCAAGAATCCGGCTGCGCCGACCTTTGATAACACGCTGGTGGCTATGGAGAGATCGGGACAACTGCTGAACCGGGTGACGCAGGTGTTCTTCGCGATCACCCAGGCGAACACCGATCCCACACTGGAGAAGGTGCAGGACGCAGTGACTCCCAAGCTGGCAGCGCTGCAGGATGCGATCTACCTCAACGACCGGCTCTTTGCCCGGGTGCAGACGATCTATGAGCAGCGCGCCACGCTGCATCTGGATCCTGAGTCTCTGCGGCTGGTGGAGGTGGACTACCGCCTGTTTGTGAAGGCCGGCGCCAAGCTGAACGACGCCGACAAGGCCAGGCTGAAGAAGCTGAATGAAGAGGAGGCGGTGCTCTCCAACGCCTTTACGAATCAACTGCTGGCCGGGACCAAGGCGGCCGCCTTCCACACCCTGGATCAGGCCATGCTGGCCGGGCTGAGCCCGGCACAGGTGGAGGCGGCGGCGCTCGCCGCCAAGGGCCGGGGAGAGGGCGGATGGCTGATTCCGCTGCAGAACACCACCCAGCAGCCGGACCTGAGCTTGCTGAGCAACCGGAGCGCGCGCGAGCAGTTGTTCCAGGACTCCTGGACGCGCACCGAGCGCGGGGACGCCAATGACACCCGCGCCACCATCTCCCGTCTGGCTCAGGTGCGGGCTCAAAAGGCCGCGCTGCTGGGCTATCCGAACTACGCCGCCTGGGCGCTGCAGGACCAGATGGCCAAGACCCCGCAGGCGGCTCTGGAGTTTATGAACGCGCTGGTGGGGCCGGCGACGGCCAAGGCGGAGAGTGAGCAGACGCAGATTCAGGCGCTGATCGACCAGCAGGCCGCAGGTCAGGGTGGAGGGATGCGGAGCAGCGGTTTTCAGGTCCGCGCCTGGGACTGGAACTTCTACTCCGAGCAGGTGCGGAAGGCGCAGTACAACGTGGATGAGGCGGAGTTGAAGCCGTACTTTGAGCTGCACCGGGTGCTGCAGGATGGCGTCTTCTATGCGGCCAATCAGCTCTATGGCCTCACCTTTCAGCGCCGCACGGACATCCCTGTCTACCAGCCGGATGTGATGGTGTACGAGGTCTTCGACGCGGACAAGAAGCCGCTGGCGCTGATCTACTTTGACTACTTCAAGCGCGACAACAAGGCGGGCGGCGCGTGGATGGACAACTTCGTCGGCCAGTCCAGGCTGCTGGGCACGCTGCCGGTGATCTACAACGTGGCCAACTTCGCCAAGCCGGCGCCCGGTCAGCCAGCGCTGATCAGCTTCTCGGATGTCACCACCATGTTCCATGAGTTCGGCCATGGGTTGAATGGCATGTTCGCCGATACCATGTACCCCAGCCTCTCCGGCACGAACACGCCGCGCGACTTTGTTGAGTTTCCCTCCCAGTTCAACGAGCACTGGGCCAGCGATCCGCAGGTCTTCCGGCACTACGCTTTGAACTACAAGACCGGCGCTCCCATGCCGGAGGAGTTGGCGGCCAGGATGCGCAAGGCAGCCAAGTTCAACCAGGGATATCTGGTCACTGAGGCGCTGGCCGCGGCGGAGCTGGATATGCAGTGGCATCTGCTGCCGGCTACTGCGCCGCTGCAAGATGTGGATGAGTTTGAACGCCAGGCGCTCACCCGCACCCATCTGTATCTGCAAGCCGTGCCGCCACGCTACCGCTCCAGCTACTTTCTGCATATCTGGGCGAATGGATATGCGGCCGGCTACTACGCCTATGCCTGGACCCAGATGCTGGACGATGACGCCTTCCAGTGGTTTGAAGACCACGGCGGGCTCACGCGGGCCAACGGCGATCGGTTCCGCAGCATGGTGCTCTCACGCGGCAACACCGAGGATCTGGAGACGATGTACACCCGCTGGCTGGGAGCGCAGCCCAGCGTGAAGCCGATGCTCAAAGACCTGGGGCTGGTCCCGGAGGCGAAGTAGACAGGACGGGCTATGTTTGTAGCGGGCGTTCTGTCGGGGGTTGGTTCAGTAGCCTGCGGCCTTGCCGAAGGTGTGGCGATGGTCGTGGCCGCCCAGCAGCTCGCCGCCAGCCGGATCCACCGCGATCAGCTCGCTGTCACCCCAGACGCCGGCGGACTTCTCATCGAACTCCGCGGCGCGGCGGACGGTGTAGCCGCGGGCCTTCATCTGTTCCACGGTGGCGACGGGGAAGGCTTTCTCAAACTGCAGTACGTCCGGAAGGTACTGATGATGGAATCGCGGCGCATCGGCTGCAGCCTGGATGTTCAGATGGTTATCCACCACGCTGATCAGGTCATTGGACACGGTGGTCATGATGGTGGATCCGCCGGGAGAGCCCAGCACCAGGCGCAGCTTGCCGGGCGTACATCCGGCCGGCAGAGGGGTGAAGTAGACGCTGCCTTGCGCGTTTGAGCGGCCCGGGCCACCCGCGGTGCAGACCGGGGGGTCGCTGACGATGGTCGGCGTCATGGAGGAGAGCGGACGCTTGCCCGGCGCGATAGCGTTGGCTGCGCTCTGGATCAGGCCGAAGCCGTTGGGCACGCCCACCTTGGAGGTGAAGTCATCCATCTCATCGTTGAGCAGAAAGCCCAGGGGGTCCACCGTCACCCCGGAACCAAAGCCGAAGTTCAAAGTGTAGGTGCTGGCGACGGCGTTCCCATCCGCGTCCACGATGGAGAAGTGCGTGGTCTGGTTGGATTCGAGGTGGGGATGCAGCGGGGTGGATGCGGCGGGTAGAAAGCCGGCCGGCCGAGCCAGCTTGGCCGATGGGGTGGGATAGAAGGGATCGATGGTCTTGCGCCAGGCTGCGGCGTAGGCCAGCGAGGCCATCTGGTTCAGAGGCATGCGGTTGAAGTCCGGGTCGCCCAGGTAGGCGCCATGGTCCATGAAGGCGCGGCGGAAGGCCTCCGTGATGATGTGAATCTGGTTGGCGGAGCGATCTGGACCCAGGCTGGGAAGGTTGTAGCCGCTCAGGATGTTCAGGATCTCAATCAGCACGATGCCGCCGGAGCTGGGTGGCGGCGCGGTGAGCACATCCAGGCCGCGATAGTGACCCAGCAGCGGCGTACGCACGCTCACCCGGTAGCGGGCCAGGTCCTGGGCGGTGATCAGGCCGCCGTTGGCCGCCTCAAAGGCGGCGATCTGGGCGGCCATCCTGCCGTGATAGAAGCCGGCGGGATCCCTGGCGATCCGCGCCAGCGTCGCCGCCAGTTGAGGCTGGCGGAACGTCTCCCCGGTTTGATAGAAGCGGCCGTTGCGCTGAAAGATGCGGCGCGAGGCGGGGAACTGGGTGAGGTTGCCGGCGTGCAGATATCCTGCCTCCTGGGCAGAGAGGACGAAGCCGTCCCGGGCCAGCCGGATGGCCGGTTGCATCACCCGGGCCAGCCCCAGACGGCCAAAGTGCTCTTCCGCATAGGTGAGTCCGGCCACTGTGCCGGGTACGCCGGAGGCGTTGAAGCCGGTGATCGATCGCTGGGGAATCACGTTCCCGGCTGCGTCCAGGAACATGTTGGCGGTGGCCGCTCCGGGCGCCTCCTCCCGGTAGTCGAGGAAGATGGGCTGTCCGCCGTTCAGTTGGTTATTGGATGGGCGGATCAGCATGAAGCCGCCTCCGCCGATGTTGCCCGCTTCAGGGTAGACCACGGCCAGAGCGAAGCCGACGGCCACGGCCGCATCCACCGCATTGCCGCCCTCATGGAGGATCTGGAGCCCGGCGTCGGTCGCGTCGTGGTGGACGGTGACCACCATCGCGTGGCGGGCGCGAACCGGCTGTTCCGCCAGGTAGTTTGCAGGGACCTGGGCCGGCGTGACCGCAGCCAGGGAGGTCAACAGCAGGGCGGCAAAGACAGAGCGGAGCACCGGGGTGGAAGACATAGACGTGCGGGAACCTCCAACGATGAGTGTAAGGATACCGTTCCCGAGAAGATTCTGGATGCCGGCACGGATTCTGCGGCCTGACTCGCCGGGGTCTGCAGCCCGCAGGGTGCGAATCAAGCTACCCATAAAAATCTTAGTCACTTTCTATCATTTTTTATGCAACCATTTGACTACGATTGCGTCTATACTGGTATCGGGTTGGGAGATGGCAGCATGAACTCCGCCCCTGAGAACTCTTCTAAGGAGAAATTGGCTATGACGTTGACAGGTTTGGCTCCATTTCGCAGTGGATTGAATGATATGGCTCTTCTTCAGAACCGTTTGAACTCCATCTTTCAGGACTTTGCCCGTCCCAGCGAAGGTGCCGAGGCGCTCCTGGCGGGTAACTTCATTCCTGCCGTCGATGTGTATGAGGACGAGCAGAAGCTGATTCTGAAGCTCGAGGTTCCAGGCATTCCCAGGGAAGCTTTGGACATCCGCGTCGAGGGGCGGACGCTGACGGTGAAGGGCGAGCGCAAGTTCGAGAATGAGGAGAAGGAGGAGAACTTCCATCGCATCGAGCGCCGCTATGGCAGCTTTACCCGCGCCTTCACCCTGCCGTCCACGGTAGACACGGAGAAGGTGGACGCCACCAGCACGGACGGAGTTCTGAGCATCTCGTTCGCCAAGAAGCCAGAGGCTCAGCCGAAGCAGATTCAGGTTCAGGTTGCTTCGGGCGAGAAGAAGCATGTGGAAGCCAAGGCGTAATGCCTGAAGTTGGCGGAAAGTTGGCGAAGCTGAAGTTGGGCGGAACGCGGATCGGAGCCTGTGCCGGCGGCCTTACCCGGCAGCCGACAGAGAAACGAAGACCGCGATCCCGCCCCCTTGGACCCCCGGACGCATGCAGTCGCGAGACTTCCGGGAGTTACAGGAGTTGTAAAACTGGGGCGAGTCCAGAAGCAACTTCCGGATTCGCTCCAGTTTTTCTGTCTTAAGTCTTGATAAGTCTCAATCGGCGATAGCATGGCCTCGGAGAGGGAGTGCCAGGGCAAGGGCCGGAGGCCGCAGGATTTTCATGGGGTGTTGAGAGTGGAGATGTTGGCCGGCGTCAGTCCTGGCCGGCGTCAGGAGGAGAGCGAGAATGGCCATCAAGTGGGACAAGTTCACGGTGAAGTCGCAGGAGGCGCTGCAGGCGGCGCAGAGCAGCGCGGCGGAGAATGGGAATCCAGAGGTGTTGCCGCTGCATCTGATGGCGGCGCTGCTGCAGGACAAGGAGGGTGTGGTGCGCGCGGTCCTGGAGAAGGTGGGCGTGGCCGTGCCGCAGTTGCAGACCACGCTGCTGGGCGCCATTGCGAAGCTTCCCAAGGTGCAGGGCGCAGCGCAGCAGCCGGGGATGAGCGCGGAGCTGACCCGGGTGCTGGAGGGAGCCTTCCACGAAGCCTCTACCTTTAAGGACGACTACGTCTCCACGGAGCATCTGCTGCTCTCCCTGGCCAGGCAGAGGCAAGGGCCGGTACAACTGGCGCTGACGGCTGAAGGAGCCGACCATGCGGCGATTCTGAAGGCGCTGCAGGCGGTGCGTGGGTCGCAGCGCGTCACCGACCAGAACCCGGAGGGCAAGTTCCAGGCTCTGGAGAAGTATGCCAAGGATCTGACCGAGATGGCGCGGCGCGGCAAGTTGGATCCGGTGATCGGCCGGGACGAGGAGATCCGGCGCGTCATTCAAGTGCTCAGCCGCCGGACCAAGAATAACCCGGTGCTGATTGGGGAGCCTGGGGTTGGCAAGACGGCCATTGTGGAGGGTCTGGCGCGCAGGATCTTTCAGGGCGATGTGCCGGAGGTGCTGCGGGAGAAGCGCGTTATCTCGCTGGACCTGGGATCGATGCTGGCCGGGGCCAAGTTCCGGGGTGAGTTTGAGGATCGGCTCAAGGCGGTGCTCAAAGAGATCGAAGAGTCCAACGGCCAGATCATTCTGTTCATCGACGAGCTGCATACGTTGGTGGGCGCCGGAGCGGCGGAGGGGGCCATCGACGCCAGTAATATGTTGAAGCCTGCCTTAGCTCGCGGAGAGCTGCGCGCCATTGGAGCCACCACGCTCAATGAGTACAGGAAGTACATCGAGAAGGATGCGGCGCTGGAGCGGCGCTTCCAGATCGTCTTTGTGGGCGAGCCCAACGTGGAGGATACGATCGCGATTCTGCGCGGCCTTCGGGAGCGCTATGAGACGCACCATAAGGTGCGCATCAAGGACTCGGCGCTGGTGGCCGCGGCTGAACTCTCTCACCGCTATATCTCTGACCGCTTCCTTCCGGACAAGGCGATTGATCTGGTCGATGAGGCTGCGGCGGCGCTTGCCATCCAGATCGGCAGCGTGCCGGTGGAGATCGATGATCTGGAACGGCGCTCCATCAGCCTGGAGATTGAGCGCAACGCGCTGAAGCGCGAGAAGGATGCCAACTCCCGCGAGCGCCTGGAGGAGGTGGATCGCGAGCTGGCCGGTCTGCGCGAACAGATCGCCGCTCTGCGCGCGCGCTGGCAGAAGGAGAAGGGCGCCATCGGCGAGGTAGCCGCGCTCAAGCAGCGGCTGGAGCAGATGCGCTTTCAGGCCGCCGAGGCCACCCGCAAGGGCGACCTTCAGCGGGCTGCCGAGCTGCAGTACGGCGAGATTCCCAAGGCGGAAAAGGAGCTGGCGGCGCTCACCCAGAGCCAGGACGCCGGCGCGGCGGACGCCCGCTCCGGCCACGCCACCCGCCTGCTCAAAGAGGAGGTGGATGAGGAGGACGTGGCCCGGATCGTCTCCAAGTGGACGGGAATTCCGGTAGCCCGGATGCTGGAGGGTGAGGTGCAGAAGCTCACCCAGATGGAAGATCGTCTGCGGCGGCGAGTGATCGGCCAGGACGAGGCGCTGATTGCCGTGGCCAACGCGATTCGGCGCTCGCGCGCGGGGCTGAGCGATCCGCGGCGTCCCATCGGCTCCTTCATCTTTTTGGGGCCTACCGGCGTGGGCAAGACGGAGACGGCCCGCGCGCTGGCGGAGTTCCTGTTCGATGACGAGCAGGCGATGGTGCGGATCGACATGAGCGAGTACATGGAGCGCCACGCCGTAGCGCGTCTGATTGGCGCGCCTCCCGGCTATGTGGGCTACGATGAGGGCGGGCAGCTCACCGAGGCGGTGCGGCGGCGGCCTTACTCAGTGGTGCTCTTTGATGAGATTGAAAAGGCGCATCCGGATGTCTTCCACGTGCTGTTGCAGGTGTTGGATGACGGGCGGCTGACGGACTCCAAGGGAAGAACCGTGGACTTCAAGAATACGGTGCTGATCATGACGTCCAACATCGGCGCCGGCCATCTGGCCACTGTCTGGGCTAAGGGTCAGGAGGGTTTTGCAGACGCCACAGTGCGGGTGCTGGAGGAGCTGCGCCAGCACTTCCGTCCGGAGTTTCTCAATCGCGTGGATGAGATGGTGGTCTTCCATCCGCTGGCCGAATCGCAGCTTGCGCACATCGTGGACCTGCGGGTTGCGGACCTGGAGAAGCTGCTGGCGGACCGGCATATCAGCCTGGAGCTGACCGATGCGGCGCGCAAGGCGATCTTCAAAGCCGGCTACGATCCAGCCTATGGTGCGCGGCCCCTGAAGCGGGCGATTCAGCGCCTGGTGCAGGACAAGCTGGCGATCAGGATCCTGGACGGCACGGTGCTGCACGGCGACCACGTAGTGGTGGACGCAGGCGCGGAGGGGCTGGAGTTCAACGTCCAGCGCCCCGCGCCCGCGGCGTAAAGCCCGCGGAGGGGCCGGGCGCCTGGGCGGGCAGGCGTTCCAACCCGCTTGCCTGCCAGGCTGATTGGGCTAACCCGGTTTGATCGCAGTTACGGAGTATTGGCCGCCCAAGGGGATGCCAGCCAGATAGGGCTCCAGCGCTCGCAGACCCGAGAGCATGCGGGGAAAAAACAGATGATACCGAACCTTTGGATCGCTCCATCCGCTGTTGCGATAGCGCTCCACGAGCTGCTTTGAGCGGATCAGGTGAGCGTTCGCGTCGAACGGGCAGTGATGGACGGCGTTCACCGTGAGCGGATTCAGCGGGTTATGTTCGAAGATCCCGAGCATTCCACCCGGGCGCGTTACACGGAACAACTCACGCAGCCAATGCACATGCTCGGCGTGGTCAATGTGGTGGAAGACGCACGCCGAAAAGGCCAGGTCAAACGAATCGTCGGCGGCCGGCAAGCGGTTGCCTTGAATCTGCAAACCGGCAGCAGCGCCGGGAAAGCGCTCTTGGGCAACCTCCAGGCTGCGTGCGGAGACATCGGCGCTGGTCAACTGGGCGGAGGGAAAGTAGCGGCGAAAGTAGGGAGTGGAATTACCCACGCCGGAGCCGAAGTCCAGGATCCTCTCTGGCTGAAGATGGCGCTTGCCGGCCATCTGGGAGAGCTCGCGTACCTTGTACTCATGGAAGAACTCAGGCCCTTCTCCGGTGGCGGAGACGGCTTGACGCAGCAACTGGTCATACTCGCTGGCGAAGCTATCGAATTCAGCAGAATCCATGAGATCCCTCGCCCATCAGGTCTCGATGATAGCAGGGAAAGAATCGGCCACCACCGTGATATATCTTCGTTGGTATGGCTGGGTCGAGGCTGCCTCCATCTCAATTACCTCCTCCTAAAGAGCGCCACATCTAGGTGCCAGGAGAACCGAAAATGCCGCCTCTCAGAGAGCCGCTTAAGAGGAACGCTTTCCCGGATTCCCGCAAAGAACGGAGTTCAAAGAACCTTCAGCATGCAAAGCCCAATTTAAAATACTGGGACTTCCGTCCAGGCAGGCAACTCTATCGCGGAGCAGCCTACCTCAAACTCCTCGGCTTGCCTAATACTACGGAGGGCATTGCGTGTTGACCGGCACCGAAACGAAACAAGCATCTTCTCCATGGCTGCGGCTTCTCTTGCTCTTCGGAATGTCCGTGGCTGTTGCCCTGCTGTTTGACTATGCGCTCAGTTGCCTTCTCTACGCTCGTCCGGGCTCGGACTCAGCCTGGCTTCTCTACGTGGCCGACCGCGTGTTGGCTGGAGCACGGCTTTACAGCCCAAGCATTACAGAGACAAATCCGCCCCTGATCGTCTGGTTCTCTGTGATTCCCGATCTTCTGGCACGGTGGCTTCCTTTTTCGCCGCTCCTGATTCTGAAGATCCTTGTGGCGGCGATGGTCTGCGCCGGCGCTGCGTGGTGTGCGCGAATTCTGTATGCTGCAAAGCTTGCCGCATCGCCACTGCTGCTTGGCCTCAGCTTCTGCGCTGTGGCCGCTGTGGAGGTTTCACGCGATCTGCTCGGCTATGGCCAGTTTGGCCAGCGCGAGCAGCTTGTGGTCATCCTGGTGTTGCCCTACCTGCTCTACGCAGCGTGCGGATCCAAACTGAAACTCGGCCTGGCGGAACGTATTGCGCTTGGCGCGGCCGCCGGCTGCGGCATCTGCGTCAAACCCCAGCAGATACTCCTTCTTGCCGCCGCCGAGCTTCTCCTCCTGCTGTGGACCCGTGATCTTCACCGCTTGAAGCGCGCCGAGCTTTTTGCAACCGCACTCACGGTCTGCGCCTATGTCCTTGCTGTCGCTCTGGCTACAAGCTATTACAGCCAGATGGTCCCACTCCTGAAGGACACCTACTGGGCTTATGCGGATACCAGTAAGCTCGTACTCCTTCGCTCCGTATTGCTGGACTGGAGGGTTTGGCTGACCTTGGTTATCTGGTTAGGCGTCGGGAGATACCTCAAGCATCCTGCCGCGCCCCTCGCTCTTCTGGCTGCGGGTCTTGGCGCCGGGCTCGCGTATTGCATCCAGGGCACGGCCTGGGCCTATCACCTATTCCCGTCGGAGGCCCTTCTTTATTGTGCGCTTGGATGGATGGCGCTCGATCTGCTTTCAACCGTGGCGGAGCCCACAGCCCCCCGCACTCTGGTCTTTGCCGGCCTGGCGCTTGTTCTTGTGGCCGTTTCGCTCCCCGCGTTCCTCGCCCGCGAGCGGCGTCAGCTTCTGCTGGCGGAGAAATATAGGTCGCCGCTCTCGTATTTGCTGGCGCAATACCCGCCACAGACCCCGGTCTACGTCTTTTCGACCAGCCTTGGTGAGTTCACCGATATCTTTCAGAACCGCCTTGTTTGGGGAAGCCGCTACGCCCACCTTTGGTTGCTTCCGGCAATCGTAGAGAACGAACGCGCGCTCTCCGGTGGCGCTCCGGCGCGCAAGACTCTTCCACCGGTCCGAGTGCGCGAGCTGGCCGTCATGCAGAGGTCCAATACAGCCGAAGACCTGCGCAGATGGAAGCCCAGATTTGTCATCGTGGAGCACTGCAGTCCCGCGGTTCCCTGCCAGGCCCTCGGCGCTATGAGCTTTGATCTGCTGCAGTGGTTTCTGGAGTCGCGGAGCTTCGCTGCGGAGTGGTCACACTACCAGCTACAATCCAGCGGCAGATTTTTCGACGTCTACCAACGGATTCCATAGGCCGGTCACAGCTCTGACGGCGTGGTGTTGCGAATCCGATCCTGGTGGCCACAGACCCACGTTTCGGTGTGGCTACGGGGGCCCCAATTGGGTTGTGATAGAAAGGAGGGGGTTAACAGCGTATGGGCTCGGGCGGGTGCCACCAAACTTGTTTATGGCGGTGGACAGCCGCACGGAAGCGGGCCGGGCAGCGGAATTGAAGGTGCGGGAATGACCGGCGTACGCCTTCGGAGTGTCCTGCGCTGCCCGCTGGTTATCGCGCCCCGGTTGAAGGGACGGCGCTGAATGGGACGGAGCAACGTGATCCACGCTGTCAACGGGGCTATGCGGTCAGCAGAGCCGTGCGGAATAGAGCGCACGTTCTTTGCACTCTACCTGTTGTTCATCGCCTTGTATTCGATAGGGTTTAACGCGTTAATGTTGCGTGAAAACAACCCATACATTCTTGGGGACTGGCTGATCAATTACAGCGGCGGGTTTGTCCGCCGTGGCCTGACCGGTGCGCTGGCGCTGATAGTACACGACATGACGGGAGTTCCGCTGGCGTGGGTGGTATTTGCGATGCAGGTGAGCATCTTTCTGTTGTTCCTGGCTTGCGTGTACAGATTGTCAAAGGGAATTCGCTGGTCGTATCTGATGATAGCGGTGCTGTTGTCGCCTGCGACGCTGACCTTTACGGTCATGGACCCCTATGCCTCCGGCCTCCGGAAAGAAATTCTGCTGTTTGCCGCACTGGCGTTCGCGTTGTGCGTGCTTCTATCCGGCAGGCTGAAAGACTGGCAGCTGAGCGCCATGTTGAGCCTGATGCTGGTTGGGCTGGCTCTCTCGCATGAGGCTCTGATGATTGGAGTCCCCTATTTCTTTGCGGCTGTAGCGATCCAGACAAACAGCCCTCGGAGGGCTTTGAGAATCTGTGCGGCGCCGCTGGCTCTGGGCGGAGCGGCATTTCTGGCGGCTTTGCTCCGCCACGGAGATTTAGCTGTGGCGCAGACGATTTGCAGTTCAGTGGGCGGGACGCTGGGACCGTTTGTCAGACCTGGGACGCGTTTGCCGAGCAACGATATCTGCAGTGGAGCTATCCAATTCCTGCCGCTGAGCCTCTTCCAGGCGCGCATGATGATTGCGCCCATGATTCGACAGTGGGGCCTGGTTCGGCTTTTCTGCCTGCTGGCGATTCCCACTTTTGTGCCGCTGATTGGGCAGTTTGCGCTGTTTTGTCGAGACGACAGGTTGCGCTTTGAGGTGGGCACGGTGCTTGGGTGTGCGCTGGCGTCGCTGCCGGCTACGGGGCTCCTGTTTTATTGCGGGCTGGACTGGGGACGCTGGATCCACATCCAGGCGATCTGCTTGATGCTTATGGCGATGCTGATTTCCCATCGGGCGGCAGTTGTCGCGGGAAAGGCGGGGCCGGCGAGGAGCCGCAATCCCTGGATTCATGCGGCAGCGTCGTCGGCAGTGCTTTTGTACGCGACCACATGGATGCTGCCGGCCGTTGGCGACCACGGAGAAAGACCCGGTTACCTGGATGTCGCACGGACCTTGCGTCACCTTCACCTACCGCCGCCCACCGCTCCGGGAGGGCCGATGAAGCTGGACCTGCACTGAGTTCTGCGGCAGCAGGCGCTGGAATTGAGGGAGGCGCGGTGAGACGGATGGGAGTGGACCTGTACCTGCCAATTGGCAGCGCGCGGCGGGGTAGCCATCGGCGTCTTTGCCGGGATCGCAGGGCCGGGCGGACCGAGACGGTCAGCGTGCCGGAGTTCGACTTTGACACGATGAGAGCGTTCTCAGCGATCGCGAACGCGATTTTGCTGCCCGCTCCACTTGACCGACCGCACAAGGTAAGACGAGGGGTTGAAGCCGGGGTAGAACGCGGCCCAAAAGATCTGGAACTGGCGCTGGATCGCAGCCCGGAACCGCGAGTCTTTGCGGATGGCGATGCCATAGTTACCAGCGTCCGCGTACACGTCGTATTGGGCAAGCAGGGCCGGGTCAGAGAAGAGCACGCCGCGCTGGTAGGTGTAACTCGTGTTGGGCATCCAGATCAGGTCAGGCTTGCGCTTGAGGAAGCTCGCCACCTGGAAGCCGTGCAGAGCGATCTGCGGATCGTTGAGGCCGGCCATGTCGATGACGTTGGCGTGGGAGGCGCGCTCACCCAGATAGCCGACCTCCGTGGAGGCGACGGTGACGCCAGGGGGCAGAGGAGCGATCAAATCGTCGGTGATGGCCAGCATCATCGGTTGCCACTCATAGGTTGGGAGCGGAGCTGTGGCCACGATGCGGAGCTGGGCAGGATCGTACTCGACGTGGTGACCGTGTTCAAGGAGCCGGAACTTCCGCTGCACCGCCTGCGAATGGAAGAGAAGGAAGAAGATCAGAAGCACGGCAACCACCGCGCCCCGGCTGCGTAGCGTGTTCCCCGGCCACGCATCGCTCTCTGCTGAACCCTGAGCCAGCCAGCGATCCAGCACCAGAACAGCGGGAACCACCAGCAGCGGCGCATACGGGACGTAGTAGCGGCTGTCAAAGCCCATGATCTGTGTCACCGTTCCCAGATAGGCGAATACCAGCGCGGCCGGTATCAGCCCGGAGAGCACCAGCCGCAGGTCGCGCCGGCGGGCGAGAAGAACCAGCGCGGCGACGAAGAGCTGCAGGGCGCTGAGGAAGGCGATGAGCATTAGGCTGGGATACCAGACGTCCGCATAGCCCCGGTAGGCGTTGCCGCCCTTCATATGCACGCTGAGCGGAACTGGCGTGCCGAAGTACAGCCGGCAGAGAGCCAGCTCCAGCAGGACCCCGGCGCAGAAGACCCCGTAGAGAAGGACGAACGACCGGAGCGGGGGCCGCCCCTCGCGGCGAGTCTTCTCATCGCCAAACGGTCCGGTGGGCAGCCAGCCCACCAGCGCAGGGAGCAGCAGCGTTACGAGCCCGGACTCCGGGCGGGCCAGGAACAGCAGAACCCCCACTCCCCCTGCCACGGTGGGAGGTATGCGGCCGGCGCGCCACAGCAGGCAGAGCCCCAGGAACAAGGCGCAGAGAGCGGTGGCCAGCATCGTCTCCATGCCGTTGAACTGGTCGCCCTGGAAGAGCGTGGAGGCAAACAGCGGCGCCGCAATCAGCGCCAGCGTGAGCAGCGGCCTGCGCAGCCAGGTGCTCTGAGCATTGGCCGTGACGGCCCAGGCCATCGCGATCACCGCGGCGATGGAACATGCCCAGGAGCCGAGCAGGAGCTGGGTCCAGGGGTCAGTCGGCAGATAGCTCAGCAGCAGGACGCAGAAGCTCCACAACAGCGAGGTGGGCCCATAGGTGTGTACGCCGTTCAGGTTCCAGGAAAAGCCAAGCCCGTGGCGAATGTTATGGACGTAGCGCAGGAACATGTAAGCGTCGTCGAAGCTGAGCTTGTCGCGGCGCACCACCATCAATCTCTCGATGGAGGTGGCAGCGGCCTGCGCGAGTAACAGAGCCGCCGCCAAGTCGATAAGCCGACGCCGTCCGTCAACTTGCCTCGGCTTCTCCAGGCTGCTGTTCTCCACTTGTTTCCTCCGGGTATTCAATTCCTTGGCGTCGATTCGGCGTTACTCTTTGCTTCCGTCGCTGATCCGCCCTTGCCTGCGCGGCTAGCGGACAGAGGCGGACCGATTCCTCGTTGCGCCCTGCGGCCATTCTACGGATAGAGCCTCGCCGCCGAAGCAGGGGCCCAGCGGAGAGACAATGGCGTCTTCAGCGGCGGCGGCCTCCGCGGTCCAGTTCCAGCCGTCCCGCCACTGGACCAGCAGATGCGGGCCGGGTTGTCGGATCACCTGATCGTAGTTCACCACCGGCAGCCGGGTGAAGTGGCGGAGGTTGCGGGCGGCGATGGAGTAGGTGTCGTGTTGCAGCCAGAGAACCTCCTGGCCGGCGTTGTAGAGCAGGGTGATGCGGCTGCGCAGGGCGGAGTCGGGCGTGTAATAGGAGTCGACGAAGAAGTTGCCCAGGCTCTGCTCGTAAAGCGGCTCGCCAGGATGCGCGGCCAGCGCCGCGGCCAGCGCTGGAGACGGCCGCAGGCTGGCCAGCAGAGCGGCGGAGTCCTTGCGCTCGTTCCGGATGTTGTGCAGGTTGACGGCCAACGCGGCGGCGGTGATCAGGGCCAGCGCCGCATAGTAGAAGGCGTTGCTGCGCAGCCTGCGCTCCAGCACGATGCCGAAGGTGGCGGCAAAGGCGATAAGCGCCGCGATGACGTAGCGAACCTCCATCGTGTGGGTGACAAAGCGGCCAAAGAGATATCCGAAGAAGGGTAAGAGCGCCGTGGAGGCCAGCGCTACCCAGATAGAAGCGGATTCATTCGCCGGACGGCGCTGGGAGCGTCTCCAGCCGGCCCAGGCCAGCGTCAGGGCCAGGATCAGCAGGATGGCGGCGGCCATCCGCTGCAGCGGTATGGGCCAGGTGGTGTAGCGCAGAAAGAGCTCACGATAGCCTTGGCTGACGTCGTGAATGTTCACCCCGGTGATGTAGTAGTGCCGCCGGTAGACCATCAGGGCGGCGCGGAAGGGAAGAATCAGGCCAACCGAGGCCAGGCCCAGCGCCAGGGCCGTGACGACTCCCGCGTCGATGCGCCTGCGGATCAGGCTGCGGGAGAGTTCGCCCAGGGTTACGGGAATCAGGATCAGCACGCCGAAGTAATGGCTGGTGATGGCCAGGGCGATGGAGAGAGTTAAACCGGCCAAAGGAAGCAGGCGCGAACCGTCCCGGCTCTCCTCGCGTGAGCCGGCTTCTGCCGGGGGCTGTGTTGCGATCTGCCAGCAGAGCAGCGAAAGGGCGTAGAGGCCCAGCAGCAGGCCGTAGGGCCGTCCCTCCAGCGAGTAGCGGAAGCTGGCCGTGCAGAGGGGCACGGCCATGGCCACAATGGCGGCATGCTCCCCGGCCAGGCGGCGAACCAGAAAGAAGAGGCAGAGTTGGAAGAGCAGAAATCCGCCCAGCGCGGGCAGGCGCAGCGCCATCGCGTTGCGTCCGAGCAGGTCCATACACAGATGGGAGAGCAGATGGTAGGTGGGAGGGTCCAGCGAGATCGGGTGGTGGAGCTGGACCAGGATCACCTGTTGGAAGCTGGCCACGCCGTCCGAGTAGAAGGAGAGAAACTCATCGTTCCACATCAGGCGGACGTGCGACCAGAGCAGAGAGAGCGAGGCGCTGAGCAGCAGGAAGAAGGCGGGCAGCAGATAGGAGCCGGCGTTTGCTCTGGAAGGGGGCGGCTTCATGCAACCTCCCCGTTCCATGCGATCCTCTCCGCGGACGCCTTCCGGAGCCGCTGCTGGTCCCAGCGCGCGGCCACGGCTGGAGACCTCTGACGAAGCGGAAGCAGCACGAGAGTGGAACGTGAGACGGTTGCCGGGGTCGCCTGCCGCAACGAGGAGGTAGTGGTAGGCAGGGTAGGAAGAAAGATCTGCTCCAGACGCGGTAGGCGCAGAAACAGCAGAATGCCCATCACCAGCACGGTTGCGGAGAAGGAGGCCATCAGCAGCGGCTCACGATAGAGCTTCTCCGGGTTCTGCACCGCGCTATCCGGTTTGAAGGCTAGCCGCAGGTAGATGGCCATAGTGAGCGCGACCAGAGGAAAGCTGAGGATCAGCTCGATACGGTAGCGGATGATAAAGGCACCCAGAAAGAGCATCGCCGCAGAGGCGTAAAAGACCACGGAGACCAGCAGAGACTCTGGCGTGTAGCGCTTGAAGGAGGCACGATAGGCTCCGGCCAGCCCGTGGTCACCGGAGTGGTGCAGTTCAGAGAGTTCGCTGAAGCGCTTGAGGGCCATAAAGTAGCAGCCGATCATCCAGTAGGCCAACAGAAGAGACACGGGCGGGATCAGCACACGGGTGACGGCGTACCAACCCAGCAGCATGCGCAGCGGGTTGTTGATGGACTCGGTGAGGACGTCCAGGTAGGGAACGTCCTTGGTGCGGATGGGCGGGAAGTTGTACAGGCAGCCCATGATCCACAGGATCAGCGCCACCAGGGCAAAGATTCTGGAGATGGTGAGGGCGATTGCGATGCCGGCGGCCATCATCAACAGCCACTGGGCGTAGGCCCAGGGGATGCTCACCAGGCCGCACGCTGCGGGACGGTTCTTCTTGATGGGATGCAGACGGTCGAAGGGAGCGTCCAGCACCTCGTTGATCACGTAGTTGCTGCACGCCACCAGGGTGATGGAGACCAGGGCCAGAACCAGGGTGCGGATCAGGTGCAGGTTGAACAGCGCCGGGTCAACGCTCAAGGGGACGATAACGCCGGGCAGGACGAAGAGGTTCTTGATCGAGTGGTCCAGCCGGGCGATGGCGAGGTGAGCTCTGAGCCGGTCTCGAACCGGTAGGCTGGTGCGCTCGCGTTGAGACATCGGCAGGGTGCTCCCGGGGGCGTTTTCGTCGGCTACTGATGGAGAGTATAGCGTGGGGGTCTGCGGCGGACGATATACTCTATGCTATTGCGCAAAGCTCAGGGCCGGGGCAGGTCTGGTCCAGCGTCGATCCTGTGGTGAGGGAAATCTCTGATTCGTATGTCTATCCCGGTTCGTTCCTCCGTCTCTATGCCTGCCTCCTTCTATGCCGTCCAACACTGACCGTCCAGATATGGCTGGAGGGAGACCCTCCCTTCGAATCGCGGGGATGCCGGCCGCGGCGATCGCATTGCTTCTGCTCTCGGCGGCGGTTGCGTTGGTGCGTTCCCACTATCAAGTTCTGGGAGTGGACGAGTATGGATTCGGCTTGCTGGACTTTGACCGTGACTCCAGCCTTTTCCGCCTGCTCCATGTGCAACTGACCACACCGCTCTCCCTGGACCCCATCGGTTACAACGTTCTGGAATACGCTCTGATTCAACTGTTCGGCAAGGGCGCATTCGTGCTGCGGCTGCCGGCAATCGCTGGGTACCTGGTGATGCAGGCGTGTCTATTTTATTTTGTGCGCCGGCTTGCGGATGAAAAGGCCGCAACCGTTGCGCTGGCCATCCCCGCGCTGGCCGGAACCGTGGTCTATAGCGCAGTCTCTCGGCCCTACGGCCTGTGGCTGGGCCTCTCGGCGCTGGCGATGCTGTGTTGGCAAACCGCCGCCCGTCAGCATCTCCGGCGGACTGCCGCGCTCGTTGGCCTGGCGCTGTCCCTGGTTGCGGTGGTGAACACGCAGTATTATGCGGTTCTGCTTTTCGTTCCCCTGTGTGCAGGGGAAGCTGTCCGCTGCCTGGAGAGGAAGGCGGTTGATTTCCCGGTCCTCGCGTCGCTCTTGATAGGAATGTCCGGCCTCCTGATTGGCTTGCCGTTTGTAAAGGCTACCGCTCCTTTTCGCGCGCTTCACACCCCAATCGACAACCCCTCCATTCACTTCATCCCCCACGCCTATCTGTGGCTAGTGGTGGGTTTTGCTGCCTTAAGCGTGCGCGCCCAACATCTGATTGGCCTCGGCACCGCCCTCTTGCTGCTGGCTTTGGCCGCCGGATTTGTACGTCTCCGTTCGCGAGTGGTGCTGCGGCTCCCCTCCGCCGAGCTGGTCTTTCTGTTGTTGCTCTCCGCGTTTCCGCTCCTGGGGTACGTGTTGGCGCTTGCTGCTACGCACTATGTGGAGGGACGTTTTATTCAGCCCGCCGTCATCGGTATGGCAGCTCTGCTGGCCATCCTGGCGGCGCCTCTGCTGCAGCAAAGGTCGGTCGGCCGCGTGGTTCCCTGGCTGCTGTTTCTCGCCATCGCCGGAACGGGGGCAGCGAATATCCGCACCGAGAGAAGCCGCTCGCGGAGCATGTTGGCATCATTGATTCCGGACCGGGCGACTCAGGCCAGCCTGGATCAATTCCGTGGCAGGCCGATTTATTGTGTGAATCACTTCCAATTCGAGTTCATCCATTACTACTCGCCAAGCCCGGAGATCCGGTCTCGGGTCACGCTGGTCGCCCCAAGGCCCTCGGACTTTCCGAATGGCCCGGGCGCGGATGTATCCAGACAGACGGCCAATATGGTGGTGGATGGCCTGCCAAACGTGGTGACGTATGCAGCGGCCTCGCAACCTGGCACAGAGAACCTGTTTCTCTTTCCTGACTATCCGGATGACTGGTCCGTTCGCGCCCTGGCAGACTCCCATGCCCGGATTGAGCCAGTGGGAAAGATTTTAGCGTCCATGCTGGCATCCGTTCACTTTCCGCCGGCGGCAGAGGCAGAGCCGGGTAACTCCGCAGCGACTCCTGTCAGTCCGCCGCCTCCGAACTCGGCTCGGGAGATAGACTCTCGGTAGAGTGCAGCAGAGAAAGTTCGGGCCGGATAAGCTAATGTAATTGGGAGTTCCCCCGGCTTTGCCGGGGAGGCAGTCAAACTTTGAGGATTCCGGGAGTATGCCCCCCAGTTGTTGCAATTCGGGTTGCAACTGGCTTCCGCACAGTAAAATTCTTGCATTTGCGGTTGCTGTTGCTTTTCACGGTTGCGATCAGGCCCCTTTGAGGGGCCAGCAACCGTAAAGCCCCCGGCTCTGCCGGGGGATATTTACTTTTGGAGATGGGGCTGGGCTGTGGGTTCCGGCCCAGGAAGCGGCCAGAGGTGCGGAAGAGCCAGAACACGGCAGAACCGGAGCGCAGAAGAATTGCATGAAGAAAGCGATTGTGATCGGAGCTGGGCCGGCGGGGCTGACCGCGGCGCTGGAGTTTCTGCGCCGCACCGGCGTGCAGCCCATTGTGCTGGAGGCATCCGAAGAGATCGGCGGAATCTCCCGGACCATCCGCTATAAGGGCAACCGCATGGATATCGGCGGCCATCGGTTCTTCTCCAAAAGCGACCGCGTGATGCAGTGGTGGATGGACCTGATGCCGGTGGAGCAGGCGGAAGGGCCTGTGGAGGTGAGTTACCAGGGGCAGCAGAAGACCGTGGTCGTGCCGGTGGCCGTGGAAGAGGAGCCTCCGCTGCGCGGTATGGGACCGCTGGAGGCTGCAGCGAGCCGGGTCGCGGACGCCGGTGCCAAAGAGGTGAGCGCCGAGGAGTTGGCCGAGCACGTGCCGACTGTGACTGTGGTGGCCCCGGCGGCTGCGAAGAGCGACGACCTGGTGATGCTGGTGCGGCCGCGAAAGAGCCGGATCTACTACCTGCGCAAGTTCTTCGACTACCCCATCAAGCTGAATGGAACCACGCTCTCCAATCTGGGCCCGCTGCGAATGATCCGGATCGGCGTCAGTTATGTGAACAGCCGCCTGCGGCCCATCCAGGAAGAAAAGAGCCTGGAAGACTTCCTGATCAACCGCTTTGGGCGGGAGCTCTATCTTACCTTCTTCAAGAGCTATACCGAGAAGGTCTGGGGAACTCCCTGCCATACCATCTCAGCGGAGTGGGGAGCGCAGAGGATCAAGGGGTTGAGCCTTACGACGGCGCTCAAGCACTTTGTACGCAAGCTGCTTTCGCCCCGGAGCGGCGGACCGGCGCGGGCGCAAGACGCCGGCGGTCAGGCTGGCGCACGAACTGCCGCGCAAGACATCGCCCAGAAGGGCACCGATACCTCACTCATCGAGCGTTTTCTCTACCCCAAGTTCGGCCCGGGGCAGCTCTGGGAGCACGTTGCGGAACGGGTCACTGCGATGGGCGGCGAGATCCACATGGGATGGAAGGTAGTAGGGGTGGAGGTGGAGGGAACGCGCGTGACCGCGGTCGAGGCCAGCAACGCGGCCGGGGAGCGCCGCCGGTTTGCGGGAGACTACTTCCTCTCCACGATGCCGATGCGCGACCTGGTGCGGGCGTTGCGGGTGGAGGTTCCAGCCTCTGTGCGGGAGGTGAGCGAGGGGCTTGAGTATCGGGACTTTATCACCGTGGGCGTGCTGGCCAACCGGCTGGACGTCACGGAGACGGACAAGACGCGGATCAAGGACACGTGGATCTACATTCAGGAGCCGGATGTTCTTCTGGGCCGGCTGCAGATCTTCAATAACTGGAGCCCGTACATGGTCTCCGATCCCACCAAGGTGTGGATTGGCCTGGAGTACTTCTGCTATGAGAGCGATCCGCTCTGGAGCATGCCGGATGAGGAGTTGAAGCGGTTTGCCGCCGGCGAGCTGGAAAAGATCGGCATCCTGAGCACCCGCGAGGTGCTGGACGCCCATGTGGTGCGGGTGCCCAAAACCTATCCTGCGTACTTTGGAACCTATAACCGGTTTGCCGAGTTGCGCGAGTGGATCGATCGCTTTGACAATCTGTTTCTGGTGGGCCGCAACGGCATGCACAAGTACAACAACCAGGACCACTCGATGCTTACCGCCATGGCTGTGGTGGATGGAATCGCCGCCGGCTTTGTGGATAAGGATGCGGTGTGGGGAATCAACTCTGAGCAGGAGTACCACGAGGAGAAGAAGACCTAGGCTGCTGCGTGGAGCGCATGGACTTGGCGGCGCGGCTGTGCAGGTTTCCTTCGCATTTTGTCCATGCGTCGTGCATGCAGAGGAGGTTGCAGTGACCTTTCAAAGGTGGATCGCCGTGCTGGTGTTGGCGGCGCTGGCGTTGGCGGTGTGGAACCGGCGGCGGATTTATGTGCGCGATCCGCTGGGGTCGGTGACGCGCAACGGGGTTGAGGAGCAGGGTGCGCAGGTGCTGGTGAGTTCCTCCGAGGATGTGCTGGTCCAGAACTACAACGCTCCGATGTACGTGACGCTGATCCAGCGGGAAGACCGGGTGGGTACCCCTGCGGAGATTCATTGCGTGGCGTATGTGGCTTGCCTGCTGGACGCGGACCAGCCGGCGTTGCTTGCCCCGGAGCAGGGAGTGACGGTCACCATGAAGGGAGACACGGTGGAGTATCGCGATGCGGACGGGCGCGAGACGGTGGTCACGCTGCGATAGAGAGGCAGGAGGGAACAGCGAGCAAGATTGGTGGGCAAGCGCAGTAAGCATGCCGCTTACGGATGCGCTGGAGTCTCTTCCTGCGCGAGCAGGTTGAGCAGGTCACGGATTGAGCGGCGCAGGATGGGGTGTTCCAGATCCGGGGCGATCTCGGCGAGCGGAGCCAGAACGAATCGGCGCTGGTGCAGCGCCGGGTGGGGAAGGGTGAGCGCGGCGGTGGAGAGGATCTCGGGAGAGCCGCTGTCGCCCCTGCACAGAAGCAGATCCAGGTCGATCACCCGTGGTCCCTTGGGATGGAGCTGCCCTGCGGCTGAGCGGTCGCGGCCCATCGCGCGTTCGATCTCCAGCAGGCGATGGAGCAGCTCCAGCGGTGCAAGCTCTGTCTGCAGCAGGGCAGCGGCGTTCACGAATCGCGGCTGGTCCAGGTAGCCGACCGGGTCTGTGATGTGGAAGCTGGAGACGGCGGTCACCTGGCCCCTTGCGTCCAGGCGGCGCAGAGCCTCCTGGAGGTTGGCCGAAGGGGATCCGAAGGGCGACGGGAGATTGGAACCCAGAGCGATGGCAGCGATCATAGAGAGTACCAAAGAGCACAAGGAACAGCAGGGTGGAGCGTCAGGTGCCACGCTAAGACGATGCGAGAGCCAGGCCGGTTCCGAAATCGCTTGAAGAGGCTGTGCGGCATCAGGCCCCAGCCCGGTCCGAACCGGCTTCGAGCGCGAACAGAGAGCCCCGGCCTCCCAGAAGGTCCCGGTCCGGTAGGTCCGGCAGCGGCAGACCGATCGCTACCAGGGCCTGGGCGGCTTCCTGGGAACCGGCGGGCATTCTTACCGACGGTGTGGCATTGCGGCAACCGGGCACAGCTCTGCGGCGGGCTGCAAAAACTCTTTGGTGGACATTTCAAATATGTTGCCATTCGAGGGCGGCTGAGGGGTTCTCGGCGCGCGGCGGGAGGGCCGGCTGCGGCTCATCCTCATTTTGGTAACGGTGGGTCAGCTCCCACGCGGAGCGATCGCGGAGCAGCTTCTGCACCAGCGCGGTATGCATGGCGTGGCCGGCGCGCTCCGCTACCACGCGGCCCCAGATGCGGCGGCCGGCCAGAGCCAAGTCTCCGATCAGGTCCAGGACCTTATGGCGGACAAACTCATCCGGGAAGCGTAGCGGCCCGTTGAGCACTGAGCCCGGCCGGGCAGGCGTCGTGCGGGAGACGATGATGGCGCAGCCGTCCGAGACGCCGCGGATCAACCCCATATCGCGCAGCATCGCCTCGTCCTCTTTGAAGCCGAAGGTGCGCGCCGGAGCAATCAGGTCGGTGTAGGCCCCGGCCTCCAGATCGCCAATAAAGGCGTCATGCCCAATGGGCTCCGGAAAGTCGATGGAGTAGTGAATGGAGTAGCCGTCGCCGGGATAGACGCCGATAAACTTTTCCGTTGCCCCGGAGCCCTCCCGCACCTCAACCGGCTTCAGGATGCGTAGATACTCGCGCTTGCGGCGCTGGAGCTTGAGGCCGGCGGCAAGGATCGCCGACACATACGGCAGGGCGCTGCCGTCAAGGATGGGAACCTCAAGGTTGTCCAGCTCCACAATCAGGTTGTCCACGCCCAGGCCGATCAGGGCGGAGAGCAGGTGCTCCGTAGTCTGGATCAGCACTCCCTGGCGGGTGAGGGAGGTGGCGTAGGAGACGCGAGCCACGTTGCGTCCAGTGGCGGGGATCTCAAAGTTGTCCAGGTCAGAGCGCCGGAACACTATCCCCGACCCCGCCGGCGCGGGCACCAGACGCATCGTTACGGCCGCCCCGGAGTGCAAGCCAATCCCTTGAAAATCCAGAGCTTGCTGAATCGTCTGTTCGAATTGAGGATAACGGGACAGAAAACGCTCCACAAACGCTGCCGCTTAAGCCTATATCGAAAGCAAGAGGCGAAGAGTGTGGCAAATTTACCACAGTTGTGTTCGGGGGGTTCGGGTTTGGACGCGGTCCGCTCTGGGTTTAACGTAGTGGAATGCGTGTCCAGGATTTGGAACAGGTGGTAGCGGCCGGCGAGAAGCGGTTGAAGGCCAGGCTGCGGGAGCTGGTGGAGATGGAATCCCCCAGCGACGACAAGGCAGCGGTAGACCGCGCGGGCAACCTGGTGCAGGGCTGGGCTCAGTCTATGGGCGCCAAGGTGAAGCGGCATCGGCAGAAGCACTACGGGGATGTGCTGGAGCTGCAATTTGGGCTGGCCCCCAGCCGGGCGAGCTGCGGCGGCCGCCGTCAGGGCCGGGTTCTGCTGCTCGGCCATCTGGACACCGTCTGGCCACTGGGGACGCTGCGCCAGATGCCGTGGAGGGAGTCAAACGGAAGGCTGTGCGGCCCCGGGGTCCTGGACATGAAGGCTGGGGTGGTGATGGCGTTGGAAGCCATCGCCGCGCTGCAGAAGCTGGGTGCCGAAAGGCCGGTAACCCTGCTGCTGGTGAGCGAGGAGGAGGTGGGCAGTCCGGTCTCGCGGCCCATTACGGAGTCCGTGGCGTCCAAATCGGATGCCGTGCTGGTGCTGGAGCCGGCCCAGGGGCTGGCCTGCAAGACCGCGCGCAAGGGCGTGGGAGCCTATACCCTCCGCGTGGAGGGCGTGGCCTCCCATGCAGGGGTGGACTTTGAGCTTGGCCACTCCGCGGTGCGAGAGATGGCGCGGCTGGTGGAGAAGGTCTCCGGCTTTACGGATCTGTCCCGAGGGCTGACGGTGAACGTCGGGGTCATCTCCGGCGGGACGCGCTCCAACGTGGTGCCGGCCGAGTGCGTGGCGCAGGTGGATGTGCGCATCCGCCGCGCCCGGGATGCGCAGCGGGTGCAGCGCAGCTTTGCCGCCCTCAAGGTTACGGATAAAGCCTGCCGACTCACCGTCACCGGCGGCATCAACCGGCCGCCGATGGAGCGGAGGCAGGGCACTGTCAGGCTCTTTCGTCTGGCGCGCCGCCGCGCCGCCGAGTTGGGCCTGGATCTGGAAGAGGCTGCAACCGGCGGCGGATCGGACGGCAACTTCACCGCCGCGCTGGGCATCGCCACGCTGGACGGGATGGGCGCCGTGGGCGCCGGCGCGCACGCCCCCCAGGAACATGTGCTTAGCCGTCATCTGGTGCAGCGGACAGCGCTGCTGGCCGCCGTCTTGGCGGGAATTTAAAGCTCGTCTAGAGACGCTGCGTCTGGCGTAGCAGGCGCACGGTGGCGGCGATCGGCAGGCCCATCACATTGAAGAAGTCGCCTTCGATGCGTGTGATCCAGCGCGCGGCGTAGCCCTGAATGCCGTAGCCGCCGGCCTTGTCCAGGGAGTCGCCGGTGGAGAGGTAGTGGTTCAGCTCATCCTCCGGAATCGCGGAGAAGCAGACGTTGGTGGTCTCCACGTGAGTGCGGCACGCAGCGGCCGAACCGGGTAGAACCAGGGCCACTCCGGTGTGGACCCGATGGACGGCGTTGGAGAGCGAGCGCAGCATCCGCTCCGCCTCGGCCCGGTCGGCAGGCTTGCCCAGCACCACCTCTTCCACGCCACCGTCGGCAGCGACAGAGCCGACCACAGTGGTGTCCGCGCCCAGCACGCTAGCTTCCGGATGCAGCGCATGCACGGCCAGCGCCTTCTCCCGGGCCATGCGCTCGACGTACGCTGTGGGAGCCTCATTGGGCAGAAGCGATTCGTCGATCTCGGCTGGAACAACCTCAAAGCGGACCCCGGCCTGGGCCAGCAGGCTGCGACGGCGTGGGGAGGCGGAGGCCAGGATCAACATGGCCGGGGAGCCGGGTCTGGATCGGCGTAGGGCGTCTGGGAGATGCATGCCTCCGTGGTGTGCTGCTCCCCTGGCCCAAGGGTGAGGGCGTCGCTGGCCACGTTCGCTGTCTCCACGCAGACCATGGAGAGCCAGCCCTCCGGCGTCATGTCCGGGAGTTCGGCGGTCATGGAGCTCCACGGATTCCAGATCACGGTGGTCCGGGAGTTGGACTTCTCCACGCGGATGCGGCGCTGATAGAGCGGGTCGTCCAACTCTACCGTGGCGCTGGTATCCAGATAGGGCCGGTCAGTCTGGCCCGTCAGCCGGAGCAGCGGCTCGCTCTGCAGCTTCACTTTGAACTCGTCTGTCTTGTCCAGAAAGCGAGTCTGCGCCAGCCCGTGGATGGCGACCTCTCGTACGTCGCCGACGGAGAAGTAGGTGTGCAGCGCATCTTCAAACCAAAGCGGCGCTGAGCCCTGGTTGCGGACGGTGAACCGCAGGCGAAGCTGCGCGCCCAGGGTGAGCTGGTAGACCAGTTGAAACTGGTCATAACCCAAACTCCGGCTCACGTCGCAAGGATCCAGCGTAAGCGTCAGATGCAGATCATCCCCTGCCAGGGCGGCAAAGGCCAGCGTCCAGCCGCTTGTCCGGGCAAAGCCGTGGGAGGGGCCGTCGCTGCGCCGGCTCAACGGGTTCGGCGTGCGGTTGCCGAACCAGGGAAAGATGATCGGCACGCCGCCGCGGATAGCCTTGCCAGGCTCAAAGAGCGAGCGTTCGGAGAGGAACAGCACCGGCCGCGCTCCCGCAGGCTGCCACTGCGTCAGGTGCGCTCCGTGCAGATAGAGCTCCGCGTTGCAGGCTGGGGTGGTGACGCAGGCTTTGAGCAGGCCAGCTTCGGTTTGGGCAAAGTGAAGGATGCCGGGGATGCTGAAGTTGTTGGTGAGTGTGCGAAGATCCATCGATAGATAGTGTAGAGCCCGGGCGGCGGCTCGCGCCTGCGCTGGTCACGATTTGGATAGACAGGCCGTCAGCCGCTCGTCAGTCGCCGGTCAGTTGCAGCTCATTCAGGTTGCGCTCCCCGGTGGGGCAGATCCGGAGCAGCGGGCATGCCTTGCACTGGGGATCTTTGAACCTGCAGAGCGTCTGGGCGAGGAGCTGAACCAGGCGCTGGTGCTCTTCCAGCCTGGCAGCGTCCCAGGTCTCGGGAACCAGGCGCAGCAGGCGCTCTTCCGTTGTGGCCGCGTCGGCGCGGGGGGTCAGGCACAGCCGCTGGGCCACGCGCAGATAGCTGGCGTCGATGGAAAGCGCGCGCCGGCGCAGAGTCGAGAAGCAGACCACGGCGGCGGAGATGTGGTGGTCCACTCCCTCGAACTGCTGTAGCCAGGTGCGGATCTTCCCGGTGCGGTAGCGCGCCAGGAACTCCAGGGTGAGCGAGCCCACGCGCGCGGTGATCTGCTCCAGCAAGGCCTTCAGGCGCAATGCCTTCTGCTCAGGAAAGGTGACGGCGGCGATGGCGCGCTCCAGTTCCGCGATGGAGGCGTCGCGAACCGGCTCCCAGTTGCCGGGGCCGGCGTGGAAGGCGCGCTCCAGGTCGCGCATCCCATGCTCCGCGGCCGCAGGCTGCGTGCGGGAGGCCAGCAGAGAGTAGATGAGCTGGGTCAGTGGGTCCGGGCTCTGCCGCAGCTTGGGCTCGCCGTAGTGGCCCAGCAGCAGGCGATGCACGCGCGGCAGCCTGTCGGCTTGCTCGGGGGTGAGCGGGCTGTGGGCTTCTTCCTGTTCTTCCGGGTTGTTGAGCTCTTCGTTCGGCATCAGCGTCGGGAGCGGCTACGGCCACGATTTCATCTTGGCACAGTATCGCAGGAGTCGTCGCACTCCGCGTGGAGCCGAAGCGGCCGGCTTATGCAAGCCGCGCTTTGCAGCGCAAGGTGGGGGCTTTCAGCGCAGCTCTCGGGGCCAAAGACTCAGTCGATTCCAGAGAGGATCGTCTTCTTCTTCACTCCAGGTTGTCCCTAGCCACTCGCGTGGGTCGCCGGACCCAGGTCTGCCGGAATGGACCTCGTGGCCTGTTGTCTCACCCTTGGATCTCGACCCATGTCAGGCTCTCAGTTTCACTCCAAAGGCGTTCGTCATCGCTGGACTGCTGGCTTGCGGAAGCGTTTTTGGACGGGTTCGCGGCGACCGCTCAGGCTCATGCAACAGCCGCGTCACATGCTCATGCCGATTTATCCGAGCCACGCTCTTCTCCGCGCCGCTCGGACACAACCAAACCTTGAAAAACTCCCTCGGACCGCTCTCCAGCGGAGCTTGCTTTCCGTTCGCCAGACTTTGTGTGGATGCGCTAGAGTGGTCATGCAGATCGGGTTGTAGCCAGTTCTCTGTCTACAGCGCTCTAACCGGCTGTCGCAAGCCTGAGCCCATTTCATCGGAGATTCACGAGCTATGTCAGAGAATGCTTCCAACTCCAGTTCGAATCTAAGTCGTCGTCGATTTCTCACCCTGGCCGGTTATGGCGCGGCGATGGCCGCAACGGGAGCGCACCTGGCAGAATACGCCGAAGCCGAGCCCCTCCAGGCTATGGCTGCGGCCGGAGCCGACGGCTCGCTGGATACCGGACCCATCGCTATGGAGTCCTTTGACGCCGCACGCAAACGGGCGGCGGGCATCGTGGCCAGGATGACGCTTGCCGAGAAGATCTCGCAGTTCGGGAACATGGCGGCTGCGATCCCTCGCTTGAAGCTGCCGCCCTTCAACTTCTATGCCAGTGAGGCGTTGCACGGCCTGATCCATGAAGGACCGATCACGTCATTCCCGCTGCCGCTGGCCATGGGCTGCTCCTGGAATCCTGCTCTGATTCACCAGGTCTTTACGGCGGTCTCCGATGAGATCTGGGCGTGGCACAAGAAGAACGGTCAGGGGCTGGCGATGTTCTCGCCGCCAACGGTCAACATGGGCACGCGAGACCCCCGTTGGGGGCGCATCGGCGAAAACTACAGCGAAGATCCGTTCCTGGTGTCAAAGCTGGCTGTGGCCACCATTCGCGGAATCCAGGGCGACGATCCACATTTTCTGAAGAGCGTTGCGTGCGCCAAACACTTCATCGTGAATGACACCGAAGACGATCGCGAGGAGACCTCGGCCTCCGTCGATCCGCGCAGCTTCTGGGAGTATTACAGCCGCGGCTTTGAAGCGTGCGTGCGCGAGGGGCGCGTGTTCACCGTGATGAGCTCGTATAACGCGATGAACGGCATTCCCACCACGGCCAATCCGTTCCTTTTGACCGAACTCCTGCGCAACCGGTGGGGATTCCGCGGCTACGTGGTCTCAGATTGCGATGCCGTAGGCGACATCACCCACACCCATCACTTTGTACCCACAGATGCGGAGGCGGCGGCCCTGGCGGTCAACGCCGGATGCGATATCAACTGCGGGAACACCCTGCCGCGTTACCTCGGTGAGGCTGTGGACAAGATGCTCATCAGCGAAGAGACCATCGACCACTCCCTGATTCGTTCCCTCACCGGCCGCATTCTGTTGGGCGATCTTGACCCGCTGCAAGCGAGTCCCTACCACACGATTCCCATCTCCTGCCTGGAGAGTCAGGAGCATCGCGATCTTTGCCGCGAAGCCGGCCGTCAGTCGGTGGTGCTGTTCAAGAATGAGAACAACGCTCTGCCACTGGATGCGAATAGCATCACAAAGCTCGCCGTCATCGGTCCCATGGCCGCGCAGTGCCACCTGGGCAACTACAGCGGAAAGCCGGAGCACCTGGTCTCTCCGCTCGACGGCATCCTGGAGCAGTTTGGTATCCAGCCGCCCGCGCCGCCCGCAACAACACAGAAGAACTCCCGGGCGCAGAAGCTCATGCCCGGGCAGACCTTCACCAACGGCAAGGTTCAGGTCCTGTATCAGCCCGGATGTTCCGTGTCGGAGGATATGGATACGGCGCTGTTTGACGCAGCCGTCAACTCGGCGCGCGGCGCGGACGCTGTACTGGTCTTTGTGGGCGACGATCAGAGCATCGACAGCGAAGGCCGGGATCGCTCTTTTCTTCACCTGCCCGGAGTCCAGCACCAACTGGTGCAGGCTCTGTACGCCGCCAATCCCAAGACGATTCTGGTGATCTCCTCGAACTGCCCGGTCACGGTCAACTGGGAACAGGACCATCTACCCGCCATCGTGGGCGGCATCTTCCTGGGTGAGGAACAAGGCCACGCGTTGGCTGACGTGATCTTCGGCGCCTACAACCCCGGCGGCAAGCTGGACACCACATGGTATCGCCACGCATCGGATCTGCCGGATTTTGAAAGCTACAACATCCGCTATGGCCGCACCTACATGTACTTCCAGGGAGTGCCGCTCTATCCCTTCGGTCACGGCCTTAGCTACGCTACGTTTGAATACTCTGATCTCAAGGTCAGCAACAGCGCGCTGGCGCCCGGCGGCAGCCTGGGCGTAGAGATACAACTCAAGAACACCGGTCAGCGCGATGGAGATGAAGTTGTCCAGTTCTACGTGCACGTCAACGGCGGTACGGTGCAGCGCCCCATCCAACAACTGGTGGGCTTTGAACGTGTTCACCTGGCTGCCGGAGCCAGCAAGACAGTGCGGTTTACTCTGGACCACAACGAGAGAGCCCTCTCGTACTGGGATGAGCAGCGGCAGGAGTTCGTCGTGGATCCGGGCACTGTGGATCTCCTGCTCGGTTCGTCGTCAGCAGACATCCGGCTTCATCATGCAATCAAGCTGGAAGCTTGAATGCAAGAATGCCCCAGCCGGTAGAGAAGGCTGCAACGAGGCAACGATCACCACATCTGTCAGGTGACAACAGAAGCGCGGCGAACCTGCCGCCCTTGCCCATTGCGCTGACGGCGTGGCCCGGGGGGAACCGACGGCGTCTACCTCTCTACTCGCCGTTGCAGGTTTTATAGCCTCAGTTCCCGTGTCTTGGACTATAGTGGTTGCCGGCGAACTCGGTTCGTTCGCTATCCTCTTCTGTGAGGTGCAAGATGGCCTATGACCAGATTCAACATGTCTTCGTTTTAATGTTGGAGAACCGCTCCTTCGATCATCTGCTGGGCTACTCCGGCCTCGCTGGGACCGACGCGGCCACCGGCCTTCCCGCCTCCATCGATGGGCTCACGGGAACGGAACAGAATATGGTTGACGGCGTAGCCTATCCGGTCACAGAGCCGGCGGATTACACCCTGAGCGTGGATCCCAGCCATGAGTTTCCCGATGTGCTCTGCCAACTGGCCGGCGCCGGCGCCGTTTACCCTCCCGGAGGCAGCTACCCTGCGATCGATAACTCGGGTTACGCCGTCTCCTACGCCGATGCCTGCATCAAGGCGAGACAGCCCATCGCGCCGGGCGAGATCCTGAAGTGCTACTCGGCCAGCCAGCTTCCTGTGCTTACAGCGCTGGCCACAGAGTTTGCCGTCTGTGACAACTGGCACGCTGCGCTGCCTGGTCCAACCTGGCCCAACCGGATGTTTGTGCATGCCGCCTCCTCTGCCGGACTCGATCACAGTCCAAGCGCCGCGGAGATCGCACTGTGGGAGTCAGTCTCAGGGTTCTCCTTTCCGAACGGAGACATCTTTGACCGCATCGCCGCCAGGAATGGAATGCGCTGGCGCGCCTACGCCGGAGATCTCTTCCCGATGATCTCGGCGCTCAAGGGCATCACCCTCGGCGATGTTCGCCAGTACGACCACTTCGCATCCGACCTGGAAGGCCCGTTCCCCTATAACTATGTCTTCATCGAGCCCAGTTACAACCTGCTCCGCGACTATAAAGGCAGCACCTCGCAACATCCGCTGGACGATGTACGGCTCGGCGAAGGACTGATCAAATCAACCTATGAGGCCATCCGAAACTCGTCCCTTTGGCAAAACAGTCTGTTGATCGTGACCTGGGACGAGCATGGCGGCTTCTACGATCATGCGATCCCGCCGTCGGCTGTGGCCCCGGGCGATACCCAGCCCTCCACGGGATACAACAAGTACGGATTCACCTTTGAACAGTATGGGCCGCGCGTCCCGGGGATCGTCGTCTCGCCCTGGATTCCACGCCAGACCATCGATCACCGCTTGTACGATCACTCTTCTGTGCCGGCAACGCTGGAGGCGTTGTTTGGCCTGGCTCCGATGACGGCACGGGACGCCGCTGCAAACCATCTGCTCCCTCTGCTCTCGTTAGCAGAGGCGCGTCAGGATGCGCCGCGCACCCTTCCCGACCCGTTTGCGGGGCCAGAGGCTCCGATGCTTGCTCCCGCCACGCCCCTCGCCGAGAGCTACGCCGCTGCGACGCCTCCCAGCCGGCCGAATGACTCCATCAACGATGGAAACCTGCCTGTGATCTTGCAGGCAGCGATGCGCCAGGACTTCGAACTTTCGCCGGCAACCAGCCGCGCCGCGATCATCGCCAAGGTAGCAGCGCTCAAGACCCGCGCCGATGCGGCGACGTATCTTGCGGAAGTGGCCGCGAAGCGTCGGGCCTCCACAGCGCATCCGCTCAGCTAGCGCAGCGCATCGGCCCGACCAGATACGGCTCAATAGCTCGGAGCGGTCTCCAAGGGCTGCGTGCGCATGCCGGCGTTCTGCCGGAAGCAGCGCATCGCCGGCAACGATTGGCCGGGGCGCCTCTTCTCCCGCTGGCCTGCACTGTGCAGCGCAACGGACCACTCTGCCTGTTGCCGCCGGGCGAGAGTTCGTCAGGCGGCTGTGCGGTGTGGGCTGCAAGGAAATACAACGCCGCCTTGTGGATCGAACGGAACGCGGACCCATTGGAGGCGAGCAACGCAGAACCAAACCACCGGCAACCGGTGTCAGGGTTTTGGTCCGTTCCGCGTGATGCCGAGTTGCTGCCCTGCGCGGGTGGCCCAACCCCAGGCCATGCGGGGCGTGTTGTGGGCGATGCCGATCTCCCCGTTCGGGGCGAGCAGGATGATTCCCCCATGGCCGCCCAGCCGGGTGAAGAGGTAGTCGATGGCTGCCGTGGCCGCGTCCTGCGCCGCAGATCCGGCAGCGACGCGGTCCACCGCCCACTTGCCCAGCACCAGCTTCATGATCGGCTCTCCCCAGCCGGTGAGAGAGGCTGCGGCCGAGAGGTTATCGGCGTAGCAGCCACAGCCGATCAAGGAACTGTCTCCCACCCTTCCGGGCGCCTTGCTGAGCGTGCCGCCCGTCGAGGTGCCCGCGGCCAGATGACCGTACTGGTCCAGCGCCACGGCGCCCACCGTGTCGTGGCCGCTATCCTGCCCGGTCTGGCCCTGCCCCACCCCACTCTTCGCCGTCGGCGAGTTCTCCGGCCCGGATCCTCCGGTGAACGTGGTGTCCGGCCGTCCGGCTGCCTGGGAGCGTTGGAACTCCAGCAGGCGCTCGCGCTCGCGTGGCACAATCAGCTCGCTGTTGTCGATCAGGCGCATGCCGTTCTCTTCGGCAAAGCTCTCTGCGCCGGCGCCCACGAAGTACACATGCGGGGAGCGCTCCAGGACCAGACGGGCGGCCTGGATGGGGTTGCGCAGGCGCTCCACGCAGGCCACGCCGCCACTGCGCAGGTCGGCTCCGTTCATCAGCAGGGCGTCGAGCTGCACTCGGCCATCGCGGGTAAGAAAGGAGCCGCGGCCGGCGTCGAAGGTCTCATCGTCTTCCATCACCGTCACCGCCGCCTCCACCGCGTCCACAGCGGAGCCGCCGCCGTCGAGTACGGACCATCCGGCGCGCAGGGCGTTGGCGATGCCGTGCTGGTGAGGCGCTACGGCGTCGTCCGGCATCGCCCAGGCGCCGCCATGGAGGAGCAGAATCGGTTGCGGAAGGCTCATAGGAGCGTGCGTCCTAACCACGGGTGGCTTGCAGCTTGCGGCGTTCTGTCTCCAGATAGGTGTAGCGAATGCGATGGATCACCGTGATGGTGGAGAAGACGGCCAGCACCCACAGCGCCGGCGCCATGGCGCCCCAGCGCTCAAAGAGCGCTCCCAGAATCACCAGGACCACCCGCTCCGGGCGCTCCATAAAACCCACCTTGCAGGATCCGATCAGCGCCTCCGCTCGAGCCCGGGTGTAGCTGACCATCAGGCTCGCGGTCATCACAAAGGCCACCAGAAAGACGTAGAACAGGCGGCTGCCGCGAGCGTAAAAGACCAGCAGGCCAAAGAACAGCGCCACGTCGGAGTAGCGGTCCAGAACCGAGTCAAAGAAGGCGCCGAACAGAGACACCTGATTCGTCTGCCGGGCTACGCGCCCGTCGACCATGTCAAACAGGCCGGCCCCGATGATCACCAGGCCGGCATAGAGAAACATGCGGACGTAGTTCTCTGCCCTGGCATAGCCGAAGAAGAAAGCGGCCACCACGTTGATGATCAAGCCGATAAAGGTCAGGGTGTTGGGAGAGATCCTGGAGAGAGCCAGTCCGTTGACGATCTTTTGCAGCAGCCAGCCGCAACCCTTGCCGAAAGCACTTGTCCAGGTCATCGCGTCGAACCAGTCTAGCCGTTAGACTCCCCACTCCGGGCCGAGTCGTTTGACTCCTCAACCTGAATCGAGTCGTGAATCGTAGAGAGCTTCAGGATCTCCAACTCCCGCTTCCCGTTCGGGGTCACCACCGTGGCGGTGTCGCCCACTTCTTTGCCCAGCAGGGCCCGGCCGATCGGCGAGGTGGTGGAGATGAGACCCTTGGCCACGTCGGACTCCTCGCTGGTCACCAGTTTGTAGGTGAACTCCTCGTCTTTTGTGCTATCAAAGACTACCACCGTTGAGCCAAAACCAACCTTGTTCCGGGGAATGTTCTCCAGGTTTACCATGGCGAGTTCGCCCATGCGCTTCTTGAGCTGGCCCAGCCGGGCGTTCACAAACACCTGGCGCTGTTTGGCCATGTGGTACTCGGCGTTTTCCGAGAGATCGCCCAGAGCGACCGCCTTCTTGATCTCCGCGGGGAGTTCGGTGGTCAGTTCGTATTCGAGCGCTCTGATCTGCTCTTCCAGAGCCTTCTTGATATCTTCCATGCGGGCTTCTTTGCTGGCTGTCCGGGCAACCGCCGGAGAGCGGGGAGTCAAAACTCCATTATACGAAAGCCCCGGCGCAGAGCACGCAGAAGACGCAAGGTAGACAGCCGAGCCGAGACAAGAGACAGTAGAGGCACAGGAGAACCGCACCCGCTCGTGGCTCATCCCCGCACTCTCGCGCTGGACGTCGGCGACCGCCGCATCGGCCTGGCCATCACGGACCCGCTGGGTCTGACCGCGCAGCCGCTCTTTACCCTCCACCGCACCAGCCTTGGCGCCGATATCAAAGCCATTGCGCGCTTTCTCCGCCGGCACAAGGTGGAGGTTCTGGTCGTCGGCCATCCTCTGCACGCGGATGGATCCCCTGGCCCCCAGGCGGCCAAGGTGCAGGCCTTTGTTCAGAGCCTGCAGCGAGATCTGCTCCCGGCCCATCCCAACCTTCGGCTGCATCTGTTGGACGAGCGTCTTACCACCCGTGACGCCCACGCCCTGTTGGACCGCTCCGGCCATGCCCTTCGCCAGGGCCGCCAAGGCAGGCTGGAACGTCGGGAGATCATCGATCAGGTGGCCGCCGCTCTGCTGCTGGAGAGCTTTCTCTCCGCCAGCTCACCGAGCCTGCTTCCGGGCCCGGAGACAGAGACCTGAACGCCCAAGCCGTAACCTTGCGGATTCCGGCAGAGCTGTTCCCTGTTGTTCCGGCTCCAGTTGTTCCGGCCCCGTGTTGTTCCGCGTGACGATCGGAGGCGCCCCGCAAGGCAGGGCTCCTCCTGTGAAGCTGTAGACGCTGGTTAAAATCGAAGTGGAGGCGCGGTGCGGCTGCTGAAGTTCATTCTGGCGATGGCTGTGGGGGTTGCGCTCTGCGCGGGCTTCTTCCTGTATTTGCCCTACGGCCCTGCGGCGGAGACGTTTGTGGAGATCCCCGCCGGCATGAGCACCCTGGAGATTGCGCGCCAGTTGCAGCACCAGGGCGTTGTGCGCAGCGCGCTGGCCTTCGATGCCCTGGTGTTATGGCGCTCCCTCCGCGCCCATCGACCGGCGCGGTTGGAGAACGGCGAGTACCGCTTTGACCATCCCGTGCGCATGGAAGAGGTCTATGACCGGATCCGGCGCGGCGATGTCTATACCATCACGCTGGTGATTCCAGAGGGGTTCAACATCTTCGATATCGCCAATGCCGTAGCCGCGGCGGGGTTGGATTCAAAAGAGGACTTCCTCCATGCGGAGCAGATGGATACGCAACTGATCAGTGAGTGGGTGGCGCCGGGCCACGCGCCTTCGCTGGAGGGTTATCTGTTTCCAGACACCTACAAGTTCAGTCGTCATGCCGGGGCGCTCAAAATCCTGCAAGCCATGGTGAAACAGTTCCGTAGAGAGGCCAATCGGCTGGGCATCACCCCGGCGGAGGCGCCGCGGGTGGTCATCCTGGCCTCTCTGGTGGAAAAAGAGGTCCATCTCGATGGGGAGCGTTCCAAGGTAGCCAGCGTCTTTGAAAACCGCCTGGCTGCAGGGATGCCGCTGCAGACGGACCCCTCCGTGATCTACGCGTCTCTGCTGCGCGGCGCCTGGACCGGAGTGATTCATCGCAGCGAGCTCCAATCGGACTCGGAATACAACACCTATACCCACGCCGATCTACCGCCCGGACCCATCTGCAATCCCGGGGCCGCCTCGCTGCGAGCCGCCCTGCATCCGGCCAGGACGAACTATCTGTACTTTGTTGCAGATGCCAAAGGCGCCACCCGGTTTGCCGCGACGCTCGCCCAGCACCATGCAAATGTAGCTGCCTATCGCGCAGCGGCAACGCATTAGACCGGCTCGGCCGTGAAGGGTTCTACCGGCGCGGCTGCGCACGGCGCGCCAGAGAGAGACCTGGAGTTCTGGAATGAATAACGATAAAGGTAAAAGATTCTGCAAGTTTCTGCATCCTGGAGGGCGGCAGTCGAGTCGATATAATTGAGTCATTGCGATTAATGAGGCATATTGGAGCGGCGTCGGTGCTGGTCGGGTTGATGACAGCCGGGTTAACCGGTTGTTTTTCCACCACACGGCTTGTTCTCAAAACCCAGGCCCCAAGCGTCTATCAGACCGCCACCGTGGACCAGGTGGAGCGCCAGATCTCGGAGCGGGACCAGGCCATGAAGACCCTGAATGCGCAGGTGGAGATCACCGCGACCACCGGGGGAGGGAACGAAGGCAAGCTGAAGGAGTACACCTCGTTTACCGGCTACATCTTTGTCCAGAAGCCAGACGATCTGCGGGTGATTCTGCAACTTCCGGTCATCGGCTCCCGCGCCCTGGACATGGTGAGCCGGGGCAACTCCTTTACGCTGATGCACGCCTCCTCGCACGGCAATGTCTGGGTTCAGGGGACGGATACGGTCACCACGCCCTCAAAGAACGGACTGGAAAATCTGCGGCCGTCGATCTTTTTGAACTCCCTGCTGATCTCCGGAGTTCCCTCCGATCAGTACGTCACCATGACCGAGTCCAGCCGCGTGTTGCACCAGAGTCTGCGCCGCAAGACGGAGACAGTCGAGCCGGATTACAACCTGCTGGTCTTGGCGCGGAGCAACGGAAACATCCTGCACATGCGGCGCGTGGTGCACGTCAGCCGGGTGACCATGTTGCCCTTTCAACAGGACATCTATAACGACAGCGGCCAAGTGGTCACCCAGGCCACGTATGACGACTACCAGACCTACGGAGGCATTCCGTTTCCATCCGAGATTACGATCTGGAGACCGCTGGACGAGTACTCCTTGAAGATCGAGGTGACCAAACTGAAGGTCAACCATCCCTTCGATACGGATCAGTTCGAGCTGGAGATTCCGCCCGGAACCGCAGTGCAGAAGCTGCACTGAGCCCAAGCCCTGCCGCTGCGCTGTGCGCCGAGCCCGCAGCCGCTCCGCGGCGATGGCGGCTCTGGCTGCACGCATGGTGCCAGGCCCTGCATCAGCGCGGATTCGGCCGCATGGGGACGGAGGCCGCCAATTGCTTGTCGTCGGGAACGGACTGGCCGCGATGGCAGGTGTAGCAGGTGACCTTGGCCTTGCCTGTCAGCGGCGCCGGAACCTGCGTGAGATACTTCTTGTCAATCGCGGAGGTCATCCGCATCATCACCCTTGCCGCCCGCTTCTCCGGCTTGGCGTCGGATGCAAAATCCGGCTTATGGGTCTCAGGGTTGAACTGGTGGCAGTAGGAACAACGAACGCCGAGCTGCTTTGAAAATCCTTTCATCACGACGATCAGTTGCTTGCGAGGGATCTTCCGTGGCAGCACCTTCAGGTTGGTGAACTTCTCGGGTATCCGCATGGGTGGGGGCATCATTCGACCAGGCGCTGGAGCGGGGGCCGCAGCAGCCGTCTGGCCAGAGCCTGGGGCGGAGGCCGGGGCGGCGTTCTGGACTCCCCACGCATTTGCGCCTGCTGAAAATCCCAACACCACCACCAAGGCGGTGGAGAAACAAGCAGTCCAGGGTGAACCAAAGATCTTCACAGTGAGCCTCCGCATCCCTTGATGAAGTCTATTCTGCCTCACCCTCCTCTGCTTTTGGAAGGCGGGCGCCTTCCGGGATACCCAGCAACAGGAAACCAGATACCCGGGAAACAGGAGCCATGCTGCAGACTCCGCGGGAGATCCGCCCTGGGCGCGGCCTTTACAGTAGACCCGCGCGTTGGGCGTGGCTGGCGATCTGCTGGTTGATCTGCAGAGCCAGAGCGAGCGCCTGCCGCCCTGCTTCCGCAGGCACGCGTGGCTGGGTTCGAGCCTCAACCGCGCGCAAAAAGTCTTCCAGTTCCAAACGCAGAGGTTCTGCCTTGGGAATCTCTGACCGGGAGAGAGAGAACCCTGCTGTAGGATGCTTCGCGGCTGCGGCTGCCTGGTCGTCCGTGGCGCTGCTCCCGCCGGCCGGCGGTAGCGGAGTTGCGGAGACGGCGCCCGAGGCCGAACCGGCGGCGAGCATCGCGCCGACTACCTCCGGGTCCACGCTGATTGTGAGCAGCTCCTGACGGGCAAAGTCCAGAGACAGGTACTGATGCGGCTGGAAGAGGCGGAGCTTGCGAACCTGCTCGGTAGAGACACGGCTGGCGGTGAAGTTGGCCACGCAGCCGGATTCGAATTCGACGCGAACATTGGCGATGTCGGTTCGGGCTGAGAGCACCGGCAGGCCCACGGCGCGGACCTCGCGGACCGGCGACTTGGTCAGGGTCAGGACGATGTCCAGATCGTGAATCATCAGGTCCAGCACCACATCCACATCGAGCGAGCGCGCGGTGAAGATGCTGAGGCGATGGGCCTCAAAGAACATCGGCTGGCGCAGCGCGGCCAGCGTTGCGGTCACCGCTGGGTTGAATCGTTCCAGGTGTCCGATGGCCACAATTCTGTGCAGAGATCGGGCCAGTTCCAGAACCCGGTCCGCCTGGGCGAGGTTCGGGGCAAAGGGCTTCTCAATCAGCACGTCCAGCCCGCCCAGCAGAAGCTCCTCAGCCAGCGCGCCATGATGGATGGTGGGAGCGCAGACCGAGGCGCAGTTCAGCGAAAGATTCGCGCTGAGCATCTCGGCGATGGAGGCAAAGCCAGGAATCGCGTAGGTGGAAGCAAAGTGGGAGCGGCGCTCGGCGTCCGGCTCCACCAGTGCGCTTAGCTGAACCAACCCCGGGAGGGCTGTCTGCAACTCACGATAGACGCGCAGGTGATTGCGTCCGAAGGCGCCGGAGCCAACCACGGCGGCATGAAGCGGCGGCATGGCTACTTCTGCGCCGGGCTGCCTGTTGCGGCGGGTGGCAGCGGAGCCTCCACCGCCGCGCGGCAGCGCGTGTAGAGCTCAAAGAGCTGGTCAATCTGCTCCTCGGAGCGTGGAGCGGAGGGCAGACCAAACCCGGTGCCGGAGGCGCTCTTGTTGCCCAAGTGAATGAACGGGGCAAGAAACTTGAGCAGATCCAGAGCGATATCTTCTGAGCGGCGGGCGGAGGAGCAGTTGGTGCTGGAATCCATAGGAGCCTTTCCGGGCAAGTTGTGAGAGCATCTGGGTGGTCTCCGCAGCCTCTCTTGAGGGCCTGGAACGGAGGCATCTTGCGGGCAAGCGCCGTCTTCAGGCTGCGCCGGCTGCAACGATGTTCTCTAGCTGATGGTAGCGGTTCGGCGGAGATGGTTGCAACGAGTGCGCGTCCGCATCCACTTCGCAGGCAAGAGGGCCGACATCCCCAGGAACCGGCTACCATAAACTTGTCCATAAGATTGTCCAGCGCCGTATCGGCTGGTCTCAGCTTCTGCTGTAGAGAAGGCGCGCAGGGGCCGAAAGGATTTGTGTTGGCGGTTATAGCGGTGCAGACAATCCGGCGGATGCGTGGCGGAGCGCAGAGCCAGCTTATGCTGGGCGCGGATGGAAACCTCTGGGTGGTCAAGTTCAAGAACAATCCTCAACATCTGCGCGTGCTGGCGAATGAGTTGATCGGTACCCGCATCGCGGAGGCCGTGGGCCTCAGCGTCCCGAAGACGGATGTGGTGGAGGTCAGCCAGTGGCTGATCGACAACAGTCCCGGCATGGTGATGGATCTGGGCCGCGGAGTCCGCGAACGTTGCGCCGACGGCTTGCAGTTCGGCAGCCGGTACGTTGGCGGTCTGATGCCTGGGCAGGTGGTGGACTACCTGCCTGAGCAACAGATGGATGAGGTGCGCAACCTGGCCGAGTTCGCCGGCATGCTGGTGGTGGACAAGTGGACGGGGAACTGCAACGGACGCCAGGCCGTCTTTGAGCGCCGACCCAGGGAGCGCAAGTATCGCGCCATCTTTATCGATCAGGGTTACTGCTTCAACGCCGGGGACTGGACGTTTCCTGACGCGCCGCTGCGCGGCGTCTTTGCCCGCAATCAGGTCTATGCCCCGATTCGCGGCTGGGAGAGCTTTGAGCCCTGGCTCAGCCGTGTGGAGCAGTTCCCCGCCGAGCAGCTCTGGAGGCTGGCAGAAGAGGTTCCGCCGGAGTGGTACGGCGGCGATCCGGCGGCCATCGAGCGCCTCATGGAGGCTCTCCTGGAGCGCCGAGAGAGGGTCAGGGAGCTGATCGGTCAATTTCGGCACTCGGATCGAGCGCCGTTTCCGCAATGGGGCGTGGGCGAGAGTTCATCCGTGCGGGCAAACGTTCCGGGTTCAGAGGCGGCAGGGAACTATCTGATGTGATGGTCGGGAAATTTGTGCGTGGAATGCGGATGTTAAGGCAAAATTGAGGGAAGGTCCCAGTGCGCGAACGGCTACAGTGCGAGTTCTCCCTGATCCGGTATGTGCCGGATGTGGTAAAGGGAGAATTCACCAACATCGGCGTGGTGCTACGCGAAGCCGGGCGGGATGAGACCGCCACGGTGAGGTTCACGCGCGACTGGAGCCGGGTGCGCTGCATGGATCCGGATGCCGATGTAGAGCTGCTGGAGTCTCTTGAAGCGGAGATGGCGCAGCGCCTGCATGTTGGCGTGGAGCCACGGGTGAACGCCCGGCCGGTGCTTGAGACGCTGCAGGACTCGCTCTCCAACAGCGTGCAACTCACCGAGATGCGTGGAACCCTGGCGGAGAGCCTGCCCGCGGAGATGGAACAACTGCTGCGGATGTACGTTGCGCCATTGAAAGCTCCTCCGGCGCGCAAAAAGGCCACGGGCCGTCAGGCGATCGTCACCTCCATGCGGGACGCCTTTGAGCAGGCTGGGGTCTGGCGGTTGCTGCGCAAGAAGATCGCCGCTGCGGCGTATACGCAGCCCGGCGATCCTTTGAAGCTGGACTGCGGCTACCGCAACGGCAAGGTGCGGATCTTCCATGCTGTGTCTCTGGAGAATGACGTGGAGGGAGCCAAGGGAATCGCCTATTCGGCAGAGGCGCTGCGCGCAGGTGTGCAGCGTGCGGAGGGGCTGGAACTGGAGTTGACCGCGATTGTGGAGCGGATTGCGTCGGTGGCTGATCAGGAGCAGTACGGATTCGGGGTCAGCGTGATGGAACAGGAGGCGATCCGAGTGCTTACCGTGGCGGACCTGGGCCGCGTTGCAGAGACGGCGAAGCGGGAGCTGCGCGTCTGAGAAGAGAAGAAGGCGGCACGAAACCTGGCAAAATCGTCTGACCTATGGATAGACTCGCCTCGCTCACCGCACCCTTCCCCAATGATCGAAAGAACGATGTAGGCTCTCCGCGATTTCAGCGGGGCCGTGATGTTTGTAAAAGGTTGGGGCTTGCAATAGACGGTTTAACTCGGGAGATTTGCACCCTTCTCGCTGCATCTTATGCAAGTTCCAGGTGAAACCAAACGGGAGTTCCCCGGGTCTGTCGGGGGGTAGAGCATTTGCCCCGTAGGTGTAGTCCAGCAGATTGAAATGGATGGGCGTTTTCCCCAATGAAAACGCCACTGCACAATCGCTTTTGGATACCCATCAACGGGGAAAATGCTTTAGTTACTGGAGTTCAACGAGTGCGGTTGGCGGGCGAGGAATCGGGTAGGAGCATACCGAGTCTATCGTGCGTAGCGCATGAGTGGGCGGATGCGTGAATGAATCGTGCCCAGTAATGGCATTCTCGACCAAGGGACGGATTTCAGAGGACCGATGGAACCGAGATGGAACCGATAGTTTCGGGCTAAGATACCTGGAATGCAAGGTACTGCCGCGAGTTCACATCGGCCTTTGCAAAATAGACAACATTGCCCTCGAGACGGCCTGCGGAAGCATTGCGCAACGGCTTGCTGTCGGGCGGATGAATGTGTAGCGCCAGGTCGCCAGTGAAGGGCTGCTCAAAGTTGATCTCAATCTCCCAGGAACCATCCGGTTGCGCCAGCGTAGACCAACCCAGGCGTCCAAAGCGTGTGGGACAGCGCCCGACGCGAATGCGCTC
Source organism: Granulicella sp. (assembly GCA_027365345.1). Taxonomy (GTDB): domain Bacteria; phylum Acidobacteriota; class Terriglobia; order Terriglobales; family Acidobacteriaceae; genus Granulicella. The sequence goes on from DAHXNO010000135.1 coordinate 42,052, forward strand.
TCCGGAGGCAAACCAGTGCTTCGGCGCGCCCTTCTGCAGATGGCACACGTCGCGATTGCCTTCCTCATAGCACAACAACCAGCGCAGTCCCATCGCCGGCTGCAGAACGCTGTTGACCACAGCCGACCATCCGTAACGGCTGCCCTGTCCGGGCGCGCCTCCCGGAATCCACGCATCTTCTGGCGCATAGCGGTTTCCAGAGTCGGCTGCAAAACAGGTGAGCGCATAAAGCGTAAGCAGAAAGGGCCGATAATCCTCCTGGCGAATGCGAACGGAGAGCGTTCCATGGGCCATGAAGTTTGAGGTACGTTGTTCGGCGCCGTCCGTGTTCAGTCCCACAATCTGCATCCCTGCAAGTTCGCGGTGGCGCAGAAAACCCAGATCGAGCGCCTCATCGCCCCAGTCCGCGGTAAACCAGTCCATCATGAAGCGGTGATTCTCATAGCTCTGCAACTCGCGCGGATTGTGGTGGATATCGCTGGGAGTGAACGGGCTGATACCCGCCTGCTTCATCTCCGCGGAACAGCGGCTCAGCGTGATGCGCAGCGACTCCTGGATCAGGCCCCGCATCTCCGTGGCCACAGCCGAGTAACGTTCGCCGAGCGCCTGCCACTCCGGCCGGCTATGGTCCGCGGCAGCCCGATGCAGACAGCGCGCGTGTTCGGCCAGGCCGCGCCACGTCCAGGTGGCATTTTGAAAGTAGTACGGATGGGATTGGGGAAAATCGTTCTGCGGATCGCCAAGATCGGCTTCGGGCGAGCCCCAGATAAGGCCGTGATGCGGATCGCCGGCCGGAAACGCCTGTTTGCTGTACTCATAGCGGGCCAGCACAAAGGCGAGCATTCGCTCCAGGGCGGGCAGTCTTGCGGCGAGCGCCTCCGCGTCTCCGCTGTAGTCGTAAGCGCGGGCGGAGTTGGCGAGGAACACTCCGGCATTCAGGGGCGCTTCCACCTGGTCCTGCGTGTTGTACAGAAAATTTCCGTCGGGCAGGATGTAATGGTCAAGATAGTACTGAAAATATGGCTCGACCTCATCGGTCAAGTTCCATAACTGATGGGCCCAGACAAACTCGTAATGGGCCACGGGAAACAGAGCATGGCTGCGCTCTGGAATCTTTGTATAGCCGCCCTCCCCAATCTGATATGTAGGCCGCAACCCCCGGTAACTCACCCGGGAAAGAGTTATTCCGGCGCGCGCCGCATCCAAAAGCCATTCGTCAGGGACTTCCACCGGCATCGAGTCTTCGTAGAAGTCCTGCCAGTGGTTCCATATGCCGGCGAGCGCCGCATAGAACTCCTCTGCCGAACAATGAACGTATCGCTGCGTCTCTGCCGCGGCGTCCGTGGAGCCCGCAACGGTGTAGCGAACCCGACCCATCATCCTGCCGTCCTCGCCCGGCGTCACCAGAACGATGCACTCATAGCCGGCTTGGTAGACAGGATTCCATACAGCAACGTCGGCCACTGGAAGATAGCCCCCGAGCAGCGTGCGCTTGCTGTAGCCCGGCATGTACTGGTAGATCTGCGGATTGCCTCCAGGCAGCACGGAGGTGGGGTCGAAGACGCGGCCATCCAGATCCGGAGCCCAGGCGGACTTACCGTTTGCAACCCACTCGCGGCTGCTTCCATCGGCATTGAGAAACACCGAGCGCTCCGGACCGGCCTCTTCATTGCCCGCAAGCGCCCAGCCGATGTACTCCTCGCCCAGAGCGGCTACATTTTCATAGCATGGGTCTTCGTTGGAGTGCAGGATGTAGTTGCCTGAGACATCGGGGCCTGGAGTGTAGCGCGCGACGCGACGAAACCGGACCGCCTCAGGAGCGCGAACCGGCCGCGGCCGGATGCTGGAGAGGTGGCCTACAGCTTTGGGAATGCAGGCAATCACGCCACGATCGACGGTCACCATGGCGATAGCCCCGCGATGCGTGACGTGCTTTTCAAAGACCGCGGTAGCAGCGCCGTTGAAATTGGAGACAGCGAGTAAGGTCCAGCCATCGGCAGATGCGCCAATCTGCAGCGCCCCGGAGGTCGCGCGGCCTGCAAGCACCACGCCCTCGCGCTTGATGGCGCTCACCAGCGGAGGGTGGGCCAACGCCTCGCGTTCGCCGGGCAAAAAAAGGCTGTACTCGTTCACGATGCGCTCCGGCGCGTAGGGTGAGTCTTGACCGCCGGCGCCGGCCAAGGCCCGCGCCAGGGGAGCAAGCCGAGCGACGTGCAGCGTCCCGGTAAAGCAAAGCCCCTCCAGAAAGCTACGGCGATTGCAGTGCAACATAGGCTTCACCCTCCGTTGACAGGCTCACGGCGTCTGTGTCCCCGAACCCAATGCCCACTTCTTCCACATCACCGGATCAGCGAGCATCTTGATAAAGACTCCTCCCACAACAGAGCGCGCCTGGAACCCTGTCTGTGCGCCCGTATCCGTGTCATACCAGTCGCTGAGAGGGACGCGCGTAGGAGTCTGCGTCATAAAGCGATAGACCGGCGCAACCAACTCCTGAAACTGCTGCGGATTGTCGGCCATGGTGGCCGTCCACAGCTCCCAATCGAGCTTGGTATAGCTGTGGCGATTGTCGAGCGGCACGCCGAAGGCGTTGTTGTGCCGCAGATAGAAGCGGATCTCCTGCTGCGCCAGCGTGGGCGGAAACAGATTCAGGCCCAGAATCCGATCCCATACCAGGTTGTACTTTTCGCTCCAGGTTCCCGGCAGATTGAAGGCCAGGCGCGTGTGGTCGCCATCGGCCGCCATGCGCATCCACTGAGCGGCCATATCGTGCGCTGACCGGCGGTAGCTCTCCGCCTCGTCCTGTTTGTGCAGCATCTCCGCGAGCTGCGCATAGCTGCCTAACGCCAGAATGGCCTTCAGAGAGAGATTCGCATTGTGCGCAAGGTGTCCGGTAAAGTCGTCCGTACTGAGCTGGTTCTCCGGGTCCATGCCATTGGCGCGCAGCCAGGCGGCCCAGCGGGAGAGCAGCGGCCAGTACTCGGCGGCGAAGTGAGCATCTCCTTCGGCATGCGCGATGGCGTCGAACAGGATCAACATGTTGCCGCTCTCTTCCACGGGCATCTGATCCACCTCGCTCTTCGGGCCGCCACCGTAGACCTGGCCATTCGCCAGAGGATAGGTTCCCACATCGTGCGGCGCAAACGGCCACGGCCAAAGCGGCAGGCGAGCATATTGAAGCACCGGGAGCATCTCAGCCTCCAGCAAGCGCGGGTTCAGCAGCAACAGAAGCGGCGCGGCTGGGTAGGTCACGTCTACTGTGTCGGTACAGCCGTTGCTGGAGTTCTCTTTGGAAAAGAGCAGCGGATCGCCATTGATGTCTGCCACGAGGGAAGCTGCGGCCAGGGACTGCCGATACGCAAGAATGGCAAGCTGCGCGTAGTCGGAGCCGCCCGTCCTTTCCAGGTCGGCGGCCAGCTCGTGATCGAAGGCTTTGGCCCGAGCCAGGAGCGCGGGCTCCTGGCTTTCAGCCTGTTCCAGCATCTGCGCCATGGTCTGGCCGCTTCCCGCCCAATCATCGGGCATCTGCCGATGCAGGTACTCCACTGCCTCGCGGTCGTCATACGCCAGCATGGCGCCGCGATTGACGGGCGTGGCTGAGACGTTGCCCAGATCGAAGAAGACCGCCATCACCGGAAGGTTGACGCGCGGCGCGCGCGGCATGTCCAGGTCGTCGTTTGCCGCCAGGGTTCCCGTCGCTTCATCCTTGGTGAACTCATCCCGGCCGACGGTCTCGGTGGTCATCCCGGGCTGTTGCGGTGCTGCCAGGTCTGCCCAGCCCCAATCGATGCGCAGGTTGTCGCCTGCCTTGGCCAGCATGGGCTGCTGGTTTGTGCCCACATGCAGCACCGTCATATCGCCCACGTGGCTCGCTCCCCACACCACCGGTTCCTGTTCATCGTTCACCGCCAGCATGGCGCTGGCCCCAAAGCCAAGCCGCACGGCATGCGGCCGGCCATCTACGGACCGAACGGTCCAGCTCAGATAGGTGAGCGGACGGGAGAGGATTTGCGGTTCCTGCGGCAGCGCCGGGGTAAAGAACGTCGCGGTCAGGTGGACTCCGGAGCCCTGAAAGTCGTAGATGGTCCGTGTGGGCCAGATGGCTCGCTCCACCTGCGGCAGAGCGGGAAACTGCCGATCGCCGCCCATGAAGCGAAACGTCTTGCCGTCGATGCGAATGGAACCTGTGAGTTGCTGGCGGGTTCCGGTCCAGTGGCGGGTGGGGCCGCCGCTGAGCTGGTCATTGAACGACCAGATGCTGAAGTAGGGGTTTTGCACCACCAGTGGGGTTGCGGGTGTGCGCACTGTGACGGGTTGCTGGGCAAAAGCGACAGCCGCTGCGGGCATCAAGAGGGAGAGAACACAGCATTTCCAAAGGCGCATCATGGGTTAATCCTCGCACAGCGGAAAGGCTGTAATGCGGAGTTTGGCGGCAGCATAAGGAATCAGGGTGAGCGTTGCTTCGCGTTCGTGGCTAGTGACAGGACTCAGCGGCAGGGGATTCGCCGCGCCATCCTCAGCCTGCCAGGGATCGAGCTCACGGGCGCGTACCGTCATGCGGACGGGTGCGTGCTCGCGGCCAAACGGAGCCGCGCCGATCTCGCTCTCCGTGACCTGAATGCTCTTCTCCGGCGCGTCTGGATCGATACGCAGAGCATAGTTCCACGGGGTGGAGGGAAACACCTCCCAGTCCGCGGTGAGTCCCTGGTTGCGCAGCTTCACCCAGTCCTCGCCCATGCCGTAGGAGAAGACCAGGGGACCACGTTCCACAGCGATCGAATCCCGATACCAGCGGGAGATTCGCGGCAGCAGCGGAAAGGAGAGCTCGACCCGATCGCCCGGCATCCAGGTGCGCTGAATGCATGCAAAGGAGCCTGGCTGGGGTAAGGGAAGGGAACGGCCGTTGACGCTGAGCAAAGTTCCGGAGGCCCACTCCGGAATGCGAAGCCGAAGCGGAAACGCGAGAGGCGCTTCGGGATGCACGCTGAGCCGCACGTTGCCGCGAAACGGGTACTCGGTCTCCTCGATCACTCGAACGGAGCGGCCTCCAAGAGTCGTGTTGACCTCGCAGGGAGCGTATGCCGTGGCGACCAGGCCTTCCTGGCGGCTGGGACCATGGCCGGAAGAGCGCATCCATAAGCTGGCGGCGAACTTTGGCCAGCCCTGGCTGAAGTTCGCTGTGCAACATCCGAAGTTAGGCGAGAGACCGTAAAGATTCGACTCCGGGCCGTCGCTTACCCATGGCTTGCGATGCAGGCTGCACTCCACCTGGTTGGGCTCTTGATCGTACTGATGCGCCCACATGTCGTCAGTAAACGTCCCTGGCAGCGCGTTGAACGCGAGAAGCTCCAGGCGATCACCCAGGGCCGCCTGCCCGGTGATGGAGAGAGACTGCTCAAGGGAGAACATGTACTCCACCACGGTGCAAAGCTCTGACCCGTGCGAGGGATCTCGGCCTGCAAGGTGTTCGTCGCAGGAAAACATCCCATTCGGTAGGCCGTGGTATCGGTTCAGCTCCGCGATCATGTGGAGCGCACCGTCGCGGTCGGCTGCAGAACCAGAGACCATCCACCAGACGGGACCGGCTTTGATGGCCTGTCCGTTGTTAACGCCGTGCGTGGCTAGATCCTGATCGCTCAGGCCATGGTTGCTGTTCAGTTGCAGAAACTTCGCAGTTACCCCTTGGGTGTATGGAAAGGGGCTGGATCGCGCCACCCAGTCATAGCCTTGGTCGTGAAGCAACTTCGCCAAACGGAGCAGATAGGGAGAACCCGTGCGGTTATACAGCCAGATGACGCTGAGCACCTCGTCCTGCCAACGGAACCTGGCCCAGTCGCGCAGGGGGCGCCTGGGAAGTTCAGAGAGCTGAAAGCGCAGGTATCGGTCCATTACTGGAATTACTCGCGGATCGCCGGTGGCCTCCTGATACTGGGTCAGCGCCTTGAGCATCACGATGGGCGGCCACCAATCGTCGCTGGAAGAAGGTCCAATCATCCCGTCGGGTCGTTGGTGGTCCAGCGTCCAGTCGAGGAACGGCTGCGCCTTTGCCTTCAGCGCCGGATCATCCAGCGTCCAAGCCAATGCGGCCAGCCCGTCAACGTAATAGGGACCTCGTTCCCACGCTTCGCCTGTGCCGCCCAACCAGCCGCTGTTGGGGCCAACGTCCGGCCATGTCTCGCCAAGGTGGCCGCTCAATCCATTCGCTTGGATGCGCAGTTGCCGCTCAAGCCAGCCGCGCGGACGAATCGATCCGAGGGGGAGCAGATCGTACGTTCGCGGCCGCAACGGCAGCCGGTTCGCAATTACCAAAGAAGACGTGCCCGCAGCCGCCAGGCCGTCGTTGTGGAGGGCTGGGAACATGGTCGCCAATCCAGCCATCGTGCTTCTGCCGAGGAACTCACGGCGCGTGCAGAAGTGTACCCGCTTGCAGGATTGAATGATGGACCGGGGCAACGCTGCTCCTCACAAGATACGCGACTATCCTAGCGTGGCGGCAAACCGCTGCGCATGGTTCATATGGTCTAGTGTCGTAAATCAGGGATTGGTTGGCGGAAGCGCCCCATCGCCACTGTGGACCGCTGCATCGAAAGGGTCTATGGAACTGGAACTGCGGAGCCGGGACCAGGGGCCAGGGACCAGGGATCAGCCCAACAGCCTCAACTTGCTGGGTGCGGAGTCTTTGAGCGAGACCCATTTCGCCATCCGGAGCACAGCGGCTTCATGGGCCAGGATGGAACGATGGGCGAAGTGGTCTCCACAGCTACGCTTCGCCGCAGCCCACCACCGTTCTCTGCATGCAGCGTCTCGCCCGGCATTCTTTCCGCATCCCTGGGCCGCTGTTGATTCCTGAGCACCCTTTGGCTCACAACTCGGTTAACCGATCTCCTCGGACCAGTTTTCCAGACAGGCCTTGAATTCAGACATGAACTTGCCCGCATCCGCGCCGTCAATGATGCGATGGTCAAAGCCCAGGGCGAAGTGCTGGATGCTGCGGATGGCGATGCTGTCCTGACCATCCGGACCTGTCACCACAACCGGCTCCTTGTTCAGGCCGCCGATCCCAAGAATCGCAGACTGCGGTTGCGCGATGATGGGCAGTCCAAACTGCTCGCCGAAGATGCCGGAGTTGGTCAGGGTGAAGGTTCCACCCGCCACCTCCTCGGGAGCAAGCTTTTTGCTGCGGGCGCGCTCGGCCAAATCGACTACCGCGCGAGCTACCCCCAGAAAGCTCATGTCCTCCGCCTGATGGATCACCGGGACGATCAGTCCCCACTCCAGGGCCACGGCGATTCCCAGGTTGATGTTGCGGTGGTACAGAATCGCCTCGCCTTGCATGGAGGCGTTGACGATTGGATGCTTGCGCAGGGCCTGTACTGCGGCTCGCGCGATGAACGGCATATAGGTGAGCTTGACGCCGTTGCGCTGCTCGTACTTGCTCTTCTCTTTCTCGCGCAGCCGCACGATGCGGGTCATGTCCACTTTGAAGATCGTATGGACGTGGGGGCTGGTGGCCTTGGACTCCACCATGCGCCGGGCGATGATGGCGCGCATTCTGGAGAGCGGCGCCAACTCGCCCGGCAGCGGTGTGGGCGCCTGCGCGGCGGGAGCGGGAGTGCTCGCCGCCGGCTGCGCAGTCCATGGGGTTGTGGGCGCGGGCGCAGCAACTGCCGCCGGCGCAGCTACGCTCGGTGGCACAACTACAGGTGCTGACGCAACGACAGGCGCACCTTGCAGGCGACGCAACACATCCTGCTTGGTGATGCGGCCTGAGGCTCCGGTTCCGGTGAGGCCGTGCAGATCGATGTTGTTCTCGGCGGCGATCTTGCGCACCAGCGGCGAGGACCGCACCGCCTCTGCTCCAGCCGCGCTCCCAGCAGCGCCGGAGCCGGCCGCGGCTCCCGCGGCAGGGGTTTGCGGCGCAGCCTGGGCATTGGAACTGGCAGGCGCCGCTGCCACGGAACCAGCCGCAGCTCCGCCGATGACAGCCACAACCGTATTGATGGTTACCGTCTTCCCCTCCTCCACCCGAATCTCGGAGAGAACACCCGACGCGGGTGAGGGGATCTCCGCGTCCACCTTGTCGGTAGAGATCTCAAAGATGGGCTCGTCGCGGGCTACGTTGTCGCCCACCTTCTTCAGCCACCGCGTCAGCGTGCCTTCGGTGATCGACTCTCCCATCTGCGGCATCAGCACCTCGATGCCGGGGCCGGCCACAGGCTCAGCTCCAGCGGCAGACGCCTGCGTTGCGCCGGCGGGTTGCGCCGCGCTCGGCTTCTGCTGCGCGGCAGAGGTCGCAGGCGCCGAGCTGGGCTGCGGCTGGGCTGCGGTCGGCGTCGTGGGCGTTCCGGCCTGCTGGCCTGCCTCAAGGATCGCGCAGACGATGGTTCCCACTCCTACCGTTGCGCCCTCCTGCACCTTGATCTCGCCCAGGATACCGGCGGCGGGTGAGGGGATCTCGGCATCCACCTTGTCGGTGGAGATCTCGAAGAGGGGCTCATCGCGAGTCACCGCCTCGCCGGGCTTTTTCAGCCACTTGGTCAGAGTTCCTTCCGTGATGGACTCACCCATCTGGGGCATAACGACATCGATTGGCATGGGTAACGGTCTCCGAGACTGATTACGGCGTCCACAGCGCAGATCGAAGGCGGCTGTGAAGCGACTTTCAAATTATACGGTTCCAGCGAAAGCGAGGTACAAAATCGCTGAATCTATACCTATCAGTACAGATTCTCGATCCTGCGTTCGCAAGGAGGAAGTCGAAGGGTCAAAAGGTCAAGAGGTCGAAGGGTTCCTCAGAAGCTCCTGCAACGACTCCACAGCCAGCATCTGGCGTTGAAAGACGCGCCCGAAGTTGGCGGACACGCTAGCCGCTGCCTGAGCCATGGTAGGGGCCGGCCCTGGGACCTCCACTTCCAGTGAGGTCACCGCGCGATCGGTGATGCCACAGGGAACGATCCATTCAAAGTCGCGAAGATCGGTGGTGACGTTCAGTGCAAAGCCATGTGTGGTGATCGCCTGCGCCACATGAATGCCGATCGCCGCAATCTTCTTCTCGGGCACAGCGCCTCCGGCCAGGGTCCAAACCCCGGTGCGTTTGCAGATGCGCTGGGTGGGAACGCCGAAGTCTTTGCAAGCCAGGATCAGGGCTTCCTCTATCCTGCGAACAAAGTCGACCGGACCGAGGTGAGGCCCATGCTTGCCGGGCAAGTCGCCGCGCAGGTCGAAGATCGGGTAACCCACCAGTTGGCCGGGACCGTGATAGGTGACGTCCCCACCGCGGTTGATGTCATGGACCTCCACGCCGCGTGCGGAGAGCTGCTTCTGGCTGGCCAGGATGTTGGCGCGGGACGCGTTGCGGCCCAAGGTCAGAACGGGTGGGTGTTCCAGCAGGATCAGGGTATCGCCAATGGCCCTGGCCCTGCGCGCCGCAGCGACCTCCGCCTGGATGCGCAGACCCTCTGCAAAGGGAACACGGCCGAGTTGGAGTAGATGGATGAGCACGGCGTCCTGGACCGTGCGCTGCGCTTCACGCGGCGCACCACAGATGACACTTGTTTGGAAAGCTCCCTGGCTGACAGGGGATTAAACGTTCACCGCCATCCCCTCGACTGCCGCGAAGCCGTCCAGCAGGCTCTCCGCCAGCGTCGGATGGGCGTGGATGGTGAACATCAGCTCTTCTACGGTCGCCTCCAGCTCCAGAGCCACCACGCACTCGGCGATCAGCTCGGTGGCCTGCGGACCGATGATGTGTACCCCCAGCACCTCGCCGTAGCGGGCATCGGAGACCACCTTCACAAAGCCCTCATGGGAGTCGATGATCGTGGCCTTGGAGTTACCCATAAAGGGAAACTTACCCACCTTCACCGCATAGCCCTGCTCCCTGGCCTGAGCCTCGGTGAGTCCCACGCTGCCGATCTGGGGATCGCAGTAGGTGCAGCCGGGAACGCGCTCCTTGCGCACCGGACGGGCGTACTTCCCAGCCAGTTTGCTGGCCACCACGATGCCGCTCATGCCGCCCACATGCGCCAGTTGCGGCAGCCCCACCACAATATCTCCAATGGCATAGACGCCGGGCTCGGTGGTCTCCATCCACTCATTCACCGGAATGAAACCGCGATCCAGGGTGATGTTCACCTTGTCGAGGCCGATGTCGCTGGTGCGCGGCCCACGGCCCACGGCCACCAGCACCTTCTCGGCCTCCTTCACCTGGGGCTTACCTGCGGCATCGCTAAAGCTTACCTTGATGCCGGCCGCGGTCTTCTCCAGTTTCTCTACCTTGCAGCCGGTATTCACCTCAATGCCCCGCTTCTTGTAGGCGCGGGTAAGCTCTTTCGAGACCTCTTCGTCCTCCACGGGCACGATGCGGGGGAGCATCTCCAGGATGGTCACCTCTGCGCCAAAGCTGCGGAAGATGGAGGCAAACTCTACCCCGACGGCGCCCGAGCCGATTACGATCAGCGACTTGGGCGGCGCCGACAGGGTGAGGATCTCCATGTTTGTGAGAATCGTCTCATCGGCCTGGTAACCGGGCAGCATGCGGGCGTCGGAACCGGTGGCCAGCACTACCTTCTTGCCCAGAACCGAAGTCACCGTCTTCTTATCCGCTGCGGTTACTTCGAGGGTGAAAACGCCATCCCTGGCTGGGCCGGTCAGCCTTCCATGACCACGCACCACGGTGATCTTGTTCTTCTTCATCAGGAAGTCCAGGCCCTTGGTGTGTTTGGTCACAATCTCATTTTTGCGTTTGAGCAGGTTCTCCCAGTTCAGCCGGGGAGCGGAGACGCCGTCGATGCCGTAGCTCTCAGCGTGCTTCAGATGGTCCCAGACCTCTGCGGAGAACAGCATGGCCTTGGTGGGGATGCAACCCCAGTGCAGGCAGGTTCCTCCCAGCTTGTCGGTCTTTTCGATCAGGGCGACCTTCAGGCCAAGCTGCGCGGCGCGGATGCCGCAGGTGTAGCCCGCCGGCCCACCGCCGACGATGACCAGATCATAGATAGTCTCTGCCACGGGATGCACTCCATTCATCAAGTCTGCCGCAGGTTGAGCGAGGCTTCGCGCAGCAGTCTTCCAGCTTCACTGGAATCTCTAGTTTACGGCAACTGCTCTCTGGCCGTGGCCGACCCGCATTGGCACTGGGCCGTAGAGTCTGGGGCCGCGCAGCATCAGTTCGTTGCTCAGGGTGCAAGGCCTGGCAGCCGCCGGGTTCATCGCCCGCGCTGGGCTGCGAGTCTTCTTGCCCGGCCTCCAGAAACACCTCGCGGTGGCTCCCAGAAGCCTTACAGCAGATTGGCGGCGTCTTTGGCGAAGTACGTGACGATGAACTCAGCGCCTGCGCGGCGGATGCCGAGCAGGCTCTCCAGCATGGCGCGCTCCGGCTCCAGCCAGCCGCGTTGGAAGGCGGCCTGCAGCATGGAGTACTCGCCTGACACCTGGTAGGCCCCCATGGGCAGATCGAAGCGGTTGCGCGCCTCGCGGATCACATCCAGATAGGGCATGGCGGGCTTCATAAGCAGCATATCCGCACCCTCGGCAATGTCCTGCTCTATCTCCCGCATCGCTTCGCGCAGGTTGGCCGCATCCATCTGATAGGTCCGCCGGTCGCCAAACTGCGGAGCGGAGCCGGCGGCTTCGCGGAAGGGTCCGTAAAAGGCTGAAGCAAACTTCGCGGCGTAGCTGAGGATCGGGGTGTTGGAGTTGCCTGCCTGGTCCAGGGCGGAGCGAATGGCTCCCACCCGGCCGTCCATCATGTCGCTGGGCGCAACCACGTCCGCCCCGGCCTGGGCCAGGGATACTGCAGTGGAGGCCAGCAGCGCCACGCTGGGGTCGTTCTCCACCACAAAGCTCTCGCCTTGCCTGCGCACCACGCCGCAGTGCCCGTGCGAGGTGTATTCGCACAGGCAGACATCAGCCATCATTACCAGGCTAGCGGCAGCCGAGGTCTTCTTGAGAGCGCGCAGACCGCGCTGCACGATGCCATCCTCCGCCCAGGCGCCGCTGCCCTCTTCGTCCTTGGTCTCTGGAACGCCGAACAGAAGCAAGCCCCCGATTCCCAGCGCGGCACAAACCTCGGCCTCTTTCACAGCCTCGTCGATGGAGAGGTTGAAGACTCCGGGCATGCTGCCGATCTCGCGCCGGACCCCCACCCCTTCGCAGAGAAATACAGGGTAGATCAGCGCGGAGGGTTCCAGGCGCGTTTCGCGGACAAGGGACCGCAGTGCGGCCGAGGAGCGCATACGG
>DAHXNO010000203.1 GCA_027365345.1 Granulicella sp.
CACGCACGCACCCGCCGGCAAAGTACGCCGCATGCCCAAGGGCGCGCAATCGCCGAACAATCCGCAACGCCGACTCATACTTTGCGTTCTTTACCACCGTCCAGCTCCCTCGGGAGCCAAGGCCGCAAGCTCCTTCCGCCGCGGTCCCGGCCCGATTCCGAGCGGGCGCCTCCGGCTCTTCGCCGTGGCAGGAACCCTTTCCATCTTCGCGCTCCTCCGCTCCCTCCCATGGCGTCACACAACTCCACGTCCCACGGCTCGGCCGCAGGCCCGATGCGGTTCGCCCTACTAGTACGATAGACCTCGTGCCCGGTTCCCTGATCCTCGCCATCGAGACCTCCTGCGACGAGACCTCGGCCGCCGTCCTTCGCAACGGTAGTCAGGTTCTCTCCAATGTGGTCGCCTCGCAACTCGTTCACAGCAGCTACGGCGGTGTAGTGCCGGAGCTGGCCGCACGGGAGCACCTGCGCGCCATCGTACCGGTAGTGCGTGAGGCCATGCGGCGAGCCGGCGTCGCCTACGCTGACCTTGCCGCCGTCGCCGTCACTGAGGGTCCGGGTCTGGCCGGAGCCTTGCTGGTGGGCATCAGCTTCGCCAAGAGCCTGGCCTTCGGAGCCTCGCTGCCACTGATCGCGGTGAACCATCTGGAGGGCCACATCCACGCTGTCCTGATGCAGAACTGCTTCCAGCAAGACGCCTCCCCTCTGCTGGCTCTGGTGGTCAGCGGCGGCCACACGCACCTCTATCTAGCCACCAGGACGCGCCGGCAAGCCGGGTCTACCTGGAGGTACCGCAACGTGGGAAAGACGCTGGACGACGCTGCGGGCGAGGCCTACGACAAGGTGGCCAAGCTGCTCGGCCTGCCTTACCCCGGCGGCCCGTGGATGGACGCTCTGGCCGCCTACGGCCAGCCTGACCGTGCGCTCTTTCCATTGGCCAGAATCAAACAGAAGATGAGCGGAAGAACCGCTCCCAAGCTGGCGCGAGAGTCCGCTGCGGCGCTCGATCAGACGCGTTTCGATATGTCTTTCTCGGGCCTTAAGACCGCTGTCCGCCGCTACGTCGAACTGCGCCAGATGCAGCCCGCCATCCAAACCCGCGAGCAGGCTCTCCGCTCGATGAATCTGCACCAAGCCAAGCCGGATACAGCCAACATCGCTTGCGCTCTGCCGCACTTCGATGCACAAACCCTGAACTTGATTGCCAGCTTTCAGAGTTCGGTGATCGACAATCTGACACGCGCCACCTTCAGCGCAGCCGGGCGCTATGCGGCGCGCGGCGTGCTGGTCAGCGGGGGGGTAGCCGCCAACAGCCACCTGCGCAAGATCTTCCTTCGCGAGGCTCGGCGAGTTGGGCTGCCGATCGCCTTTCCGGAGGTGGCGCTCTCAACCGACAACGCCGCCATGATTGCCGCCGCAGCGTGGCCAAAGCTGCTCGCGGGCGAATTTGCCGCAGACAACCTGGAACCGGCGCCCCAGTTGCGTTTGGGCTGAGGCGCGCTCCCACTCGAACTTTACGGCAGGGCAGCAAAGAACTCTGCTTGATACAACAGGCTCACAAAATGCGGCGCAGCAAAGAGTCTGCGCCAGGGGACGCAATGGTAATCGGCCCGGCCAGGGCGCCGTCTCGGCTAAAATGGAAAGGTATCGACAAAAGAAGAAAGCAGCCTGGGGTGCGGCGCAATTCAACCGCCCCGCGGCATCCTACGACGCGTGGCCTTAGAACTCTTCAATACACTCTCCGGGAAGATCGAACCTCTCTACGCCTCCGATGGCCATGCCCTGCGCTTCTACTGCTGCGGTCCCACCGTCTATGACTTTGGCCATATCGGAAACTTCCGCACGTTTCTGCATGTCGATGTGCTGCGCCGCGCCGCCCGGCTCAACGGTCTGCCGCTACATCACGTGATGAACATTACCGACGTGGATGACAAGATCATCCGGAACGCCGCTGCCGCCGGCCAAGCCATCGGCGAGTACAGCGCCCGCTTCGAGCGCGCCTTCTTTCAGGACATGGACGCTCTCAACATCGAGCGGCCTGAGGAGATCGCCCGCGCCACGGAAAACGTCCCCGGCATGGTCTCCCTGATTGAGCGCCTGGCTGCCCAGGAGATCGCCTACAAGACAGAGGACGGCAGTTGGTACTTCCGCATCAACCGCTTTCCCGGCTACGGCAAGCTCTCCAAAAAGGATCTGGAGGGCATGGAGGATGGCGCGCGGGTGGATCTCGACGAGTACGACAAGGACGCAGCCCGCGACTTTGCGCTGTGGAAGGCAGCCCGGCCCGAGGAGATCGCGAGCCAGGCTGCCTGGGATACCGTTCTGGGCCCGGGACGGCCTGGCTGGCACATCGAGTGCTCCGCCATGGCCATGCAGTATCTGGGCGACTCCATCGACCTGCACGCCGGCGGCGAAGACCTGATGTTCCCGCACCACGAGAATGAGATCGCCCAGAGCGAAGCGGCCACGCACAAGCCCTTCGCCCGGCACTGGTTCCACGTCCGCTTTCTCCTGGTGGAAGGGAAAAAGATGTCCAAGTCGGAGGGAAACTTCTTCACCCTCCGCGATCTCCTGCTCAAAGGCTATCGCGCCTCCGCCATCCGCTTCCTTCTGTTAAGCGTCCCCTACCGCCATCAGCTCAACTTCACCTTCGACGGCCTCACTGAATCCACGAACGCCGTGGAACGTCTGCGTACCTTCCACGACCGCATGCGCAAGCAAGCCTGGCCGGAGAACACACCTGCGGACCACCCCCTGATGGAGCTGATTCGCAAAGGAGACGCCGAGTTCACTGCGGCGCTGAACGACGATCTCAACACCGCTGAGGCCCGCGCAGCCGTCTTCGACGTCCTGCGCGCCGTCAATACCGCTGCCGACCAAGGTAGCCTCTCTCGCCTGGCTGCGGAACAGACGCTGGCGCTGCTGGACAAATTCGACTCCATCTTTGCGGTCCTTGAGGACCGCGACGCCGAACGCACACGCGACGCCCTCGCGTGGGCTGAAGCCGAAAATCGCCTGGATCAGGTCTCACCCGAAGTGATAGAGAGGTTTGGATCCGGCAGCCTTGCGGACGTCGAGATCGACGCCTTGGTGGCCGAACGAACCCAGGCCAAGCAACAGCGCAACTTCGCCCGCGCCGACGCCATCCGCAAGGAACTCCTCGATAAAGGCATCCTGCTCGAAGATTCCAAGCAAGGCGTCCGCTGGAAGCGAAAATAGACGGTTGCAGCCAGGCAGTTGAGGTTGCATTCCGGCATGGCGATCTGGAACACGACCGCTCCTTAAAGACTCTGACATCTGTTGTGCGCTCAGTCTCTGCTACCTCTCCGGGTCGCGCCGAGCCCGAATCGACCCAGAATCTCCCGCACCTGGGCGCCTCCAGCCAAAATTCCTGTTGACAGATTCATAGTGTTATAGTCAACTATAACAGTAATCCTCAGCGGAGCTGAGATACACCATGGATCACGAGTGGAACGACAGCCAGCCAATCTACCGCCAGCTTCGCGGCCGAGTCGTCGCCATGATCCTCGACGGGCTGCTCAAAGAGGGTGAGCCTCTCCCCTCCGTGCGCACCGTGGCCGCCGAAAACCGCGTGAACCCCCTCACCGTACTGAAGGGCTATCAGGAGCTCGTCGACCAGGGAGTGATCGAGACCCGCCGGGGCCTGGGCATGTTTGTCACCCCCGGAGCGCGGGACCTGCTGCTCCAGGCCGAACGCCAGAAGTTTCTCTCCGAAGAGTGGCCGCAGCTCCAGGCGACCATCCGCCGCCTTGGGCTCACCACCCAGGACCTCCTCAAGCATCACTCCGCCGCAATGGAGAGCGAACGATGACTACGATTCAGGCCACCGGGCTCCACAAATCCTACGGTTCCTCTGTCGCCCTGAGCGGCATCGACCTCAGCGTGCCGGAGGGACGCATCCTGGGCCTGATCGGCCCCAACGGCGCCGGCAAGACCCCCCTGCTGAACGCCATCCTCGGCCTCACCGCCTGCAACGGCTCGCTTACGGTACTGGGCCGCGACCCCTGGACCCAGCGCGACCAGCTCATGGCCGATGTAGCCTTTATCGCCGACGTCGCCGTTCTGCCCCGCTGGATGCAGGTCTCCGATGCGATGGACTTCGTCGCCGGAGTCCATCCGCGCTTCAACCGCGCCAAGGCCGAGGCCTTCCTCGCCCGCACCACCATCAAACGCAGCAGCAAGGTCCGCGAGCTCTCCAAGGGCATGGTCGCGCAGCTCCACCTCGCCCTCGTCCTGTCCATCGACGCCAAACTTCTGGTCCTCGACGAGCCCACCCTGGGCCTCGACATCCTGTTTCGCAAGCAGTTCTACGACTCCCTGCTGAACGACTACTTCGACCACCACCGAACCATCCTGATCACCACCCACCAGATCGACGAGATCCAGTACATCCTGACCGACCTCCTCTTCATCGATCGCGGCAAGCTCGTCTTCGGCTGCAGCACGGAAGAGTTCGAGACTCGCTACCTGGAGCTCACCGTCAACCCCGGCCAGATCTCCGCCGCGCAGGCCCTCAAGCCGATCCAGGCGCGCCAGACCTTTGGCCGCACGATTCTGCTCTACGACCGCGTCCCCCGCGAACAACTCCTCCCGCTCGGCGACGTGCGCACTCCCAGCATCGCCGACGTCTTCGTAGCCTTTGTCGGCAACCCCAGCCAGCCCGCGCCCTTGAGCCCGCCCGCCAGCACCTCCGCACCGATGCCCAGCTCGAACCCAGGAGCAGCCCGATGACCCCGCAAACCGACGCCCTCCCCACGTCCCTCCCCAACACGGCCGACCAGTCCGCGCCCACCGCCCGCATCTCCGAAGCCCGGCGTCTCTACTGGTCCATTCGCCGCGAGCTCTGGGAGAACCGTTCGCTCTACGTTGCCCCCCTCGTCGTCGCCGCCCTCATCCTGCTCGGCTTCACCTACGCTACGCTCCACATCCCCGTCGACACCGTCCTGTTCACCACGACGGTGAACAACAATGGCATGGTCAGCCACGAAAGCCACGGCTTCGACCCGATTCGGGTCTACACGCTCGCCGCCGACCTCATCATGGCGACCACCTTCCTGGTCGGCATCTTCTATTGCCTCGACGCCCTCTACACCGAGCGGCGCGACCGCAGCATCCTCTTCTGGAAGTCCCTGCCCATCTCTGACCTCACCACCGTCCTCTCCAAGGCGGCTATCCCGCTCGTCCTTCTTCCGCTGCTCACCTGGGCCCTGACGGTCGTCATCCAGACCCTGATGCTGGTCATCAGCCTGACCGTCTTCCACGCCCGCGGCCTGGACACCACCGCCCTCCGCACCCAACTCCCCCTCGCGCAGAACGCCTTGATGCTGCTGTACCACCTGCTCGCCATCTACGTTCTGTGGTACGCACCCATCTGGTGCTGGCTGCTACTGGTCTCCGCCTGGGCCCGCCGCAGCCCGCTGCTCTGGGCTACGCTTCCTCCGGTTGCCCTTGCGGTTCTTGAAGTGATTACCCTGCACTCCACCCGTGTCTTCGCGTTCCTCAACTACCGCATCCACGGCCCAACGGGCATCGACTTCCACGTAGTGCGAGTCTCCCAGGGCGTCGGCGTGATGTCCATGTCCTCGAAGATGCAACTCACCCCGGCCCAATTCCTCGGCATCCCCGGCCTCTGGGCCGGCCTCGCCCTGGCCGCCTTCTTCCTTGCCGCCGCCGACCAGCTCCGCCGGTATCGCAGCCCGATCTAGAGCAGCGTTACCACAGCATGGGCGAAGTGAGACAGGTTTGATGCCGCTCCGCGAGGCGCTGGAAGAGATGTTTCTGCTGATAGTGATCGCTTTGGCTGGCGGCCACCCGCCCAGCATGACGGCAGATGCGGGCGGACAGGAAGGGGAACCGCATCCGCGACGTGGCCAGGGTGCTGTGCTTCATCGTTTCAACTGTGGCCTTGTCCTCACGGTGAAGCAGTTCCAGCCTAGCAGTTGAGGTTGCAGTCCGGCATGGCGATCTGGAACACGACCGCTCCTTAAAGACTCTGACATCTGTTGTGCGCTCAGTCTCTGCTACCTCTCCGGGTAGCGCCGACCCCTCGCAAGGCCCATTTGGGGGCGTAGATCTCTTGAGCCTTTCAGCTGCTGAACTATCAGGCCACACGCAATGACGCACAGACGTCAAAAAACCACGCCGGCATTGGATAAGCCAGGTTCCAATAGATGCTCATCGGGCGGCTGCCTGAATGTGAAGCATAGTGGACGGGGCCCAGAGATACGAAGGCGTCCTTTTTCGTTGGTCTGACAAATAGTAAGATTGTGCTTTTGGTCTGCGCTTGTTCGATATAGCGACGCCCAGTCGGGGACTGCTCCGCAGTAGTGCTTTGAGACTGCCAATGAAATCGGGTGGGACTAACCGCGAAGTCGTCGTAGCGCGTGGTTGGGGAAAAGGATTTGTCAGACTTGTCCAAGGTAACGAAGAGCACCTCGGTATTCGATTGTTCCATCCAGAAGCGGCCGGTCTGTGTGTCTTGCGCACCAACCTTGTCTGGTAGTCCAAGCGCTACCAGAATTTCGTCTCGCGTATATTGACGGTGGAGAAACAAAGGGCAGTCTGGGAGCATTGACTGTTCGTCGGAATGCACTCGCACTCGATCGAGAAGGCTAAGAGCCAGTTCCTCGAAGTCGTTTCGCGCTACTGGATTATCCTGTAGCAACTTTATTCCGGCTGCCCAGTCTGCTCCTTGTTCCCGGACGTTTGCTTGAAGCAGTCGGAAGGTGAGCATTTGGATCATGCGTTTCTCCAAGGCAGAAAGATCTTCGAGTGTGGACGCGTTTTGCTTGATCTGATTCAGGTAGAGCCGTAGCCGGGAGACGGAATCCATGTGCAGCAGGTGCTGGAACCGTTTCAGCAGCATGAGGTCAGCCTCTGTGGGGGCATCGTCAGAAAAGCCGGCTTCTCTGAGGAGAGCGAACCATCCTCCAATCGACTGTTTGTAGACGTCGGCCAGGTCGTATCTGCTTTCGACGATGAATTCGGAGAGGCTCGGCGTTCGTCCAAGTTGTTCTGCAAGGGTCCTGACCTCAGCGGCCATTCTCGCGCGATTGGCTTGGAGTCGCGATCGGAGGTTCTGGAGTACGGCTCTCTGCGATTCCTTGTCGAGCCTGAAGTAGCAGTTGCCCGGCAGCCGGGTGATTCCAGTTTCGATCTCTCGGATGATCTGCTGCCTTGTGCCGCCAAACAGCGCCAGGAAGCGCTGATCGAAACGGAATTCTCTCCGTTGGTTGCCTATGAAATCCAGGACAAGGCATGTCGTCTTGGCTGTGTCCAGGCGCAGTCCGCGGCCAAGCTGCTGCAGAAAGACCGTCGAACTTTCCGTTGGGCGCAGGAAGAGGATGCAATCGGCTTCAGGGATATCGACGCCCTCATTGAATAGGTCCACCGTAAAGACGATGTTGACGTCTCTGTTGCGCAACCGGGTCGTCGCCTCGCTGCGTTCCTGAGATGTACTTCGACTGGTAAGCGCCAGGGCTGGAATGCCAGCCCGAGTGAAACTTTCAGCCATGAACTCTGCATGCGCAATGCTGACGCAGAATCCCAACGCCCGTGCTTGATGCCAATCACCGTAGATACTGCAGAATTCACTCGCCACGAGGTTCGCGCGACGGGTGTTGCCAAGATAGCACCGCTCAAGCTCGACGGTCGCGTAGGCGCCGCGGCTCCAGGAGAGCCGAGAGAGGTTAACGCCATCGTGGATTCCGTAGTAATCGAAGGGCACGAGATACTGACGCTCTATCGCATGCCACAGCCGCATTTCGTCTGCAATTCGATTGTTGAACCAGGGCAGGATGCTCTCACTATCCATGCGCTCCGGTGTGGCTGTGAGTCCAAGAAGAATCGTTGGCTGCAATGCTGAGATGATCTCGCGGTAGCTGTCGGCGGGCGCGTGGTGGGCTTCGTCGAGGACCACGTACTCCCAATAGTTTGCCCCCTGGCTAGCCAGGAGGTTGCGAGTTCGGAAGCTCTGTATCGTGGAGAACAGGTGTTGAAAATCGGTCGGCTCTTTGCCGCCCGCAAGTATTTCTCCGAAGGATTCGTTGCGCAGGACGTGGCGAAAGCGCTGGCGCGCCTGATGCAGGAGTTCTTCCCTGTGAGCAAGGAAGAGCAGTCGAGGGCGAGATCCTGTATAAGGCTGACGAGCGTAGTCGAAGGCCGCGACCAGGGTTTTGCCTGTCCCAGTGGGTGCGACGACGAGATTTCTGAAGCTGTTTCGATCGGCACGTTCTGCCGCCAACTGATCGAGGGTGGACTGCTGATACGGGTGCGGTCGGAGGTCAAAGAATATAGGTGGTTCGGCATTACGCTGACCAGGCGAATGGCGCGCATGGTCCAATGCGTGGCGGACGCGCTCGCGCATGTTCTCGTCGTCCGGTTGAAACTCCTCAAACTCTTCATCGCACCAGAGTGAATCGAATGCGCCGTGAAACCGATCGACGATCTGTGGGGCCTCCACCTCGCTGAGCTTGACTGTCCACTCGATGCCATCCTCAAGGGCGGGTCCAGACAGATTGGCCGAGCCGACGTACACACTGCTGAAGCCGTTGTTCCTTTGGAAGAGCCAGGCCTTGGCGTGAAGCCGGCGCCTGCGGCCATCCAAGGAGATGCGTAGTTGAACGTTCGGCAATCGACACAGTTCCAGGAGTGCGTTGAGATCGGTGGCTCCGATGTAGGTTGTTGTAAGGATCCTGACAGGGGCGTCTCGGTCTGCCAAGGCTAGCAAGGCCTCTTTGAGTCGCTGCCAGCCTCGCCACTGAATAAAGCTCACAACCATGAATACCTGGTCCGCGGTGGCCATTTCCCGCTCGAGTTCAAAGCCGAGTCTGGGCTCTCCGACCGAGTTCATGAGCAGATTTGTGGCGCTGAGGGGTGTGGTGGGGCCGACGGGCGCCGTGGGTCCGGTATAGATTGCGCGAAGAACCTGGCCGGCATGGTCTACGGCGTCTGCATCGGGCCAGGCTGCGCGTTCGCGCAAGAATTCCAAAAAGGCATTGGCTAGTTCGATTTGACGGCGTTTTCGGTTCTCTGCGGGCAGAGCGCGCAGGGCAACCTTAATCTGGCGGGCGAGATGGCGCGTCAGGTAGTCGGGACTGTCAGTTTCTTCGAGCTCATCGATCGATGACTTCAGACGCTGGCCCGCTTGGTGCTCGAGGAAGTGGCGGACGGATTGGGTTACGAGTTGGTCGTACAAACCCTCTTTGAATGGGGCCATTTGGACGGAGTTCCCCGAAAACGGAATTATCTCACCTGTGTGATGCAGGGAGCTTTTTGGGCGGCCGCTGGGGATTCGATTTTACGACGGCGGGGGTGCGAAGGGCGTAGCTTCGCGAGGTGGTTCCCCGGGTCATTCAGGTGTTGGTCAATGGAAAGCGTAGCGCGCGTTCGAGGCGCGTGGATCGAGCTTCGCACAGATGTTCCGGAGCCTAATCCAAATGGAAGTTCGGAGGGCTCCGCCGGGGAGGCGGTAGAGGCTTGACGCATGCGGGAGCCCGCGCAGAGGCGTCGGGTCGTGAGTCTCCGAGCGCGCTGCGAGGAGAAGTTGGGTGGGCGGGTGCGGTGCTCAGGCGGCCCGAGGTGGGAGTGCAGGTGTCACCGGATATTTATGCCAAAGTGCCGAAGGAGGGTTCTTTACTCCAACATCAGGGGGCATCTGGGTATCAGGGGCATCTGGGCGGAGTGTTCCGGAAGTTGGTGGAGCAGGAGGGGTGTCGGATTGAGGGAAGGTGTCTACCGGCCGACCATGTACACACGATAATTTTGGTTTCTCCAAAGTATGCGGTGGGTCGGGTGGTCGGATTCGTGGTTTCGTCAAAGGCCATGGTGCGGCCCGCCTTGCAGGAGTTTCTGAAGAGCCGAAACAGAACTCCGCAGGTGAGAGCTTCTGGGCTCGTTGCCGCGTTAAGTCGGAGGGATCTCTACGCCAAAGAGGAGGTGCGGGAGTTTGGGCCTGTGGGAGGAAGAACTTGCTGGAGGCTGCCCTTGACGTGCCTGCCCGCCCCGGCGCGATACCATGAAAGAGCATGGGGTTTCTGTCTAATCTTTTTAACCTATTGGCTGCGATCAACTGGCACTGGGTGTGGCTTGTGGTGGCCGCGTTTCTGGCCGGCGTGCTGAATGCCGTGGCCGGGGGCGGATCGTTTCTTTCTTTTCCTGCGCTGCTGGTGATGAAGATACTCCCCGTGCAGGCTAATGCTACGAACACCGTAGCCATCTGGCCCGGCCAGTTGACTTCGGTGGCCGCTTACTGGCCCGATGTGCGCAAGAACCTGCGCGCCGCCGCGCTGATGGGGCTGGCCGGGCTTTTGGGCGGCACGGCCGGAGCAGTGGTTCTGCTGAATACGCCGCAGAAGACCTTTCTGCACCTGGTTCCGTGGCTGCTGCTGTTTGCCGCCTCCCTCTTCGCCGTCAGCGGGCCGGTGACACGCGCCCTGGAGCGGCGCAAGCTCCAACGGCAAAGGGACGCCTCCGCGGAGCAGTCCCATGCGCCGCGCCGTCTGCCGCTGTTTCTTGCCGCAATCGTGGTGAGTTTCTATGTGGGCTATTTCGGCGCTGGGGCGGGGTTCGTGTTTATGACGCTGCTGGCGCTGTTTGGATATGAAGATATCCACGCCATCAATGCCCTGAAGGTGGTGGCCAATGTGCTGGCCAACGGGATTGCCTTTGTGATCTTCATTGTGGACGGACAGGTGGTGTGGCGCCTGTGCGTGGCGGCTATGGTTGCGTCCGCTGTGGGCGGCTACGCTTCAGCGAGCCTGG
>DAHXNO010000139.1 GCA_027365345.1 Granulicella sp.
GGCGCATGTGGACTCACCAGATGTTTCCATCCCGCCGCATCCAGCGTCGCCACCAGCGCATGCATCGCCTCCGGAACGTAGAACGCAGGCTCCGCATAGCGATAGTTCTCCACGGTGATGCTGTCCAGTTGCATCGGCGGTCCCTCGCCGTCATTCAGGAATCCCGTAGCCACCTGCAACATGTTGTGATCAAAGGTAAAGGCGGTGTGGTTAGAGGGCTGAGGAGCCAGATTCCGAATCATCTGCTCGATCGCGGGCGGTTCCTGAGCTGATACTGCCGCAGGCAAAAGAAATAGAGCTGCCGAAGCCATCACCGACAGGAGCCTGAGTAGGAAATTCTTCTTCACGAAGACCTCACTTCCGCCATAAACCTTTCCTGCCGTAAGAAGTTGCGTTGCGCAGATCGAAAATGCAAGCTGCGCGGACTTCAGATCGAGCACGACAGGACCACCTCACTCCTGCTGCCTGGGCGCAAAGTAACCCTTCTTTACGCGCACCAGATAGTTGGGATTGATGCACTGCAGATAGATGGAACGGAAGGCTCCATTTGGCTTGTAGTCTGCCGGAACGTAGATCAGGGAGTACTGGCTGCGCAACTCTGCCTCGATGTTCAGGAAGCCCTCGCCAACATCTGGCATAGAGGAGGGAAAGAACGCCTGCCCACCTGTCGCCTGTGCGATCGCTCGCAGCACGTCATCGCCCTTATCCCGGCTCGGTCCTGTGTTGGTGCTGATCGTGTATACGATGGTGGAGGCGCGCTGGCACATCTTGATGGCATCATCTTCGTTGGCCCGGCTGTAGTCATCATCGCCATCGGATACCAGCACGATCGCCTTGCGAACGCTCACATCCTGGTTCAAGCTCAGCATCTGGTCACGACAGGTCTTGTACAGGGAGTCGTATAAGGCCGTTCCGCCGCCCGGGCGCAGCCGTTCAATCGCGCTGTTCAGCAAGTCCACGCGGTTGGTGTAGTTTTGCTCAATATCGGTCTGGACGTCGAAGCCCTCCACAAACGCCTGATCCACTGGATGCAGGACCTGCAGGAGAAAATCGACCGCTGCCTGCTGCTCATAGTGAAATCGTTCCCGGATCGAGCTGGAGGTGTCAATCATGATGCCCACGCGCAAAGGCAGATTGGTTTGTTGCTCAAATCGAATGACGCGCTCCGGCGGCCGCCCGTCGTCCAGCAGCCCAAAGTCCTTGGCCTGCAACCCGTTGATGAAGCCGCCATGCTTGTTGGTGACCGCGAAGAAGAGATCGACCTCGCGGGAGAACACGTGCAAGGTCTCCGTAGCCGGCGGCAGGCCCAGGCGCCGCTCCAGTTGCGGAGCCGGCTGTGGGGTGGAGGGCGGAGGAGTGGCCTGCTGAGGCTGGCTTGCCTGGGTCGCGGATGGCGGCGGCTGAGGTTGACTGTTCTGCGCAGCGGCTAGCGCCCATGCAGCCGATCCAAGCATCAGGCCAGTCCATAGCGCAGATGTACGAAATCTCATGCTTCCCATCGTATCAATGGAACGGACCTTCGTTCGTTGGGTGGCGGCATTTGTCCCCAGCCCCTATGCCGCGCCAAGCCGGCGCAGCAGCCGATGCAGCTCCTCCGGCAACTCCGCTCGCAAGATCAACGGTTTCCCCGTCTTGGGGTGAGCAAACTCCAGTTCGGCCGCATGCAGAAAGTTCCGCTCCAGCGCCAGTTCTCCAGGTCCGCCATCCCCGGGGCCGGTCGACCGGCCGGTCGCCGATCCGGCCAGGGGGATCCATCGTATCCGGCGCGGGGCGCCGTACAAGGTATCTCCCACCACCGGATGCCCCATCGCTTGCAGGTGGACACGGATCTGGTGAGTTCGCCCTGTCTCGATGCGCACCTCCAGCAGCGTGAACCTTCCATAGCCTCCGTTGACCCGCTCCAGAACCCTCCAATGAGAGACAGCGGAACGTCCGTCGGCGCGCCGAGTGGTCATGCGAGTTCTGCGCAGCAGATCGCGGCTGATGGGCAGTTGGATGGTCCCCTCTTTGCCCTTTACCTCGCCGTGTACCAGCGCCAGGTAGGTCTTGCGCATCTGCCGCCCAGAGAACATCTCCGCCAGCTTGCGATGCGTGGCATCGTTCTTGGCGACCACCAGCAACCCGCTGGTCTGCTTATCCAGACGGTGCACGATTCCGGGGCGCAGATCGCCTCCTACCCGGCTTAACCCATCCGCCGCGCCCAAGTGGTGGAGCAGAGCATTCACCAGCGTTCCACGGTTATGCTCGGCCGATCCGGTTCCTGCATGCACCATCATCCCCGCGGGCTTGTTCACCACGGCCAGATCCTGGTCTTCGTAGAGGATGGTGAGCGGAATCTCTTCCGGCGTCGCCCGTAAAGGCGTGGGGCGCGCTTCGCCCTGAATCTGGATGGACTCTCCACCCTTCAACTTCTGCTTGGCGCGAGCCGGCCGCCCATCCACCAGCACCTGCCCGGCCTCGATCAACAGCACCACGCGCGCCCGGCTGGTCTCCGGAAGAGCCCTAGCCAAATACACATCCAGCCGGAGACCCAGGGCCGCAGGCTCAGCGGCAAAGCGCAGCGTACCGTCCGCAGAGTTCGGGTTTTGCCCCGCCGGAAGCTCAATCGGCTGAATCTCCGGCTGTTGCGGCTGTGCCGCCACAGGAGCAGGGTATCGCGGCTGCGCCTTCTGCTCCTGTTCCGGCGGGTGCCGATGGGCGCTGGGACCGCTGACGACCAGCCCTGAAGTCCGGGTAGGCGGCTGCGTTCCCTGCGCCCACTCGTCTTCGCTTGCGGGGGAGCTGGAGCGGTTCGCCCGCGGGAGATCTTCCTCTGGCAAACCTTCGGCGCGACGCAGCGCCTCGCGCTCCTGCGCCAAGGTCCGCTGAGCCCGGTACTCGTGCTTCACTGTCTTGCCTCGCTTGCCTTTGGGCAGCATGTGCTGGGAGGGCATTAGGCAGCCTCCTGGAGAAAGATCAGCAGCAGCCCACCGCAGAACATCATGCCGGTCGCCAGCCACTGCACCGGATCAAGCCAGGCGCCTGGAGCGCTCTCCGGCTGCGTCACCATGTCCAGCAGAAAACTGGCCCCACCAAAGGCCAGCAGCGCAGACCCGGCGACGCGTCCTCGCCGTCCGCGGCGCTCCAGCAGCAGCATCAACCCAATCAACAACAGCAACGCTACCAGCGCCGCATAGAGGCCCACCGGCTGCCAATGCATCAGCCCAGCGCTTCCCGGCACAACTCGTCCCCAGGGTAAGCGCGTCGGCATGCCGTCGTCCGCGTCGGTAAAGAATAGCCCCAGGCTCAGACTGGCCCAGAGCGCAGCGGCGCAGGGAGCCCACGCATCCAGGGTTGCCAGCAGGGGAATCCGCTTCCAGCGGAGGTAGATCACCACCGCGATCGCCGTCAGCGCGGCATCGGCCCAGGTATAGGACGGCAGCGCCAGCATCACCAGCGGCAGGCGCAGAAACGCGCGTGGATCAAAGGCGATCAACGTCAGACGCGAGAGGACGAACCCAGCCATCACCACAAACAGGCCGGCATCCCACAGACGGTCAGGCTCCAATCCCACCCGCACGGCGGTCTTCTGGCTCAGCCACAAGGCGGCGATCATCCCCACAGCCGCAAAGACGCCGTACCCCGGCAGGCGCAACCAGGGTATGTGAAGCACTGAAAGCGCCAGAGCCGGCAGATGCACGGTCCCCAGGACCGGAGCCGAGGGAACGGGTCGGCGCCAGAGCATGATCTTCGCTGTTTGAAGTGGAACGTTCACCCTGCTTCCTTGTTTCCTCTATCTTCTTCCTTCTTTGAAGATACGCGGAGAGGGAGCGATTCGGGGGGGAGGGTGAGCCCGTGCTGCGCACCGCGTGGCGATGGGCAAAGAACAATGGGCAAAGCGTCGGGCAAAGAAGAACCGACCCGCTGGGCCGTACAGGAAGGCGCAGGTGAACCCGTCCTAAGACGGTGGACTTCAGCCGTGGCTCTTTAGGCTTTCCGGACTGGCGGACCTAGCACACCGAGCCATATCTACGAGCTAAAACCCTGTTCGATGAATGTTGGTTCAACCTGCGGTATTCCCCGTACCTGCTTTGCAGGCCGGTCTCTGCCTTGGATGCTACCCGGAGCGCGGAGTTTGTGCAACTCTCTTGCCCTCTTCGGCGCTCCCGCTTCGCGGGTTCCGCGCGAGTTGTGGGGTACGCGCGCCCGCCCCCAGTTTGATTATCGAAGGTAGCAATTTCCTGGTGGACAACCTACTGTCTTGAAGGGGAAACTAATTATATAGGCGCGAAGAGGAATCGAACATGAAAAGAATTTTAAAACTTGGCGCAATCATTTTTGGGATCATCACCCTTTCCGCAGGAGCGGCGTTTGGACAGCGGTCCAGAACACTCGACGTTGAGTCGCCGGACAATATGAGTGTGCTTGCTGTTCAACATTCCGCAGCCATGTATCTTTATAGTTCCGATGATGGAAGCACGCTGCTCTACGTGGAATCGCAGAACGGGCGCCAGCTCTCGATCCTGGATGTAACCGATCCTTCCCAGGTGGAACGTTTCGCGCCGGTCGCGCTTGCTGCGCCGGCAGCCTATGATTTTGTTCGGTATGTAGGGCATCACGAGGTTTTGATCCGGTATCGGGATGGCGCGGGCGTTGCCTTGTTGAATCTGGCGCACTACAAGCATCCCACACTGATGCCCGCCAAGCCCTTTGAAAGCGCCGTTGTGCTGGGACATGTGGGGGCAACGGGGCTTTTGATGGCGCAGACGAAAGCTGCGGCTGCGAGTAAGCCTGCATTGACGCCACACAACTATGAGGTGGTGGATACGCTCCATCCTCATCACCCCAGGTTGCTGGCGACCATCGATGGAGTACGCCAGATGCTGGCACGGGGCGACACTGGAACGCTGTTTCTGCTGAATCAGGATGGCGTCACGATGGTTCGCAGACTGCGCGTGGAAGCGCAGCACCAGGAAGACCTCGATCAGATGAATGGCAACTAGCTGTTCTATTTCAACGGGTTCGTGTTGTTATCGATCTGGCGGGGCTGATTGTGAGCGAAAAACGCTAGCCTGAGAGAGGCGCGCTCCTGCACCCTGGATGGCGTCAGGGCGCCTTCAGCGCGGCCGGTGCAGTGAGAGTGGCGCGCTCCTGGCTGGCTTGTTCCGCCTGCGCGATCAGCTTTCGCAACCTTCCCTCGATGTTGGATCCCTCGCCCATCATCTCCGAGGTCAATACGCCGTCAGAGTCGATGGTGAAGTAGTGGGGTATGGATTTAACCCCAAACTCATCAGCGAGCTTGTGGTCCGCGTCGCGGTACTGCACCCACGTCATTTCGTGCTTCTCCACGAACTGCCTCCAGGCTAGCGGGTTGGAGTCCAGACTGACGCTGATCATTACCAGCGGCTGGCCGGCAAACTCTTTGGCGATCTTCTTCAAGTGGGGCAGTTCCTGAAGGCAGGGGCCACACCATGTTGCCCAGAAATCGATGAGGACTACCTTGCCGCCCAGCGCATCCAGGTTGAACGTGGATCCGTCCAAAGCGGTGACCTGAAATGCCGGAGCCATCTTTTGCAGTGAAAGTTCGGGGTCGTCGGCGAAGTGCTTTACCCGTAGCCAGGCTGGATCCCCCGGGTGCAACGTGCCGAGGCAAAGCTGAAATTCCTTGCGGGCCTGGTCCGTCTTGCCCTGCCACTCCAATACTTCGGCCTCATGGAACAGCGCCGAGACATTTTGCGTGTCGAGATCGAACGCCTGCCGGTAAGCGGCGCACGCCTGCTCCAACAAGGCTGGTTTGGGCCGATCGCCACCCCGGGCCATGAGCGCCATGCCCCGGTTGTACGCAGCCACGGACTTCTCCACGGGCGTCTGCGCGGCGGCCTCCATGGCATTCGCTGTATGAATCGCGTCCTTGTCGCTGCCTTGCATCATCTGCGCACGATATAGACCCGCCAAACAGACCACACATCCGCCGCCCGCGATCTTATTGGCTGTCTTATAGGCTTCAATCGCAAACCCAGGGCGCTGCTGCTTCTCCATCTGCCAGCCTTGCCTGATGGCCTCAAGAAACTTTGGATTGGAGAGATAGCTGGGTTGCGCCGCGGACGAGCCATTCGCTGCGTCTGCGGCCGCCTGAGCGCGCGCCCTGGTTACGCTGGTTACGCCAGGGCCGAGGAAGGCCAATACCAACGAAAGAACACCCGCCTTGAAGAACATGGTTCCCTCGCCACGGAAGATGCAGATGGGTTCCATCATCCTGCACAACGATAGCATGCGCAAGTTGGAGGCAAGTAGACTTCCGGAACCAATGGAAGGCGAGCAGCCAGCCGGAACTCGAAGCGGCCGCTCGAAACCGGAGGTCGAAGCAGGGATTGGAGGCCAGGTGCTTAGCCGACTTTGCGTTCCTCAAGGACCGCATCCAACATCCCCATCAACGAGCCGGCCCGCGACCGCACGGCATTTTGCGCCGCCGCCTGACGGCCGGCCTCCAGCGAAGCGGAGAGCGCCTGATAGCGAGCCCGCAGAGCCACCAACTCGTCAGCCAGATTCAGCGCCGCCAGCACAGCCACACGCAGCGAATCGACCGTAGCTCCATGCGCGGAGACGGCGCGCATTTTGTCATCGACGACTGCGGCGAGATGCTCAATATAGGCTGGATCTACGCCCCGAAGCTGATAGATCTGGTCGTAGATCTCGACGACGACGCTATCGTTCGGGCGCGCCGCAGCTTCGTCCGGTGAGATCGCTGTCTGGCTGCTTGTCTGTGTCCCTACCAAAGTCTCTTCCCGCTCTCTTCCTGCTGAGGTACAACCCTGCGCCAGACGAAAGCCGCAAACCCAAACTTAGAAGGCGCTGCATCCCGAAACCGCCGCGCTTCGTCCGAGGCGGCCAAATGCGGCTGAAACAACCAGAAGAACTCACCGGCCCAGAGAGAGGCTGTCCAGACCGCGGCGGTGCAAGCGCCGCTAGATGACTTCCTCAATCCTTGCCAACATCTTCTCCACACGCTGCCGGACCGCTTCCCGTTCGCGCTGCAGGCTCTCCACCTCGGCCTGGGCAACGCCCAACCCGGAGAGCTCCTGCCGCAGAACGGCGATCTCCTGCGCGCGCACAGCAACCTCCTGATCGCGTGCTGCCAGATCTGCCTTGAGAGCTGCAACCTGCGCCTCCGCGGCGGCGCGCGCAGCCTCAGCCGCGGATCTCGCCTCACGCTCTTTTTTGATCAGCTCGACGGTCTGAAGCACCTTCTGCTCCAGAGCCTGAAACTCATCGACGCTGATGCTTGCCGATCCCATCGCATACTCCTTCCGCGCGTTGGAGGGGCGCAAAACGCGCTCCAGACGCGAGGTTGCCGCGCTTAAGGCACGGCTCTCTACTGGAAGTATAGGACGCCGGAATGAGGATTTCCGGCAATCTGCCCCTGGGGTACCTTCATGAGTTCCCTTTTTTAGATGGACGAGCTTGCACGCGCCATTGCCGTTATGCTTCCGGCATCCGGAGCGGGCCGGCGTTATGCTCGCTGCAGACCACCGAGGCGTTGCAACTGCGCGACCACCCACTCCGTCCAGAGCGCAATCTCCTGCTCGGCCAGCGTGTTCCGGCTGGACTGGAAGACCACGCGCAACAGCAGAGAGTACGATCCGAGCGGCACGGCCTTGCCCTTGGCATCACGGAAGATCTCCAGTGGACGCACGCTACGCAGCTCGGCGGCGTCACGCGCAGGGCCGGCGCCCTGCGCGACCGAACCCTGCAGCGCGGCTTCGATCGCCGCCCAGGTGACCGCATCCGGAAAGACGAAGGAGAAGTCCCTCTCTACGGGCTGGAATCGGGAGAGCTCTGCGACGACAGGCTGACGCAGAGGGCTCGCCAGCAGCCGCTGGGCATCGATACTGGCCAGGACGCAGGGCTGGCGCAGCTTGCGCGCCTGCAACTGAGCCGCGCTCAACTCACCGAAGACGGCGATGATCTCTCCGTTGAACCAGGCCCGCGCCCCACGCCCGGGCTCAATCCAGTCCGGCAGATGGTTTGCATCAAAGCGGACGGAAGGGGCGGGACTGGTGTTTGAAAACCTGGCTAGAAGCGCCTCGATGGCTCCCTTGACCTCAAAAAAGAGCGCGTCTTCGACGGGGTAGAGGTGGGCGGCAGACCTCGCTGCTCCGGTGGCTCCCAGCGCCAGTCCCATGCGCTCCTTGACTGCCTCTGTTGAACCGGAAAAGACGGTGCCCAATTCAAACAATCGCGCATCACTGACATCTCGATGCAGGTTGTGAGCGAGCATGGTCGCCATACCCGGCGCAAGGGAGGGCCGCAGCATACCAGCCTCCGCGCTGAGCGGATTGCCCATAGGAACAGCGCCAGCCACGCCACCGGCCAGCTCAGCGCTGCGAAACGCCTCTGCCTCTTCCGCAGAGACGAAGGTGCTGGAGATGGCCTCGGTGTATCCCAACGCGCGCAAGGTCTGGCGAATTGCAGCCTCCTGGCTGGCGTGGGGCAGCTCCCGCACCGCACCCTGGAAGTCCGGCAGGGTATTGGCGAAGCGGTTGTAGCCGTAGACCCGGGCGACCTCCTCGATCAGATCGATCTCGCGCTCCAGATCCAGACGCCAACTGGGCAGCTTGACCGCATACTCCCCGGCGGCCTGGCGGGTTAAGTCGCATCCCAAAGCCGTAAGGTACTGGGCGACGATCTCCTCGGTGATGCCGGGCCCGGCGTCTTCCCCGCTGGCGGTTTTGCCAAGGATGCGCCGTACTTGACTTAGCTCCAGCCGGATCGCCGGCCGATGGGCGGTTCTGGCGGCGATCGCCGGAACAACCACATCCACCAGCGGTCCTTCCACCTCTCCGCCGCTCTGTTGGACGACCAGCCGAGCGACCAGGTGGCTGGCGAGCGGGGCCGCGTTGAAGTCCGCGCCGCGCTCAAAGCGGTGGCTGGCGTCCGTATGCAGGCCGTGCCGCCGGGAGCTGGAGCGGATCGCCACGGGATCAAACCATGCGGCTTCGACCAGGATGTTCTTCGTCTGCTCCGTGACGCGCGAGTCCCAGCCGCCCATCACGCCGGCCAGCGCCAGCGCCTTGACCTCGTCGGCTACGACCAGGTCGTCCGAGGAGAGCGTCTTTTCAGAGCCGTCCAGCAGCCGCAACCTCTCGCCCGCGCGGGCTCTGCGCACAACGATTCCACCCTCGACCTTGTCCAGGTCAAAGACGTGCGTGGGGTGCCCCATGGCCATCCATGTGAAGTTGGTGACGTCGACCGGCGCCAAGATCTGCTTTTGGCCGAGCGCTGCGAAGTACTCCGCGATGATGCCGGAGCTTGATCCTATGGTGGCGCCGCGAATGACGCGCGCGGTGAAACGGCCGCAGAGATCCTGGGCCTCGATACGAACGGGAAAGCCGGCTCCGGGGCGAGTGTAGTCCAGTGGAGCGGCGAGAGCCAAAGGAGGCAGGCTGAGGTGATAGATGGCAGCCGCCTCGCGCGCTACGCCGTAGTGGTTCATCGCGTCCACGCGGTTGGTGGTGATGTCCATCTCGTAGAGGGATCCGCCGCAGGAGGCAGGAAACTCCCCTTCGACGGCGATTCCGCGCAGGGTAAGATCTTCGGCGAGCCGGCGATCGTCTACCGGAAGTCCGGGCAGACAGGAGCGCAGCCAATGGGTAAGAATATTCACGCAAACTGCTCCAAGAACCTGAGATCTCCTGAATAAAGCAGGCCGATGTCGCCGATTCCGTATTTCATCATGGCGATGCGGTCGACGCCCATGCCAAAGGCGAATCCGCTGATCTTGCGGATGTCATAGACTGGCTCGCGGCCCATCTGCAAGCGCCGCTGGTTGACGGCCTCAAAGACCGCGGGGTCCACCATGCCGCAACCCAGCAGCTCGATCCAGCCCGAGTGCTTACACTTCCGGCAGCCCTTGCCGGCGCAGAAGATGCAGGAGATCTGCACATCCGCGCTGGGCTCCGTAAAGGGAAAGAAGCTGGGAAAGAAGCGCGTTTTGACTGCGGAGCCAAAGAACGCCTTCATGGCATGATCGAGCGTACCCTTGAGGTCACTGAAGGTGATATTCGTGTCCACGCAGAGCCCTTCAACCTGGTGAAAGACGGGTGAGTGCGTCGCGTCAGCGGCATCGTTGCGGTGCACCTTACCGGGTATCACCAGATGCAGCGGTGGAGCCTGCTCCAGCATGGAACGGATCTGGACGGGCGAGGTATGGGTGCGCATGAGCAGCCGTTCCCGCAGCGGCTTCTGTTCCTGCGCGGCGATCACCAGGGTGTCCTGTGTGTCGCGCGCGGGATGGTTGGGAGGAAAGTTGAGGGCTTCAAAGTTGTAGAAGTCGGTCTCCACCTCCGGCCCCAGGCTCACCGAGTATCCCATGCGCTGGAAGACATTGACAATCTCCGCCATAGTCTTCACCAGCGGGTGCTCGGCGCCGATCCGCAGGGCTGCGCCCGGCAGGGTGATGTCCAGCCCCGAGCCGCGACTCCCTGCTTGTCTCTGTTGCAGGCTGTCTTGCAGCAGGGATTCGATCTGCGCCTTCAACTGATTGAATCGCACACCTAGAGACGGCTTGGCCGGCGCCGGGGCAGACTTCAACCATGCGGCACTGAGTTGCCCCAGCCGGCCCTGCTTGCGGCCCAACCAATGGAGGCGAAAGGCTTCTAAAGATTCGCCGCTGGTGAGCGTGCGGGCCTGCGCCGCTACCTCGGCCTCTAAACCAGTAAACACCCGGTCAAGCTCCGCTTCATCAAACTGCTTCAACTCAGGAATGGCTGCACTCATGACGTAGAACTTTCAGGATAAATGAGAGCGCCCGCTTGCAGGGCGGTCCAGGTCTTCTCTGGGAACCGTCTTCCGCGGGAGCCGTTTCCAGGCACATGGTGCGTGAGCAGCAGAATCTTGATCTGGTGAAGGCCTGAAGCCTCAGCCTAAACTAGAGCTGAGCTTGCGCAGCAGAACACGCTCTGCCAGGCCTCACTTGCTGCTTTAGCGCGTCTTTTCGGAGGCTACTACAGCGCCCACCAGACGACGGTGGCCATGAGCGCGCCCAGCATCAGGCTGCGCTTGTCCGTGATCGCATATACCACAGGATCGTCGTGCATCTGCCCTCGGCTGGCCAGCATCCACATACGGCTGAGCCACAGGAGCAGCACGGGAACCACCATCCACAGCCGGCCTGGATGCTGGTAGAGCAAGTTCGTCTCTGGATTATTGATGTAGAGCGTGAGCACGACGACGGAGGCGTACATTGAGCCCGTGCCGAGAGCGCGGAGTTGTTCGAGGTCGCCGACCATGTATCCGCGACCGGTGCTCACCGAGCCGCCCCGCTCCCGCAGGCTCTCCAGCTCACTGAAGCGCTTGACAAAGGCAAGCGAAAGGAAGAAGAAGACACTGAACCCAGCCAGCCACGCGGAGACGGGAGTTCCCGTTGCGGCGCTGCCCGCCAGGATGCGCACGGTGTAGAGACCGCTGAGCACAAAGACATCCAGCAGCAACTTGCGCTTGAGGAAGAGGGAGTACACCAGCGTGGAGGCTGCATATAGTCCCAGCCATGCCAGGAAGCTGGAGGAGTCAAAAAGCAGCGTAGAGTGCGGCGACCGCGCAGCCAGACCGGGCAAAGCCAGGGCCAGCGCCAGGGAGGCCAGCAGAAGGAAGCACACCGCCGCCACGCCCCAGATGGCGGACAGATCCCCGGACGCAAACGGCCTACGCCGCTTGCTGGGATGCATCCGGTCAGCCTCCAGATCCAACAGGTCATTGACGATGTAGGTTGCCGAGGCGCACATTCCAAAGCTGAAGAACGCCGTCGCCGCGGCCAGCAGCATGCGCAGATGCCATTGGTGAGCGAGCATGAGCGGCACAAAGATGAGCGTGTTTTTTGCCCACTGATGCAGACGGATGGCCTTGAGCCAGCTTCGCAGCGCCGGTTGCCGATCTTGAAAACTGGCCGCCACCGCCGTTCCGTTGCGCTTCAGACCAGAGCGAAGCGCGAGGTTTGGATTGGCGACCATGGGCGCCTGACAGGCCGCGAGCAGAGCGACATCCGGCCGCGCGTTCCCTATGTAGGAAAAGTCGTCGCCAAACCGAGCGCGGAACGCTGCCAGCTTGTTTTCCCCGGCGAGGTTGGTCTCGCCATCGGAGGCCAATACCCCAGCAAAGATTCCCAGATGCGACGCGACGCGGTTCGCCAGAACGGCATCGGAGGCCGTAGCCAGGTAGATGGCCCGCCCTTGGCCATGCTGTTGCTTCAGGTACTCCAGCAGCGGGCGATTGTATGGCAGGTGCTCCACATTGAGCTCCACCAGTCCCGTGAGGCGTTGCTTGAAAGCGGCTCGACCCTGGGCGATCCACTCCGGCAGGTGCAACACCTCCAGGGGGCGCGTCCGCGCCACCACCAGAAGCGTATCCAGCAGCGTGTCGGATTTCACGAGCGTCCCGTCCAGGTCCACGCACAGCGCGACGCCGGGCCGCAGTTCAAATCCTTGGCCAGCGTTCTTTGCCTCCTGCGACATCGCACCCCCCTCCGCGACTGGTTCCGCTCCGTTCATGGCCGGCTACAGCTCTCCACTCGGGGTCTGTTCATCCTTGTCCAACTCGATCCGAGGATTCATTATCTCGTACCTGGTGCCGTGGCGCATGGTTCCTGACAGGCCAGCCTGGGCAAATTGGTCTGGACACGCCGGTTTGCGTCGGGTTGTGCAGGACGATAGGCGCTGGGGACGATTACACTGGTCGCGATGATGAACTCGGAAAACACTCCTAGCCTTGCGCTACTCTTTCCCGGCCAGGGCTCTCAGACCGTGGGTATGGGCCGCGGCCTCTACGACAACTATCCTGCTGCCCGTGCGGTGTTCGAGGAGGCAGATGAGGCTTTGGGATTCTCTCTCTCAGAGATCATCTTCAACGGGCCGGAAGAGACCCTGAAGCTCACCGAGCACACCCAGCCGGCCATCCTCACGGTGTCCATAGCCGCCTGGCGCGTCCTGGAGCCCGAGGTTCTGGCGCGGAACCTTTTGGTCCGCCTGGCCGCCGGCCACTCTTTGGGGGAGTTTTCCGCGCACGTGGCCGCAGGGACGCTGAGCTTTGCCGACGCGGTGCGCACGGTCCGGGCGCGTGGACAGTTTATGCAGAGCGCCGTTCCGGCTGGCGAGGGAGCCATGGCGGCCATCCTTGGCCTGAGCCTGGCGGAGATTGAGGCCGCCTGCAGGAGCGTGACGGATGAGCTTCAACACGCTGAGGGAAGGCCCAACGAGATGGCGGCCATCGCCAACCTGAACAGCCCGGAACAGACGGTGATCTCCGGCTCCAAGGAGGCTGTGGAGCGTGCTGCGGCGCTGTGCAAGGAACAGGGCGCCAAGCGCTCCGTCCTGCTGCCGGTCAGCGCCCCCTTCCACTGTCCGCTGATGATGCCCGCGCAGCTCAAGCTCAGCGAGTGGCTGGAGCAGATCCAGTTCTCCCAGCCCCAGTTCCCGGTGGTGAGCAACGTGGAGTCTAAGCCACTCTCGCAGCCGGACGCCATCCGCGAGGCGCTGATCCGCCAGGTTACAGGGGCGGTCCGTTGGGTAGAGTGCATCGGAGTGCTGCGACAGAACAACGTCACACATGCGATCGAAGTGGGTCCGGGCAAGGTCCTGACTGGGTTGAACCGCCAGATCGACCGCAGCCTCTCCACCAGCAACGTCGAAGATCCTGCCAGCCTGGAGAAAACGTTAGAACGGCTTACGGCTCCGGCTTAGCGATTACGCTCTCCAACCCCAGCAGGCGCTCTTCTGTAGCCCGCAGACGCTCTTCCATGGCCTGCAAGTGCTGTTCCAGAGCCGTCACGCGCTGGGCGAGGCCGTCCGCCGGGAAAGCTCCGGCCAGCGCTGGAGGGTGGGCTGCGGCAGGGGTCTCGGCGACCGGGCCGCAGAGCAGGTGCACCCAACGCGCCTCACGAGCTCCGGGTTGGCGCTCCAGCAACTGGGTGAGCGGCTCCGCACGAGCGGACATCCGCTCCAACACGGAGAGCACCGCAGCCGTATCGTCAAAGGCGTACATCCGTTCAGAACGCGCGCAGCTCGGCTGGCGTCTGCGCGCCACGCAGCAGCAGCAGACACAGCAAAGCTACCTCGTCCCGGCGCAGGTTCAGCACATCCCGCACGCGATGCTCAAATTTGGTAGCCCGAGTCTCCGCGATGGTTCGCACCAGCCCCATCTGGTCCAGCTCGAAGAGCGCGCTGCGCACCTCGGCCTCGGCCAGTTCCATGACCGGTTCCCGGCTGCTCTTCTGATTGCAGGCGTTCACCGCCGCATTCAAACTCAGCGGATAGTACTCCGGCGTATTGATCTCTTTTTCAATCAATACGCCCAGGACGCGCGCCTCAACGGCATTCAATTGCACCATATGTCTGTTTCCCTACCCTCTCTCCCCATTTTCTTCTCCGACTTCTTCTTCCGGTTTTCTGTCGATCTTCTTTTCTCGTTCCTCGTCTCATTCTTATTCCAGTTTCTTATCTGGATTCTTGTCTATGCTACCGGCGCGCAAAGTTTTGCGGGGTCTAGCGAAGGACTGCTTCATTTTGTCCGTTAAAATAGAGATCTGTGTCTCTTGCCCACCCACCCAACACTCCCGATTCTTCTTCGGCCCTTTGCGGCTCGAATTTTGCAGAAAAGTTCGACGTTCTGATCGTTGGCGCCGGACACGCCGGTTGCGAGGCCGCGGCGGCCGCGGCGCGCATGGGACTGCGCACGGCGCTGTTCACCCTGAATCTGGATCTGATCGCGCAGATGTCCTGCAACCCAGCCATTGGAGGCGTCGCCAAAGGCCACCTGGTCCGGGAGATCGATGCGCTGGGCGGCATCATGGGCGAGGTGGCCGACTCCTGCGGCATCCAGTTCCGGCTGCTGAACACCTCCCGCGGCCCTGCTGTGTGGAGTCCGCGCGCCCAGTGCGACAAGGCCCTGTACCGCAGCAAGATGCGGGAGAAGCTGGAGTCCATCGCCAACCTCTTCATCAAGCAGGCTGAGGTGGTCGATCTGATCCGCGAAGAGGGGTTGCAGCCGGGCACGGCGCGGATCACCGGCGTGGTGTTGCGCGATGGACGGCGCATCGCCGCTCATGCGACGGTGGTGACCACCGGCACCTTTCTCAACGGCCTGATCCACTGCGGAGAGCAGACCTACAGCGCGGGCCGATCCGGCGAAGCCGCCAGCGTCCTGCTGGGCGAAAACCTGAAGAAGCTGGGCCTGCGGGAGACCCGCCTGAAGACCGGCACGCCCCCTCGGCTGGACGGCCGCACCATCGACTGGTCAAGATTTGTAGAACAGCCGGGCGACGCGGACCCTACACCCTTCAGCTTTCGGTCACTGGCGGCGCTGGAGTCCGGGATAGTGAACTCAACAGACGACTCCGGCAAACCCGGCACTCGGCCCGCAAAGCCCGCTGCGGCCCACTGGCAACCTCCGCTGCGCCAGATCTGTTGCCATATTGCCAGCACCACGCCTGAGACCCTGGAGTTGATCCGGGCCAATGTCCACCGAAGCCCCATGTATACCGGGCAAATCTCCGGCATTGGGCCGCGCTACTGCCCGTCGATCGAGGACAAGGTGGTCCGCTTCCCGGATAAGGCCTCGCATCAGTTCTTTCTGGAGCCCGAAGGGCTTAACACTCACGAGGTCTACATCAACGGCATGTCCACCTCGCTGCCCATGGACGTGCAACAGGCGATGGTGCATAGCATTCCAGGGCTGGAGAACGCCGAGATGCTGCGTCCCGGCTACGCGATTGAGTACGACGCCATTGACCCCACGGAACTGGATCGCACGCTGCAGGTGAAGCGGCTCCGCGGCCTTTACCTTGCCGGGCAGATCAATGGAACCTCCGGCTACGAGGAAGCTGCCTGCCAGGGGCTGATTGCCGGCATCAATGCCGCGCTGTTTGCACGGCGTGCGCAACAGAAGAGCTGGGCAAACGAAGAGGACGCTGCGGAGGAGATATCGGCATCTTTTACTCTGGACCGCACTGAAGCCTACACCGGTATCCTGATCGACGATCTGATCTCAAAGGGGACCGACGAGCCGTATCGGATGTTCACCTCTCGCGCGGAGTTCCGGCTGCATCTGCGCATCGACAACGCGGACGCTCGACTGACGCCGCATGGCCGGCGGCTGGGACTGATTGACGACGCGGCGTGGGAGGCGTTTGAGGCCAAGCAGGCCCGCGCGGCAGCCCTGCAGCGGGTGCTGGAAACCACACGGCTGACCGGCGCCGGGCTCAGCATTGTGACCGCAGCACTGGAGGCCAACACCCGGAATGAGGTACTTACGACCACGGAGGCCAGTTTGTTGACGGCTGGCGAGCTCTACGCACAACTCCTGAAGCGCCCCTCGATCACTTTGGAGACGGTGCTGCCCGCGCTTCTACCCGACTTGGAGAGCCAACGGGAGACACGGCCCGAGTTCGTCCCATGGCTGGCCGCACTGGCAGCGGCTGAGTACGGACAGGGCGGCGCTCTGCCGGTGTGGGTGCGCAACGAGATGAAGACGGTGGAGACAGCTATCAAGTTCGCAGGCTATCTGGCCCAGCAAAAGCGCGCCATCCAGCGGCTTCGAGACGACGAATCGCGAACGATCCCGACCTGGTTCAACTATCGAGCCTGCAGCGGCCTCTCCCGCGAGATGGTGGAGAAACTGGATCGCGTCCGCCCCCTGACGCTAGGCCAGGCCAGCCGCATCGCCGGCGTGACCCCGGCGGCCGTGGCCCTGATCCAGTGCTTTCTGCAGATTCAGTCCCGCACGGCCCAACCGCTGCCTGAGGCCGGGTGAGCGCCTGTACCAGACTATGCGCCGAGAGCGTGACTTCAAATGGCGGCGCAGACGTGGCAGATCCCGAGGAATGGCGGGCGGCACGCTGATCTTCTCCATCCGTCTGAGATATTGGCGCCAGTTTGAGCACGAAATCTCTGGCGGCGGTCCCTCCATCCAGCCCGGATGAGGGGATGCCCGCTCAGGAAACAACAAAAGCCGTTCGAACCGCGGGAACCACTGCAGTGAGCGACCACAGCGCGGTGGGTTAGATTGGATAGTGCAGTAGCCATCGAGATCGGTCCTACGACTGGAAGACGATGAACACTCGGCCCGGCGGAACAAGCAGCAGCAATCCCGATGAAGTTGCGATAAGCGATGAGATTGAGGTGGACACGGGCCTGCGCAGGCGGTGGCTCTATCTGCTGCCGGCGATCTTCATTACTTACAGCCTTGCTTACGTCGATCGCGCGAACTTTGGGTTTGGGATTGCGGCCGGCCTTGGAACTACGTTACACATCGGCGCGAAGAACGCATCGCTTCTGGCGGGATTGTTTTTTCTGGGTTATTTTTCATCCCAGATTCCTGGCACGATCCTGGCAGATAAATTCAGCATTGGTAAAGCAGTGTTTGTCGCCCTGGTGGCGTGGGGAAGTTTTGCCGCCCTGACCGGCGTGATTCAGAAGTTTTGGCTTTTAGCGCTCGATCGGCTGCTGCTCGGTGTCGCCGAAGGTCTGGTCTTTCCTGTGATGCTGCTTTTGTTGTCACGATGGTTCACACGCTCCGAGCGTTCGCGCGCCAATACCATCCTGATACTGGCCAATCCCGTGACGGTGCTATGGATGTCCACGATCACCGGCTATTTTATCGACCGGCTCGGCTGGCAGAGGACATTTATCGCAGAGGGATTGCCGACCATCGCCTGGGCTGTTCTATGGATTCTCATCGTGCGCGACCGGCCCTCGAAGGCGAAGTGGCTGGGGCCGCTGGCTGGAGAGGAACTCGAACGGCGCCTTGCGGAGGAGCAGACACGTATCCCTCCAGTGCCATCCGCGGGGAAGATATGGTTCCGCTCCGACGTGCTGCTTCTTTCGGCACAATACTTTTGTTGGAGCCTCGCAGTCTATGGCTTCGTCCTGTGGCTTCCAACAATCGTCCGGAGGGGCACAACCGTTTCCATGACCAGGATCGGCCTGCTGACGGCGCTGCCATACGTTGCAGCCATAGTTCTTATGTTGCTCGCCGCAACCATTGGCGACAAGACCCGGCGGTTGCGGTCGGTGGTGTGGCCATTCCTGCTCGTCTCCGGCATGGCTCTGTTTGGCTCGTTCCACTTTGCGCAGAGAAGCTTCGTCCTGGCGTTTGTGTGTCTGGTGCTGGCAGGTGGCTGTATGTATGCGCCTTACGGACCGTTCTTTGCCATTGTGCCTGAGCGCGTGCCGCGTAATGCTACGGCGGAAGCGATGGCGCTGATAAACAGTTGCGGTGCGCTCGGCGGCTTCTTCGGGAGTTATCTGGTCGGCTTGCTGCAGGCTGTGACGGGCAATGCAAAAGCCGGCTACTTGCTGATGTCGTCGGCACTGATCGTGGCTGCAATCCTGATGCTGTTCCTGCCCGATATGCCGCAGGCGGACAGTACTATCGTCTAAGGAGACATGGAAGCAGACATGACAGGATCCTTGTTCCGTCCGATCAACGCGGCTGAGATTCTGGACAGCGAACCTTCGCTGTTTCAACAGACGCAGACGCACGCTCCAGGTCCGCAAGGTCTTTTGCCCATCACGCCGGAGATGCTGCTGACCCAGCCCTCTGGAAACCTCTTCGGACTGAGCCAGAACGCTGGTATGGGATGGGAGATCCCACGCCTGCTCGATCCTGAGTTTCTTATTCTAAGCACGCACGGCGGCCTAAGGGCGCAGGACGGCACACCGATTGCACTCGGTTTTCATACCGGCCACTGGGAGGTGGGCCTGCTGGTAGCCGAAGCAGCGCGTGAGCTTCGCAACCTTCACGCCGTTCCATTCGCCGGCGCTTGCACTGATCCCTGCGACGGCCGGACGCAGGGCACGGAGGGCATGTTTGACTCTCTGCCGTATCGGAACGACGCTGCCATTGTTCTGCGCAGACTGATGCGATCGCTACCCACACGAAAGGGCGTTATAGGGATTGCGACCTGCGACAAAGGCCTGCCGGCGATGATGATGGCGCTCGCATCTTCAGGGGCTTTGCCAAGCATCCTGGTGCCCGGTGGCGTGACGTTGCTTCCTGAGAATGGCGAGGACGCAGGCAAGGTGCAGACCATCGGTGCGCGCTATGCTCAGTCGCAGATCACGCTGGAATATGCCGCAGAGATGGGCTGCCGCGCCTGCGCGACGCCGGGCGGGGGCTGCCAGTTTCTGGGCACAGCCGCCACGTCGCAAGTGGTGGCAGAGGCGTTGGGTCTATCGCTGCCACACACCGCGCTCAGCCCGTCCGGGCAGCCTGTCTGGCTGGATGCAGCCACACGCTCCGCGCGCGCGATGATGCGGATGATGCAGCTTGGAGTGGGCGCCAGAGATGTGTTGACCGACGGGGCCGTCCGCAACGCGATGGTGCTGCATGCTGCGTTCGGCGGATCCACCAATCTTCTGCTTCACATCCCCGCGGTCGCCCATGCTGCGGGTCTGCGTCGGCCATCCGCAGCAGATTGGACCGCCGTCAATCGCTCGGTTCCTCGCATCGTCGATGCTTTGCCCAACGGGCCGAACAACTTCGCCACCGTGCAGGTGTTTCTGGCCGGCGGCGTCCCGGAGGTGATGCTGCATCTGCGTCGCGCCGGTCTGCTGGAAGGCAGCGTGCGCACCGTGAGCGGCGAGACTCTGGAAGAAAACCTCCAATGGTGGGAGCAAAGCGAGCGGCGCTTCGTCCTGCGTCAGCGGCTGCGCACATTGGATGGAGTTGACCCCGAGGACGTCATCCTCTCGCCTGATCGAGCCCGTTCACGCGGTCTAACACCCACGATGTGTTTTCCAGTCGGCAATCTTGCACCCGAGGGCAGTGTGATCAAGAGCACCTCCATCGATCCGTCTCTGATCGACGAGAATAATTTCTATCGCCATGTGGGCCCGGCACGAGTGTTCATCACCGAAGCCGCAGCGATCCTGGCCATCAAGCAGGGTGAGGTCTCACGCGGCGACGTGATCGTTCTGATCTGCGGCGGCCCCGCTGGTGCGGGAATGCAGGAGATCTACCAAATCACTTCCGCGCTCAAGAGTCTTCCGTTTTGCAAACACGTCGCGGTGCTGACGGATGCGCGCTTCAGCGGAGTCTCCACCGGCGCGTGCATTGGGCATATCTCGCCAGAGGCCCTGGCAGGTGGACCGATCGGCCGTGTGCTTGAGGGCGACCTGATTGAGATTCTGGTGGATCGCAACGCTCTCCATGGCACTGTGAATCTTATAGGCGAAGGAGAGGAGAGGTTCTCCGCGGAAGAGGGCCGTCGCCGTCTCGCGCTTCGCTCGCCAAGAACCGACCTCGCGCCGCATCCTGCTCTGCCAGACGATACGCGCTTGTGGGCGGCGCTGGTTCACGCCAGCGGGGGCGTCTGGGGAGGATGCGTCTACGATGCCGATGCCATCATCGCACAGCTTGCGCAGGCATCTGCCCGCCAGAACCAGCTTCATCCATCGTTAGAATCGAATCCCAGAGGGCAAACAGCATGAGACTCTATCGAACATCGCAAGGAAACTTTGTTGAAGAGAACGGCAGCTTCTATCGTGTGGGCACAGAGGATTGGGATACGCTTCTGTCGAGCGGCCACCTGCACACTCTTGCGCGCGCAGCCGTTGATGGCGGCATCGTTGCCCGGTTGGACGCGAGCACCCTCCTGGCGCCTGCCGTCAGCCAGGAGGTCTGGGCCGCCGGTGTCACCTACTATCGCAGCCGTAACGCGCGGATCGAAGAGAGCAAAGACGCAGGTGGCGGCGATTTTTACGACCGCGTCTATGCTGCGGAGCGGCCGGAGCTGTTTTTCAAAGCCACTGGCCGCCGCGTCGTCGGCCCTGGGCAGGCGGTACGCATCCGCTCCGATGCGAAATGGTCGGTTCCCGAACCTGAGCTGACGCTACTCATTGATCCGGATGGAGCGATTGTCGGCTACACCATCGGGAATGATATGAGTTCACGCGATATCGAGGGAGAGAACCCTCTCTATCTTCCCCAAGCCAAGATCTACGACGGCAGTTGCGCGTTGGGGCCGTGCCTTCTACTTTCGAAAGATCCATTGGGTTCAACTACGGGAATCCATCTCGAAATTGTTCGGCAGGCCAGAACCGCTTTCGCGGCGAGCACGACGCTGGCTGAACTGAAGCGC
This sequence comes from Granulicella sp., assembly GCA_027365345.1. GTDB lineage: Bacteria > Acidobacteriota > Terriglobia > Terriglobales > Acidobacteriaceae > Granulicella. The sequence goes on from DAHXNO010000139.1 coordinate 21,107, forward strand.
GACCCGAAAGAGCTGGCTGCCTTCCTCTTGCGCGACAACAGCTTTCCTCACGGCGTCTTTCTGCTCACCGGAACCGGCATCGTTCCCGGCGACGACTTCACCCTTGAGGCAGGGGATATCATCCGCATCACCATCGATGAAATCGGCACGCTGGAAAACCACGTTGCCTGATCCGTGGCCGCATCGATCTCTGAGAACAGACCGCCGCGAAATAGTTCGCGGGCTTGCAATTCCCTGCTGCTCCCTTCTTGCGTTACGCAGAAAGCCCACGCTGCAACGCGAGCTCTCCGCTGCTCTGCGCTATCTCCGATACAGCGGCATCTCTCCCGGCGTAAGCACCTTGATGCGATAGACGCAGTTCTGGGCGGTGATATAGAGCGTCTTGCCGCCATTGGCGAAGGCGAGATTCGACGCCGTCTGCGGCAGGATGATTTGTCCAAGCACTTTGCCCGCAGGCGTAATGATTCGGATGCCGCCCGGGCCCGTGCTCCAGACGTTCCCGGCTGTGTCCACCTTCAGACCGTCCGGCACGCCTCTTCCCTGCGGGTGTGGATACGCGATCAGCTTGCGCGCGCCGGAAACGGTTCCGTCGGGTCCCACGTGGTACCGCATCACATACATCGCCGGCCCCGAATTCGACACATACAGTATCTTGCCATCGGGCGAAAACCCAATGCCGTTGGGCAGTGTCAGGTCCTTGATGACGGGTGTGAGTTTGCCGTTTGCATAGCGATATACCGCATTGAACGGAAGTTCTTTGGCAGGATCTTTATCTCCCAACGCAAGCCCGTACGGCGGGTCGGTAAACCAAAGCGAACCGTCCGGCGCAAATACCAGGTCGTTCGGGCTGTTGAACTTCTTGCCGTCATAGGTTGCAAGAAACGGCTCCAACTCCAGATGCCCCGCTACACCGACAATGCGAACGATCTTCCGGCCTCCCTGTTGCACCAGCAGCACGGTTCCATCCTTGTCCGTCACCATCGCATTGGGTCCGAGATAAGCGCCGGGCGGAGGATTTTTGTATCCTCCGGCCTTATTGATCAGCACCTCCACCTTGCCATTGGCTGAGAGCGCGTAGACTTTGTCTCCTACAACATCTGAGAGCCAGAGCCGACCATGGCGCCACATGGGGCCTTCCGTGAACTTGAAGGTGTCAGCCACCCTCTCTATCCGGGTTCCCGGCGCAATCAAGGCGTCCAGCCCCGGATTGAGTCGAACGATATGCGGCTGCACCGATGCGCTGGCTGGTGCGGCTGCGTCTACCGCCGCCATCGACGAGCGCGGCAACGCCGCTTCCACAGAAAATGCAGATCCGATGGCCGCTACAGCGCCAACAAGAAGCAGTAGTCCTCGGGTAGTCCTAGAGCGTTGCATCGATCGACCGCACCTTTCTCTTCGCGCAACTCGAACTGCATGGCCTTCCGTCCGCCGTTCACGCGCTGCTACTTACTTTGTAGGGCTTGGCAATAGAAACGGAGAGCAGCACGGCTTAACCGAAGGTTGAAACTCCATAAACTCCACACGCGTGTCGTCCGGCGTATAGAGGTTGAGTTGCCACTTGCCGTCGCGGCCAATCTGCGCCGGAGAGTGTCTGGGGCTAAACCGGTCTTGCGCGTAAAGCACGTCTGCGGTCTTCTCCATATTCTGCACGCCCAAAGAGAAGTGATCCATCGAACCCAGCGCCTGCAACGATACTGTCGGCGGTATGCCTCTCGTCTCCGGCCCCTTCACCATCATGTATTCAATCCAGTCGGAGCCGTTGGGAACCTGCATCGAAATCCAGTCGGTCTCGTCATCCTTCATTCCGCCGCGCCAATAGGGCCTGAAGCCAAGCAGCGCGCGGTAGAACGTGTCTTCCGTCGCAGCGTTGTGAACCATGTAGCCGACATGAATGATATGGTCGCTCAACGGATTCACAGGCACCTTCAGCGGGTGCGCCGGCGGCTGCACAAACTGCACCCGGTTGCCTTCGGGATCCAACACTTCGAAGTAGCGGCTGCCATCGCTGCCAACCGTGACAGCGGCAGGGGTGACGACGCCATGCGCAGCCAGATAGCTGCGCATGCCTTCCGCGTTCGAGGTGGTAAATCCAACATGGTCAAAACGATTCACCGAAGGGGCGCCCGAAGGAAGGGGCAAGACCTCTACGAATTGCAAGCGGTTGAAATAAAAACGGACACCTTCCGGATTTTGCGGATCCGGTGCTTTGAAGGCGCCAAGATCGTGCACGAAGAACTGCTCCGTCTTCCCCAAATCCGTGGAATAAATGCCCATATTGGAGATGCCGGTCATTGTCGGCCGCGTCTGGCCGCAGGCAACTGGACCGGCACATGTAAGCAGAATCGCAAGACTCACTGTCCAGGTGTTCATGATTTCTCCTCTGCGTAGAGCAGGCTATGCGATGGGGGCGCCCGCCGCACGGTAGATAGCTTCAATGGCAAGAAGATCCTTCAGGCCCTCTTCGCCGCCAGACTCCGGCTGCTTGTTGTTGCGGACGCATTCGGCGAAATAATCAGCTTCCAGCGTGAACTGGAAGGGAAGCTTTCCCGTGCCGACGACATCGATGACCTTGCCTGCTGCATGTCCAGTCAAGTGAATGCCGTCGTACATAAAGGCAGGCTCAAACTGGAGATAGCCATTGCTTCCGTTGATGATCAGGAAGCTCGGCCCGTCCTGGCCATAGGAAGATCCGCACGAGGCGATAATGCCGGACGGCAACTTCATCGTCCATTCCACTGACTGCTCGACCTGTGCAAAGCGCCCGCTATGGTCACGCGTCGCCACCACAGCGGTGTAGTTCGCCGGCTCCTCACCCGTGATGTGCCGGATCGCGTTCAGCGGATAGATGCCGACATCCAGCACGGAGCCTCCACCGCCGAGTTTGCGGGTAAGCCGCCACGCGCCGGCAGGTTGCCGGTTGAAGAAGCCGCCCTGAAACGACTCCAGCTCTCCAATACCGCCGTCCTTGATGATCTGAATCCCCTGAATCCAGGTCGGGTCATATTGGATGCGGTACGCGATCATCAGTTTGACGTTCGCCTGTTGGCAGGCATCGATCATGGTGCGGCACTGGGCGCTGGAAATCGCCATTGGCTTCTCGCAAAGCACGTGCTTGCCCATCTTCGCGGCCCGCACCGTGTACTCGCAGTGCATGCTGTTGGGCAGACCTATATAGACCGCGTCCACGTCCTTGTTCTCGGCGAGACGTTCATACTCCTCATACGTATAGATGGAGCTCTTCGGGATGCCGTACATGGCCGCATATTTCTCTCCCTTCTCTTCGGGATGGCCAGTGACCAGTGCAGTGATCTTCGCAGACCGTGAGGCTGCACATGCTCGCATGAAGATATTGGAGATGGTGCCCAAGCCGACTGGTGCAAAGCCCAGGGGCTTCTCAGCAGCAGAGCTTTGTGCGAATGATGGGACACGTGTTGATGCCAGGGCGAGTGCGGAAACTTTGGCGAAATTACGGCGGTTCATGGGACCTCCGTGCTCCAACAGCCTATCAAAACCACGTTCTACTGCAAACGCTGCGGGTGAAGAGGGCGGGGACGGTTGACATGAAAAGCTTGACAACGGAACCGGCGAGGGGAGGAAAACCCCGACGCACTTGATGCTTAGCCTGTTCCTGCATTCAGTTGAAACAAAACGTCGAACCGATCATACACCCCCGGAATTGTCACCTGCCTTCTTCCGCTTTCTACCCAAAGATTCTGCCGAGGAGGCCAAAAAAAAAGCAATCCGTGGACCTGAGATGTTATTCTCTCCCGAACCGGAAGATCGACAGTTCTTTGCAACACAGATGCTTCGTGAGGATTAACCCATGCCTTGGATACGAATTTGCTTTGGACGCGCGTTTGGGGCAGCTTTTCTTTTGGCTTTCGCCAGCCTGGGAGTGCTTGGATGGGCTCAGAGCGCCAAGCCGTTACTCTTGCGCAACCCCTCGTTGAGCAAAGACAAGATCGCGTTTCTGTATGCGGATGACATATGGACCGTGCCGCGTTCCGGCGGTGAGGCGGAGCGGCTGACATCCGTAGGCGCAGTAACGGCAGGGCCGTACTTCTCTCCTGACGGAAGGCAGATTGCGTACTCGGTGCAGGAACACGGGAAGGCGGATGTCTACGTGGTGAACGCCGATGGCGGCGTGCCCAGAAGATTGACCTGGGAGCCGAGCGGCAGCTTCGCGGTGGGATGGACGCCGGATGGCAAGGATGTGCTCTTCGCGTCCATGCGCACCAGCTATTCGGATTTCTTCAGGATCTTTGAAGAGCGCGCGGATGGAGCCGGAATACCAACCGTGCTTCCGCTGCCGACCGCTGTAGAGGGTAGCTTTTCACCGGATGGCGGAACGTTTGCTTATGAGCCGATCCTGCAGTGGGAGGATGCCTGGAAACACTACCGCGGCGGACAGACGAAGAAGGTCTGGCTGGTGAACATGAAGACCCTGGACCTGGTGAAGGTTCCGCGGGAGAACTCGAATGACTTCAGTCCCGTGTGGGAGGGGAAGACGGTCTATTTTCTCTCCGACCGAAATGGGCCGGTGTCGCTGTTCCGCTATGACACCGGGAGCAAGGCGGTTTCAGAGGTCGTTGAGAATCACGGATATGATCTGAAGACGGTTGCGGCAGGGCCGGGCGCGCTGGTCTACGAACAGTTCGGCTCCTTGCACCTCTACGATCTGGCTACCGGCAAAGAGCACGCTGTGGAGGTCACCATCCATGGAGACCTTCCGAAGTTGGCGCCGCACCTGAAGAATATTCCCGCCAATGAGGTGCAGAACATTGGCATATCGCCGACCGGGGTGCGCGTGGTGGCCGAGGCGCATGGAGAGATCTTTACGCTGCCGGCAGAGAAAGGGGACACGCGCAACCTGACCAGGACACCCGGAACGGCGGAGCGGGATCCGGCGTGGTCTCCGGATGGAAGGTCCATTGCTTACTTCAGCGATGCATCGGGCGAGTATCAACTTTATATTCGCGATCAGGATGGACTGCTGCCGCCAAAGGTGATTCCCCTGGGGCCACACCCTTCCTTCTTCTACCATCCGCAGTGGTCTCCCGACTCCAAGCACATTGCGTATACCGATGTGCATCTGCATCTGTGGTACGTGGATGTAGCCGGCGGCAAGCCGGTGCTGGTGGATACGGCGTTGCGAGGAGGGTTCGGCGCGGGGATGCAGTTGAGCTGGTCGCCGGATTCGCAGTGGATTGCCTATACACGGGATCTGCCGAATCAACTCCATGCGGTGTTTTTCTATTCGCTGGCCACGCACAAGGCTACACAAATTACCGACGGGATGAGCAATGCATCGGACCCGGTGTTCGACTCCGATGGAAAGTATCTGTACTTTACGGCATCGACGAACAATGGACCGTCGGATGCTGGAATCGATCTGTCCTCCCTGGACCGGGCGACCAGCAGTAGCGCGTACGTGATTGTGTTGGCGAAGGATGGCGCCTCTCCCGTGCCGCCGGAGAGCGGTGACGAGAAGGTGACTGCGGATGGCGACAAGAAGAGTGATGATACCAGCGCAGAGACACAAAGAGACTCCGCTGCCAGCACTGATAGCAGCCAAGCCAAGACTGCCGCGAAAGGTGACGAGAAGGCGAGCGCAGCCAAGAAGGAGCCGGTGAAGCCGACGGTGATCGACCTTCCTGGGATCGGGAATCGGATTCTGGCGTTGCCCATCCCGGCGCACAATTACATCGATTTGCAGGTGGGCAAGAGTGGCGTACTGTTTCTGGCCGAGGGCGGCCCGGTGGGGCGTCCGTCAGATAATGATGGCCCGCCGATTCGCGCTCTGTGGAGGTTTACCACCAAGTCGCGAAAGACCGAGGAGGTGCTGAGCGGCCTGACCGGATTTGCGATCTCCGCCAATGGCGAGAAACTGTTGGCGATGCGCGGCAAGAGCTGGTTCATTGTGCCGATCGCCCAGTTGAAGACGGGCTCGCCTGAGGCTCCGCAGGGTAAGCCGGTGCGGAACACCGGGATGTTTGCGGTCATCGATCCGCGTGCCGAGTGGAGGCAGGAGTATGAGGAGACATGGCACATTGAGAGAGACTTCTTCTATGATCCCAACCTGCATGGGCTGAATCTGAGCACCATCTATGCGAGGTACGAGCCCTATCTGGATGGTCTGGCGTCGCGAGCGGAGTTCACCTACCTATGCAATGAGATGCTGGGCGAGATCGAAGTGGGCCATATGTTTGTCCGTGGACCGCATGAGCCGGACGACGCGCCGAAGACCGGCCTGCTGGGAGCCGATTACGTCGTGGAGAATAACCGCTACAAGTTTGCCAAGATCTACAACGGACAGAACTGGACGCCGGCGCTGCATGCGCCCCTCACGCTGCCCGGAATCAATGTGAATGTTGGCGAGTATCTTCTGGCGGTGAATGGACGTGAGCTTACGGCGGCTGATAACTTATACAGCTTTTTCGATGGGACGGCAGGCAAGCAGACGGTGATCCGAGTAGGCCAGAAGCCGGACGGGAGCGATGGGAGAGATGTCACCGTGGTACCGGTGGACTCTGAGAAGGGCTTGCGGAATCTGGATTGGATTGAATCGAACCTGCGCAAGGTGGATGAGCTCTCCGGCGGCAAGGTGGCGTACATCTATATGCCCAACACCTCGGGCGCCGGATATGACAACTTCAACCGGTATTTTTACTCGCAACTGCAAAAACAGGGTGTGGTGCTGGATGAGCGCTACAACGAGGGTGGGCTGATCGCCGACTATATCGTCAACGTGCTGGGCCAGAAGCCCTTGAGCGGCGCGATTGGACGAGATGGCGAGGCGGTGCACGATCCGCAGGGAGCGATCTTTGGGCCCAAGGCGATGATCATCAACCAGTCCGCAGGCTCCGGTGGCGATGCCATGCCGTGGTACTTCCGCAAGGCCGGGCTGGGAACGCTGGTGGGTGTTCGGACCTGGGGCGGTCTGGTGGGCATCGGGGGCTATCCTGTGCTGATCGACGGCGGTACGGTGACGGCTCCGCGGTATGCCATCTTTGGACTGCATGGCGAATGGGAGGTGGAGGGACATGGCATTCCTCCGGATGTTGAGGTGCAGGAGCTGCCCAAGGATGTTGCGGCGGGGCACGATCTGCAACTGGAGCGCTCGGTTGCGATCGTGATGGAGCAACTCAAGGAGCACCCAATTCCCGCAATACCTGTTCCGCCGTATCCCAACTACCACCAGCATGATGGGTTAGGAGTTCCCCACTAGGTGTTTTCCCGCATGACGATGGATCATCTCTGTCACATCTGGGCGGCGCGGCCCAGCCCGCGCCGCATCCTCTCACTATGCGAACTACGACGGATGGCAGAAGGCCGGGACCGAAAGATGCACCGCCTCCTCGTCACGATCTGCTGGGAGGTCACGCGCAAGAAAGCAGGCCAAACGTTCGGCCTCGAAAGAACATCCCTTGGCCAGGGGCCACGGGCTGCCCTCAAGGAACTGGGACTGCTGTGGCCGGTAAAACAGGTACTTGACGGCTAGTTGAATCACTCTGGGCGCACCGGAATGCCTAGGGGAAGCGGCAACTCAACGCGTTGTTTGCGCCCAGCCGGCGCGTGATGAAAGCGTATCGACTGAGAGAGAGCCGGGACCGGCTGTGTGCCTACACGTAACGAGGGATCGGTGTTGCGCTACTGAAGAGATGGATCAATCCGTTACGTTGGCAGCGACTCAAACCGATGGAGAAGCTGGCGGATATGCTGCCGAATCATCGGGAAGGAATCCTCAGCTACTGCCGGACCGCGGTTCCGCTGGGCGTGGTGGAGGCCGTCCATGGGAACATCCAAGCGCCGCTCCGCCGTGGCCGGGGCTACCGCAACCTCCATTACCTGCTCCTCAAGGATAACGACTGGCTACCACGAGAACCCAACTCGTCGCCTTTCAGAAAGCCGCATAGAATGCACACTTTTACACTTTCTCGCAAAGAACCTGTTTTCCACCCTTTTGCACCGTGATATCACCTTGTAAGGCCAGCCGGATGGTGACGAGACTTGAGAGTCGCATAAAGCCCGCTGACGGAATCAATGGCTGAGGCGGGGAGAGCGGTTTTTCCCAAGGAGACGTTGGATCGTGAATCGCAGAGATTTCCTTACAAATGCCGGGTCAGCCACGCTGCTTGCCCTTTCCAAACAGACAGGAGCGGCGGAGCAGGGCCAGGCCACCGGTGCGGCAGGGCGCCGACAGCCAAACGTTCTTCTGCTGATGGCCGATCAGCACAAGCGGACCTGTCTGGGAGTGGAAGGAGACGCGGTTGCGAAGACGCCAAATCTTGACCGCCTGGCGCGGGAAAGTGTCCGCTTTGCCAACGCCTACTGTACCAACCCGGTGTGTGCGCCGTCCCGGGCGTCCATGATGACGGGACTGTACTCGCATCATCTGATGGACGGCATGGAGCGGCCTTACGGGCCGCGCTTCGATACCCTCCCGCTATGCTTTGGCAGTGCCGGCTACTTCACCGCACTCATCGGCAAAATGCATGCGGTGGATGCGCAACTGCACGGCTTTGAGTATCAACTGGAATTCAACGATTGGTTTCAGGCAATCGGGCCCGCCGCCAAGCTGTACGCTGACGAGCTTGGATCCCCCAACTCCGGCGCCGGGCAACCGCAGATCAAGGGTCTATGGCACAGGCGCGATCCGTGGAAGGGGCACCGGACGCCGGACGGCCGACTTGGTCTGGTGGCCGTGGGACGGCCGTCTCTGATGCCGGAGGAAGAACATTTCGAGGAGTTTGTCGCTAGCGAGACAGTACATTTTCTGGAGAGCTACGCCGAGCAGGATCGCCCCTTCTTCCTGGTAGCTTCGTTTCTTAAACCGCATGATCCGTTTATGCCCGCCGAACGGTTTGCACAGATGTATGAGCCGGAGTCCATGCAGCTTTCACCCACATGGGGCAAGGCGCATCTTGACGCTATGCCGCAAAGGGTGCGGTATGAGATTGAGCACTCTCCGTTCACGCCGGAGTTGGTCCATGCCGCTGACGCAAAAAGACGGACCGCCTGCTATTACGGGAATCTTGCGCAGATGGACGATTGCGCCGGTAAAATCCTTGACGCTCTGAACCGGCTAGGGCTGGACCAGAACACGATTGTTGTCTACACGTCAGACCATGGGGAGATGCTGGGCGACCTGGGTCTGTGGAACAAGTTCCAGTTTTATGAGGGATCGTGCGGAGTGCCGCTGATGTTCCGGCTGCCCGGCAACTCTGCGGCGGTTTGCACGACTCCGGTCAGCCTGATCTCTCTGTTTTCCACGCTGACGGATTTATGCGGCGTCCCGCAGGCAAAGTCCAATGACGGCGTCAGTTTTGCCGATCTTGTCCGCGACCCTGCCTCCACCAAAGATCACGGTCCTGTCTTCAGTGAATTCAGCCTGGGCAACAGTGCGGCAAAGTTCATGATCCGGGACGGCGCTTGGAAGTACACCTATTGGGTGGATGACATGCCGGAGCTCTATGACCTCTCCTCCGATCCCGAGGAACTGAATAACCTCGCACTGGTTTCCCGGTTCGCGCCGAAGGTGGCGGAGTTGAAGGAGAAGCTGTTCGCCTGGTACACGCCGCCTGCCTGGCACGGCCAGACGCCGCGAACTTTTTTCGGGAAAGAGGTCTGAGGAAGGCGGCCAAGACAAAGTTCGCGTGTGAACGCGCGCCGCCGATGCCGGCAACGCGGCGCACGGAAGATTTGACGCCATAGGCAAGCCGCATCATGGAACCAGAGAAGTTCGCCGCCAAGATCCATGCGGAATGGACGCCCGAAGTCGGTCGCGCGTTCTGGCCGCTCCATTCGATTCCCTGGAAAGACTGCTAGCTCACCACAATCAGCTTTTCTGGTTCAGGTCGAATCGACAAGTTGTTGAAACTTCACCACAAGCCCGCAAGCAACAGGGCGAAGGGGAAGTTCCTAGCCCCCAGAATGAATTTGGTCTCACCGCGTAGATGCATTCCGGCATGGCGATTCAGGATCGATGGAAGGCAACGCCCTGACCGGAGAGGTCACGGGGCTGCCATCCATGTCTTACACTGGACCTGTATCGCCCCTGGTCCGTGGCGCGAAAGGATCTTCCATGCCCCTCCCCGTTATCCTTTTCATCGTTATCGGCCTGGCAGTGCTCATCACGATCGCCAAGACCTACTACCAGGTACGCACCTTCACCGCGGGTGTGGTGGAACGCTTCGGCAAGTTCAACCGCATC